>NZ_JADPIU010000056.1:0-151976 GCF_023073075.1 Bradyrhizobium sp. 61 | reverse complement strand
CTGATCAATCTTCCAGGGCCGAAAATACTTGCTCATGGACGCAAATAGAATCAGACTCCCGACCAATTGAACAGGGACTACTCGGACAGGCTCCTAGATCTCGCGATGGAATTAGCTGGCAACGCAGCGAAGCGCTGACCCACCGGTTCCCGCGCTGGCCGGTTTTTATCACTGACGCGAGCGATTCCTCTGCTGAGAGGCGGTGCGTCATGGACTGTCTCAGCCTTGTCATACCCGCCACTATTGGCTGATCCTGACGATTTGACGCCGCCTCCGTTGGCGGGCACTGGTCCTGAGTTGATTTAGCCCGTGTCCTAGTTTGTACCAGACGCTAATCAATCGTGAATTGCCGGCACACTGCCCACGCAGGGATACTGACCCGGCGATGATGACGGTGCTGTTCATTACTGCCTCGGTCGGCGTCTTGGCTGTGAGTGCCACATTCGCGGTGATCATCTATATCGATGCTCGGGCCGAGCGCAGGCACCGACAGTAAGGCCGCCTCAGTTGGCGGCCTCCTTCATTCTGCAGGTGGCGCGCGGCGTAAGGCGCCTTGTAACGTTATGAATTTTTGTGCGCTTGGCGCGGTGGCGCTCGATTTGCAGTACTGTTGATCTATCCAAGGGGGTCCGGCTGGATGAGAGCTCGCTTATGGGCGCCCCGCTTCGGCGTTACTTTGAGCTGCAAGCCCATTGCGGTGAGCACCGCCAAAACGGTTGAAAAATTCGGAAGCTGTTCATTGCCGAAAGCACGATAAATGCTGGTACGCTGCAGCCCGGCCTCCCTTGAGATCTCCGAAATGTTGAAATCTTTGAGCGCCTCTCCGATCGCCCCGCAGATTCTGTGAGGTTCAGCTGATGCGAATGCTTGGTTCAGCTCATCGGCGAGTTTCGAGGGGATGACTGGCCGGTAAGTCTTCGTCACTTGAGCCTCCCAAAGCAGAAGGCCGGCTCTTTGAGCCGGCCTTTGTTGTTTGAATGAAGCTACTCAATACCTTGGGATGAGCGGACCACCAAAACGGTAGTTCACGCGAACCAGACCCATGTCGACATCCTGACCGATGCGAGCCGTGGCGAAAGAAACTCCCGCCGGATCGGTGAAAACGGTGTCGTGATGGCCCAGGAAGATATGGTCGTATTCGAAGCCCACCGACCAATTCGGCGCGAAGCCGAACTCTACCCCGGCGCCGACCGTACCGCCCCAACGAGCGGTGTCGCGTGTGGTAGCCAGGAGCGTACCGGCGCCGACGAATCCAGGCGGAACGTAGGCGTCGAAGCGATCTCCAACTACCGCTGCACCGCCCTTTACGTAGAGGAGAACATTATTCCAGGCATAGCCTACTTGGCCCGTGATCAATCCAAAGGCGTCGATGCGGCTGCGATTATCGGTACCTGAGAAGAGACCGATGTTGCTGCCGGTGAAATCGGCCCAGTTGCCCTGGCCCTCGACGCCGAAGACCCAGTTAGCCGACTGCCACCGGTACCCGATCTGACCACCAACCGTGCCTCCAGTTGCGTTGTGGCACCCGTCGGCAGCAGCCGGAACAATCGGGAACGCGCCGATCGCGACGATATCCGCGCAAGTGTGCGCCGAGCCGTAACCACCGTTGACGCCAATGTAAAAGCCGCTCCAGTCGTAGATGGTGGCGACCATCGGCGGCGGAGCCTTGGTGTACGGCCGGGCGGCCAAGTCCGCCGCACTGGCTGGTGCCGCCAGAGCTAGAGCCAACGTTCCGGCCGCAGCCACAAAAAGCACTTTCATGCGCGTGTCTCCCCAGAATGAATTACAAGTTCAATGAATTCGGTGCGCTTCGCCACCTGACTTGGCCAAGTGTATGCGGCTCGCTGGGGATTGCTGTAACCGCCCTACAACACTTGTTGCCAAAGGTGGACGGTGGATTCCTAATATTTGTTAGATAGTTGGAACTTAGTGCCTGTTAACGTGCACAGGGCATTTTGAGCCCACCACCATTTAAGATGGCGGCGTTTTGGGACGCGGTCAGTTGCCAGCGGACCGCCCGTTGCCGCGTGGTTGACTGTTCGCCCGCCGCTCCACATCGCGCCTTCGGTGATTGATTTGACCGTGATCTTTCCGACGATCCGCGGCACACTTTTCCGGTTCATGCCGGGCCGCTATGCCGAAGCGGCATCGTGGGTGTCAATGGCATTGCAGGACAATCCGGACTATCAACCTGGATTACGGATCGCCGCTCCAAGCAATGCGATGGCAAGAAGGATTGCGGCAAGCCGGGCTGCCGGAATGACGATTGCAGCCAGGGATTTCGCCCGTGGCAACGAGGATCGAATGACTTCCGCTTCTGGCCCTAGCGGGCCTTCGTGAAATGTCGGCTTCTGCGCCGCTGTTGGCGAATATGCGGACATCGTGGACTTATGAGTACGCGCTCTAGTCGAAGCAAGCCCCTACTTGGGTGTGGCTGGCACGACAAGCTGTGAGGTGAGTGTTCCACCTCGGTTTTTGCCGATGGGCCGGCACGGTTCCTGACGTCAAGTTGAGATGGTCCGGCGGGTGAGATCGAGGCACGCCCCGATGGCAAGCAGCAGGAACATCCCGATCGGAAACATGTAGATCATCGCATAGTTGATTAGGACGGCCTGCCCGATGAAAAAGCAGGTGTAGAGCGACGCGACGAACAGTGCTGCGTCCGCGGCATTAGGTGGAAGGTGACGTGCGATCCAGAAGCGGACGACCATGGCAGCCAGCCCAACGAGCAGGAGCGGCCACATGATGGGGACGTGGAGCGGTGCGGGCAATGATTGGTGAAGGGTGCTAGCGAGCTTGGTCGCGTAGACTTGGAGAACCTGTCTTGGCGACGTCGTGACGATCCGGAAATATTCGTGCTTGAGCGCATCGAAATAGGCGGGAGTGCCGAACAGGATGCGAGAGTCTAAGCGTTCGACGGCTTCGATGCCGCTGGCGTCATCCCAGCGAATGCCGAACGGGTTCTTGTTCACCCCGAGCCCGATGTAGAGGCTGTGCCACGGGCCGTGCTCCTCGGTAAATCTCGCGGGCTGCAGGTTGTATGCAATGTCGCGGGCGCGGTGCACCAGGTGGGGGGCCTTGTAGGCAACGAAGACGGCGAGAAGCAGCGCGATGTGCGGCAGAATGGTGCGGCGGCCTGACACGGCCACGCTGACGGCGATCGCTGCCGCGGAGGCGGCAACTCCCATCATGGCCGTTGACTGGCGAAACAGACTTGCTGTCGCAAGACTCAGAATACCCGCCACCAGCCAGCCGATGAACGTTCCTTGCGATGCCTTGATCAGCGGTAGGCCCAGCAGGGCCAGCGGCAGGATGGCGGAAAGGCAGGCATCGCCAAGTCCTGCCGGGTGGGGAGTGAGGATGGGGTATTGCCGAGCGAGGGCGATCGACAGCAGCACGAGCGCTGCGCTGATCCGCAGCTGCAGCGTGAACAGCAGGAGGGCGAGCAGGATCAGGCCGATAACGTTGATGCCAAGGTTGATCCGGGCAATATCGGACGGCTTTGCCGCCCGTCCTGTCAGCGCGGAGTAGAGTCCCAGCGCGAGCGCGTGCCCGGGGTCGTCGCCGAGGCTGTCATCGCCGATAGGAATCACTCTGCTGTCGCGACACAGAACGAGGAACTTGCCGGTCTTGAGTGCGCAATCTGCACTGTCCAGCCAGAGGCGAGCCGCAAGCCAGTCCGGTGGGGGTTCATTGGCTTTTGCGTGGGAGACGAGTGAGAACGCCAACAGGCAGGCTAGCATGAGTGCACGCATAGTATGCGCCTCACTTCAATCTGATGGTTCGGAGGTCATGCAGCCGATCAAAAATGCATGTTGGTCTCCCAAGACCGAAAGCGTTATTGAGCCGCAACTGGAGCGCGAATACAAGCCGTAACGCACCAAACTATATGAGACCAAAGGCGGGGTCAGCTCATCCAGTCGGGCTCGCCGCTGACTTAGGCGGCCTCTTTCATTCACGGTTCGAGCAAACCCATTCCCGTGATTTCACGGAATTTCGACTGGCTCCAACGCCGCTAGCATCCATATAGCAGTGGCTGGGTGGGCAGTTGGACCTGTGGAGATAGCTGATGGCCAAACCCGTAGACCTTCGAGACCGCGCGGCCATGTTTGAAAAGCGTGCGGACGAGGCAAAGGATGCAATTTCCCGGGCGCACTATCGAGAGATGGCCGCGCACTATCGTGCGCTTGCGGTAGAGCATTCCGAGATGATGCGCGCCGACACTTAGCGCAGGCGTTCGTGCTATAACCCGTCCACGACCGGGAGACCCCGGGCGTAATCTAAAGTCCAAACTCCCGCCGGCTCACGAGGTCGGCGGGTTTTCTTTTGCCGCCCGTCGGTTCACGACGAACGCCAGTTGTATCAATACCAATCGATCGAGGATTTCGCCGGGCCCCAGTTCCATCTACCAGGCAAGTAACGATTGGTAGGAACATCTGCGGACTCAGTCCCGCCCGTTTGTACGGCCGCAAAAGTAACCTTCGTTGGTGTTCCATTTGCGGCAACCGAGCCGCTCAAGACCTTGCCGTCCCACTCGATAGTCCGTGTCCGATCGATTGACATGGTCCGATCTCCAGTGAACCGCCAAAATAGCAGGGCTGCGCGCGAGGCCCTGTGACCAAATGGCCACATCATCGTGGAAAGCGCAGCGGCCATTCCCAGCATCATCAACGCGATCACCTTCGCGGCGACAGATAAAAATTCTTTCACCGTTTATCTTCTTTCGAGCGCAGGCGGTCACGTGCCACGCGAAATATTTGACAGCTTTAAAATGAAAAGGGGCAGCGTTAGCCATAGCAGTCCGTATGCGTCAAACAGAGCTCCGGTTAGAGACGATTGCGCAATATAGTAGGCGAAGACGCATGCTGCGACTGTGGTCGCGATCGCCGCAGGGTCTCTGCCGCGTCCCAGACTGGAAATGAGGCCAAGCAGTGATCCGGCAACAAAGGTCGCGAACAATGCGTACCAGGGACCTGCCTCTGCATAGCCGGAGACGTTCACAGGTGCAGGCTGATAGCCTGTCGTGGACGTGACATTTGGAAATACCTTAGGAAATATTAGTGTTGGCGGGAAGCATCGTTGCTCGCCAAAGACCCGACGTAGCCACGATGGATCGATGCCACATCGGCGTTCTGGGTCTGAGAAGGTTTCTACATAGAAGGGAAAGCCGACGGCCATCCTCAATAAGTTGGAGCGAACCATCCGGATCGCGATGATCCGAAACGTTGACAGGCGATCTGGTCGCGATCCCTCTGGTCGCGATCCCTCCGCAAAGGGCGCGGGCGATACAACGTGTTCAGCAGCGCAAAACTGAGTGATGCTAAGCACGAGGAAGAGAGCGGCAGCAATCGGCAGCACGAGAATGCCGCTGCGTAAAATTCCGAATTCTGAGAGTGCGAGCGTCAGCCCCACCATCAAGAGGTAGATGAATGCTGGCGCCTTCTGCATTGTCGCAAGGTCAAGACTAAGGATGACGACGCTTAGAACGGCGAAGGACAGCAACGCCGGTTTGTTTTTACCTATCACGCCGCGTGCAAGCAGATAGCAACTGAGCATCGGGAGGCTCGCAAAGGCGAAGGCAAAGTAGAAGTTTCCAAGCGCGCTCTGCAATTCGGCCCGACGCAGGATCTTGGCTTCGTAACACGAGGTCAGGTCCCAGGGAGCTGTCAGAAGGTTGAGGCCGCCAGACAGCGAAAGCCGATAGAGGCAGTAGGCAGTCATCGCCAACGCGGTGGCGATTGGAAGCCAAATGGGTACCTTTGATTCTTCAGAGAAGATGGGGCGATCGATCAAGCCTCCTGCCAGCAACGCGGCTGTCGGTAGCGCGATCACAAAGACTAGCAGCAGCATCCAATACGTCAGAGAGCCGAGGGTGGGCCCCGAAATGATATTGGGTTCATGGCCCACGTACGCCATGAGCTGGTCGCGGCCGAATGAGAAAGGGAATATCGCCGCGCCGACTCCCGTCGTAAGGATATAGGCGCCCACTGCAATAGAGATTGCTAGGTAAGTGCGCTTCACAGCTCTTCCCGCATAGTCTGTGGGCGCGCGCTAAACGCCGCGCTTATTCCTCGAATTTGGCCCGGTTGTTCTGAAACGGTATCGCGACCCTTGAGGGTAAAGAAGGCCTTCGAAAGGCGAAGCGGCAACCCTTGGGGAAATCTACGGGGAGCTACGGGGCTGCAGCACTGTTGGCGGTATCCTCTATTCGTCATCCGCGCTGGTGGTTCTTGACGTGCGGCGCGGTCCGCTCTCCAGTCATTTCCTCCACGTAGTCGTCAATGGTGGCTAAATGCTTCTCGCGGTTGCCGAAGCGGCGGGCTTGCGTGCCGAAGCTCAGATCTACGCTTACAGCCCGGGAGCGCTTTATCAGGTGTACGCCTCTCCCGGACAAATCACGGATATTGCGCTCGAAGAAGGGGAGCAACTGACAGGATCGGGGCCTATCGCGGCAGGAGACACGGTGCGATGGGTTGTAGGCGATACCGAAAGTGGAAGCGGCGACACCCGTCGTGTCCACATCCTCGCGAAGCCGACGCGGGCGGCAATCGAGACCAACCTTGTCATTAATACCGACCGGCGCACGTATTTGATCGAGCTTCGCTCCCGCGAGCGGCCCTACATGCCCTCCGTCGCCTGGTATTATCCAGAAACAGCGCGCGAAAAATCGCGCGAGGCTTCCCTCACACCGGTTCTTCCAGATCCAGCGCAGCGCGTGCTTCGCTACGCGATCGAGGGGGACAGTCCACCCTGGCGGCCGCTCTGTGCGTATGACGATGGCCGCAAGGTCTATGTCGAATTCCCGCAAGGGATTGTCCAAGGCGAGATGCCGCCGCTGTTCGTCATTGGCCCTGACGGAAAGACCGAGCTGGTCAACTACCGCGCATACGGCAATTTACTGATTGTGGATCGGCTGTTTGCAGCGGCAGAACTGCGGCTCGGGGGCGAACACCAGCAGAAGGTCCGAATTGTCAGGACTGACGGGAGGTCGTCGTCATGAATTCGAAGATTGAAGGCGATCAGGATCGATCGATTTCGAGGCAAACACAGGACGACCCGTCGAGAAGCTTCCGCCTAAGAGCGGAGCATCCGCGCGTAACACGGCTATCGCGCAAGGTTCTCGCAGGAGGAATTGCGGTCGCGCTGGTAGTCATTGGCGGCGCTGTATTGTGGTCATTGCAAAACAATCGTTCCCGAAATCAGCCGGCGGATGAGCTCTACGCCACTGAGCATCACGATATTGCCGATGGCATTGCGACGCTGCCGAAGGACTACATGGGGTTGACGCGTCGAGGTATTCCCCAGCTTGGTCCACCTCTTCCTGGAGACCTTGGGCGTCCTATTCTGGCCGCCCAAGGTCAGTCGCCGACGATTGGAGCTACGGCTCTCGATGCGGAACAGCAGCGCCGGGATCAAGAAACCGAAGCGGCCCGCGTAAGCCATTTGTTCGCTTCGGCCAATGCAAGAGATGCGCGCCCGCCTGCTGCCGCGGCCCAGGGTGGCGACCGGAATGCTTCATCAATTTCGGCCACCAATGGCGACGAGGGAGTTTCGCAGGGTGGTCAGGACAGGAAGCTCGCATTCGTCAATGCATTCGTTGATCGCCGTACAGTAAGCCCCGATCGCGTCACCAAGCCGGCATCACCCTATGTCGTGCAGGCGGGAACTGTCATTCCAGGTGCCTTGATCACAGGGATACGGTCGGACCTTCCGGGCCAGATCACCGCACAGGTGACCGAAAATGTGTTCGATTCGCCCACCGGGCGCTTTCTGCTTATCCCGCAGGGAGCGCGCCTGATTGGCGTTTATGACAGCCAGGTTGCCTTCGGTCAGTCGCGCGTGTTGCTGGTCTGGACCCGGCTGATCATGCCGAATGGCCGTTCGATGGTGTTGGAGCGTGAACAGGGGGCTGATACCGCGGGCTATTCGGGGCTTGAAGACGAGGTCAATAATCACTGGGGCGAATTGTTCAAAGCCGCGGCTCTTTCGACCCTACTAGCCGTCGGCACCGAGCCCGGCGCGGGCTCAAATACGAACAGCAATGACAGCGCGATCCTCCAGGCGATGCGGCGCGGTGCAGGCGACTCCCTCAATCAAACAGGCCAACAGATCGTCCGTCGCAGCCTCGGTATTCAACCAACGTTGACCATCCGGTCCGGTTTCCCGGTGCGTGTCATCGTCAATCGAGATCTCGTTCTTGAGCTGTATAGAGGGTAGGTGTCTGGTGTCGAAGCTTAAGATCACGGCGTTGTCGGACGATAAGCCAGTCAAAGTCATGACGGAACTACCTGCTTCGGTGCACCGGGATTTGGTTGCGTACGCTGAAGCCTTGGCGCGCGAAACAGGCCAGGCGATTGATCCAATCAAACTGGTCGCGCCAATGCTGGCGCGATTTATGGCCGCAGACAGAGGCTTTGCGAAGTCAAAGCGCGTCTATCGCTCGGTTGGCGACGGGTAGCGCTCGGCTAAAAACGTCAGAAATGGACGTAATGCGAATTTCCTATTGCTGGGCATCCAGTGCGCATAAAAGCAGACGTCCACTTGACCCTGCTCGTCGTGCAATTCTCGATAAACAACGTCGTCTCCAACAGTGGCGACGTCGGAGTCTAGGATAAAGCTCACGCCGAATCCCAGTCTTGTGAACTTGTGAATGAGGTGCCGACTGACGTGATGCCGTTGCACGTTTTGGATGATCCCACGCATCTGGATTCTGGATTCTAACATTTCCTCCACGCTGCCGGCACGATCGGGCGTTACGAGCAAAATGGTTTGATCGCGAAGGTCCGTCCAGAAGACAGCTTCGTGGGAAGCAAGCGCGTGATCTGTCGGGAGCAAAACGAAAACCCGCTCGCGCCACAGCGCGTGCGCGTGGACGGTTGACGAGTCGAGCAGTCCTGATCCAATTATAATATCTGAATCGCTGCTCTGAAGAGATCTACGTAACCCTGTCGTAGATCGCTCTGTGGCGACTAGGTTAGTAGGAGCGCAACGTTGCCGAAAGCCGGCAAGGAGTTCTCCGAGGCGGCCAGGGGCGACCGACGCGCATAAGCCTACCCGAAGTTGATCAGACTGGCCACGTGCCAAGCCGCTTGTCGATTCGAGAAGTGCGTCAAGTTGCTCCAAAATTGAGATTGCGTGTTTCAAGAAATGCAGGCCAGCGAGGGTAGGTCGTACGCCTGTTGTCGAACGTTCGAATAAAGCCGCTCCAACCTGGGCCTCGAGTTGAGCCACCGCACGGCTCAATGCAGAATGCTGAACAGGAAGGAGCTCGGCGGCCTTCCGGAAGCTGCCGCATTCATATGCGAGTGCCGCGAATCGAAGGTGCTTGAGCTCGATCGCCTGTCCCGAGAGGTGGCGGTCGGACTTGGCCGAAAGGCTGCACATCCAATACGACCCCTTGTCGATAATGAAGCCGGCACCTCCGAGGTAGGTCAGCTCAGATTTGGACGCACCTGTACGATTCGACAGGGGGCATTCCTCCCGAGATCGGGTATGGCGTTACAGGCGCGTCGGGACCAACGCTGTTGAACGCTCCGGTTACCCAAAAAGGAGCCTTGCTATGGCTTTCAGAGAATGGCTAGAAATTGAGCCTTTCGGCGAGGCTTCCGCTCAAAATGGCTTTGGCCCCACAAGCCGTATGCACAGATTCGGGCATCGTATCGCAGGGACTGACGCAGTTCTTGCAACTATCGAGATCCCATTGAGCATCGTGCTGCAGTCGATCCCAATCGAGGTGACTACGAGATTAACGCCGAGTGGCGCAATCAGAACCAACCTTCATTTGAATGAAAGAGGCATCCAAGAGACGCCGTTGATCCAGCTCGTCAAAGAGCTCCTGGAGCCGCGCGCTTTGGTGATGGAGGAGGTCCGCCTCTCGGACCTACAAGCGCTCCAGAGGAGCCTAGAAACTTCTATCCAGCTCGTGTCGGCTGTAACGGCTGCTCTCTAGGATTGGGGCATGAACCATGCGTTTGTGGGTCATGAGTGATCTCCATGTTATATTGACCCGTGGTTGGGATCTTGCGCCGCCGGCGGAGCGGCCAGAGTTCCACGTGTTGATTATGGCAGGCGAACTGATCCCGCGTGCCGAGCGTGGCGTCCGTTGGCTTGAGGAGCGTGTGCCGGATAAGCCGGCCATTTACGTGCTGGGCAACCATGAGGCTTACGGGGCGGACGAGGCTCGGACAGTAGAGAAGGCTATGGACGCCGCCCGAGGCACAAAGATCTACGTGCTTCAAAATTGCGCGATCCCTTTTGGCCGTAACGTTCGCAGGAGCGACGTTGTGGACCGACTTCATGCTGCGGGGCGACATGTACGCGCAATGGCGATCGCGGACAAGCGAATGAACGACTTCAAGAAGATCCGGACCGACCGCCACAAGCGACCTTTTCGTCCGGCAAATGCGCTGTTCCGTCACCGGCAATCGCGAGCGTTTCTAGAGGCTGAAATGGGTAAGTCGAGGGGCGACCGCAAGTTGGTGATTGTCACCCATCACGCGCCGGTACCGGATGCCCAACACTCTCGCGACTACGCGCAACTAACGGACGAAGAGATTTTAGCTGCAGCGTACCGTAGTGACTTGACGGCGCTCATGGGGCCCCAGTCGATTGAGAGGAAAGAAAACGCTGCGGCTGGCAGATGCTTGGATCTTCGGCCATACCCACGAATGCTTCGAAAAAACTTTGGCATGACGAGGGTCGTCTCTAACGCCAAGGGCCGCGGTCCATAGCTGCAGACGCAGCGCGCATGGGAAAATCCGACTTTTGATCCAAATTTCGTAGTCGAGATCCAAAGGGGAATAATTTGACAGCGTCAACCCGCAAGCACATCGGGCTTTCACCACGGTTATACTGTCTCTGCGATTTCAGTATAACCGGCGCACTGCTATTGCTTGGGCGAATGAAAGGCCAACTTAGGCTGCCTGTCGCTGGGAAATCTTGGCGATCGCGTCTTCTAATACCCGGACGTCAGCTCCGGGCCGCGTCCCGTTTTCCGCTAAATGTCGGCGGAAGGCGCGTGCGCCGGGCACAGCGTGAAATGCCCCGACGAAATGTCGCGTGATAGCATGCAGCCGTGTGCCCCGCGCGAGTTGTCGCTCGATATAGGGCATCATCGCCTCGAGCGCGTCTTGCATGGTCGCATGCGGCGCCACCTCGCCGAAAATGTCTTGATCGACGGAGAGAAGCCGCCACGGCTCTTGATACGCGGCACGGCCGAGCATCACGCCGTCGACATGCGCAAGATGCGCTTTCGCTTCGTCAATGCCTGGGATGCCGCCATTGATGATGACCGGCACATCCGACATCGTGCGCTTGAGGCGGTAGACGCGATCATAGTCGAGCGGCGGGATGTCGCGGTTTTCTTTGGGCGACAGGCCGTCGAGCCAGGCCTTTCTGGCATGCACGGTCAGGGTATCGCAGCCGGAAGCGACGACGGCGCGCGCCAATTTATCCAGCGCGACTTCCGGATCCTGGTCATCGATGCCTATGCGGCATTTCACCGTGACGGGCACTTTGACCACGCGTTTCATCGCCTCGACGCAAACCGCCACAAGCTCTGGCTGCGCCATCAGGCAGGCGCCGAAGCGGCCGTCCTTCACGCGATCGGAGGGACAGCCCACATTGAGATTGATTTCGTCATACCCAAAATCCTCGCCAATCCGGGCGGCCTGCGCGAGGTCGCGCGGATCCGAGCCACCGAGTTGAAGCGCCACTGGATGCTCGATCGCGTCGAACCCGAGCAGCCGCTCTCGATCGCCGTGAATGATGGCGCCGGTGGTCAGCATCTCCGTATAAAGCAGCGCCCGCCGGGTCAGGTGACGATGGAACACCCGGCAATGCCGGTCGGTCCAATCCATCATCGGAGCCACAGAAAAGCGATAGGGAGCGGATTGCAACTTATGGCCCAACAAGGATGAAAGAACGCTTCGTGATCTCGTTGGAGATAACCCGGGGCCTGCGGAATTACAACCCAGCTCGCCTACGCGAGCGGCCCGTGCGGACATCTCTAGTGCGGACAAAGGGTTGCGAATTGATGTGCGGAGGACGCGATTTTTGTAACGGCAGCTGCGGGGACGATCATGGCGACACTTATTAGGCTCCCTTCGAGCAACTGGCGCATTCAAGTCCGTCGAAAGGGACAGTACGCCACGAGAACCTTTCGCAAAAAGGAAGACGCGGAGACCTGGGGTTTAGCCCTGGAACGTGAAATCGATCTTACCGCAAAGGCACCATCCGATTGGGACAAGCGAACGTTGGAAGAGCTTATTGATCTCTACCTTCAGGACATGCTGGAAGTTGGGAAGAAGGTTGGGAGAACCAGACAGCTCTTCCTCGAAAGCATTCGGCCCACTTTGGGTAAACTGAAGCTTTCAGAACTCACGCGAGCAAACTTCGTTGAATATGGTCGTTCGCGAGCAAAGGGGGGAGCTTCGGCAAGTACGGTTCAGTTCAACTTCTCCGATATAAGCGCAATCCTGACCTATGCTGAGGCCGTGCACGGCGCGCCGCTGCGTCACGACGAGTTTGACTTAGCTCGCGTAGCCCTAAAGAAGCTCGGTCTGATGAGAAAAAGTCGAGCAAGAACGCGGCGTCCCACCGTTGAAGAGATTCAGCGTTTGATCGAATTCTTCGCAGCCAGTCCACGCCAGTACATCCCCATGGATCGCATTATTCCGTTCGCAATTGCTACGGCGATGCGCGAAGGCGAAATCTTCCGAATCGAATGGGCTGATGTTGATATGAGAAAGCGCTTGATCAAGATCAGAGCCCGCAAGGCCCCCCAGGATCAAGACGACAATGACCAAGTTATACCGATGCTGAACGCGACAGGCTTTGACGCTTGGCAGCTAGTTCTCGAGCAGAGGATTGTGACCCGAGGCAAAGGGCGGGTTTTTCCTTATCGAGCAGCCAGCGCAGGCGCCGCCTTTGCCAGGGCGTGCCAGGTTCTTCACATCGAGGACCTACGATTTCACGATCTGCGCCGCGAAGCGGCAACACGACTCTTCGAAGCTGGATTGCCGATCGAAAGGGTTGCGCTTGTCACAGGTCACAAGGATTGGGAAACGCTAAGACGGTACACTCGTCTTAAGCCCGAGGATCTCGTGAAATTGCAGCCACCGGCGGAACTGTCGGTTGCGGATTATATAGATCAGTTGATGGATCCGTAAAAATGGCGGCGCACGGCAATCGGGTTGCGTCAGAGATAGTGCCAAGTTTGCGCAGCGAGATCTACCAGCGCGCACTCTACGTTGAGCCCCAAGGTGATTTCATCGAAATGGTTCTCATACGAATGGACGCTATCGAAGAGGCAGTCGTGGCGTGGGACAAGACTGCGAGACAACGGACGAAACGACAAAAGGTGGGTGAAAAATCTCGACTGGAATAGTGAGCTTACGGGCCGGCCATGCGGTGAACCTGATCGTTCAGATCGCGGCGGCGATTTACGTCTTAATCCGCGGCTTTGAATGCGCTCTTTTAGTTCTGTGCATGCCGCTGCCTTATCTGCCGGCCGGCTGATGACCATTCAACAGATGAGCAGATTGCCGCGCGTCGTCTGGCTCGATATTTACTGCTCTAGCAATGATTAGTGGTCACAAAATCCCGCACAGATGGCGGCGAGAACCACGTTGCGCGGCTAAACCTCCACAATAACATTGTGGGCTCGAGTGAGGAGCGGAATTTCTGAGAGAGGCCGGCCTTTACTGGCACGCCTAGAAGGCGGTCGGGCCGCCTGCAGCTTGGCGGTAAGTTGTCAATTCCCGTTTCATGCTTCAAACAGGATGACATCAGCCGCCGGCGAACTTTCAGCATCGACGCACGTTTTTGCTTTGCCTCGCCGCGGACGAGCGCTATCCAGCGTTTGCCTTCAACCCCGCCGCCTGGATTCCCGCGACCGCACAAGCCTCATCATTGTCGGAGGTGTCGCCAGACACGCCGACGGCACCGAGCAGCGTCGCGCCATCCATGATCAGCACGCCGCCGGGGACCGGCACGAGCGCGCCCTTGGCGATGGTGTTCACGGAATCGATGAAATAGGCCTGCTCCTGCGCACGCTGGAACAAGGCGCGCGAGCCCATGCCCATGGCGAGCGCACCATAGGCCTTGCCGTGAGCGATCTCGGCGCGCATCAGGCTGGTGCCGTCCTGCGCCGCGACGATCTTGAGCACGCCGCGTGCGTCTAGGATGGTGACGACCAGCGGCTTGAGCTTCAGCTCGGTGGATTTTGCGAAGGCGGCGTCGAGGATCTTGCGGGCGGTGTCGAGCGAGAGGTCAGCCATGGCTGGTTTCCTTTTTAGGGTGAGAAGTGGAATTTGCTCCGGCGCGGTCGAGGCTCATCGCCAGCACGCGCGCGACGTGAAGCGCTTCGCGCTGGGCGCCGTCGTGGATCTGATGCCGGCAGGAGGTGCCGTCGGCAACGACGAGTGTAGCTTGGTCGGCGCGCCGCACCGCGGGCAACAGCGACAGCTCAGCCATCTCGATCGAGGCATCATAGGTGTCAGCGCCGTAACCGAACGCGCCGGCCATGCCGCAGCAGCTCGATTCGATGGTCTCGACCTTCAGGCCTGGAATGAGGCGCAGCACCTGCTCGACCGGCTTGAAGGCGCCGAAGGATTTTTGGTGGCAATGGCCGTGCACGACGGCTTTGTCGGCGACGGTGCCGAGCGGCAGTTGCAGCCTTCCGGCCTCCGCTTCGCGCACCAAAAATTCCTCGAAAGTCAGCGCGTGGGCGCCGACCGCCCTGGCATCGTTGTCCTTGCGCAGTGAGGTGAGCTCGTCGCGCAGCGTCAGCAGACAGCTCGGCTCGAGGCCGACGATCGGCACGCCGCGGGCGGCAAAGGGCGCGAACGCCGCCACGAGGCGGTCGAGCTCGGCCCTGGCTTCGTCGACGAGACCGGCTGAGAGGAATGTACGGCCGCAGCAGAGCGGGCGGCTGCCGCTCGCCGGCTTGGGCAGATGCACGCGATAACCGCCCGCGGAGAGCACGCGGAGCGCGGCGTCGAAATTTTCGCGCTCGTAGATGCGATTGAAAGTGTCCGTGAACAACACGACTTCACGGCCGGTCTCCGGCCCGACCGCTTCCGCGGGCGGCACGAACACGTCGCTGCGGAAGGCGGGCAGGGCGCGGCGCGCGCTGATGCCGGCAAAGCGCTCGAACAGCTTTCGCAGCAACGGGCTGCGGTTGCGCAAATTGGCGAGTGGCGCGAAGCGCGACGCGAGACCGGCATAGCGCGGGAGGTAGCCGACCAGGCGGTCACGCAGGGTCAGGCCATGGGACGCGGCGCGGGCGGCGAGCACCTCGATCTTCATCTTGGCCATGTCGACGCCGGTCGGGCATTCGTGGCGGCAGGCCTTGCAGGAGACGCAGAGCTTTAGGGTCTCCATCATCTCGTCGGAGGTCAACGCATCGGGACCAAGCTGACCTGAGATGGCGAGCCGCAAGCTGTTGGCGCGCCCGCGGGTGACGTCCTTCTCGTTGCGCGTCGCGCGATAGGATGGGCACATCACGCCGCCCTCGAGCTTGCGGCAGGCGCCGTTGTTGTTGCACATCTCTACCGCGCCCTGGAATCCGCCGCCGGCGCCGGGATAGGCGGACCAATCCAGCATCGTCTTCAACTCGTTGACGCGGTAGTCGGGTTTGAAGCGGAACAGCGAGCGATCGTCCATCCGGGGCGCATCGACGATCTTGCCGGGATTGAGGACGCCCTCGGGATCGAAGCGGCTCTTCACCTCCCTGAAGTCGGCGACGAGACGCTCGCCGAACATGGTTTCGTGGAATTCGGAGCGCACCAGGCCATCGCCATGCTCGCCGGAATGCGAGCCCTTGTACTCGCGCACCAGCGCGAAGGCTTCCTCGGCGATCGCGCGCATCGCCTTGACGTCCTTCTCCAGTTTCAGGTTCAGCACGGGCCGTACGTGCAGGCAGCCCTCGGAGGCATGCGCATACATCGTGCCGCTGGTGCCGTGCTTTGCGAAAACCTCGCTCAAGCGCGCGGTGTAGTCGGCCAGGTGCGGCAGCGGCACGGCGCAGTCCTCGACGAACGAGACCGGCTTGCCCTCCTGCTTCATCGACATCATGACGTTGAGGCCGGCGGCGCGGAAATCGGCGATGCCACTTTGCGGCGCGGGCTCGGTGATCTCGACCACGCCGCCCCATTTACGCTTGTCGTTATTCCAGCCGAAGCCGAGATCGCCCATCAATTCGCCGAGTTGCTTGAGGCGCACCAGATTGTCGGCCTGGTCCTCTTCGGCGAATTCGACCACCAGAACGGCATCCGGATCGCCCTTGATGGCGGCGGAGATGATCGGCCTGAACATCGCGATGTCGCGGCCGAGCGCGAGCATGGTGCGGTCGACCAGCTCGACCGCGATTGGCTTGAGCTTGACCAGATGCTGGGCGGCGTCCATCGCCTCGTAGAAACTGCCGAAATGGCAGATGCCGAGCGCCTTGTTGCGGATCACAGGCCACAACTTCAGCTCGACCTTGGTGGTGAAGGCGAGGGTGCCTTCGGAGCCGACCAGGAGATGCGCCATGTTGTTGCGCGCATTGCGCGGCGTCAGCGCATCGAGATTGTAGCCGCCGACACGGCGCTGCACCTTGGGAAAGCGCGCGGCGATCTCGTCGGCCTCGCGGGCGCCGAGATCGAGCATGTCGCGGAACAGGGCGCGCGCGCCGTCGTTCGCATCGAGATCGGAGAGATCGCGCGACACCTCGCCGTACCGGCCCAGCGTGCCGTCGGCGAGCGCCGCCTCCATCGACAGCGTGTTGTCGCGCATGGTGCCGTAGCGAAGCGAGCGGCCACCGCAGGAATTGTTGCCGGCCATGCCGCCGATCGTGGCGCGCGAGGCCGTGGAGACGTCGACTGGAAACCACAGGCCGTGCTTCTTGAGCTGACGGTTGAGGTCGTCGAGCACGATGCCGGGCTCGACCACGCAGGTGCGGCCCGCGACGTCGAGCGAGAGGATGCGGTCGAGGTGCTTCGAGAGATCGACCACGAGGCCGTCATTGACGGTCTGGCCGCATTGCGAGGTGCCGCCGCCGCGCGGGGTGACCTTGATGCCCTCGTCGCGGGCAATCGCCAGCGCTTTGAGGGCCTCGTCCATGGTCCTGGGCACGACCACGCCGGCCGGCACGATCTGGTAGAACGAGGCGTCGGTGGCATAGCGGCCGCGGCTGAAGCCGTCGAACAGGACGTCGCCGGTCATTTCCGCGCGCAGGCGCCGTTCGAGCGAGGAGGCGTTTGTCATCCCTGGTCCCGGATTGACCCAGCGAGGCCCAGCCTTGCTGAGTTATTCATTATTTCTCACGACCGATTATATTATGAATTCAAAATGAGCAAGTCGGTCGCCCCTCAGGGCGAGGCCGGTGCGTCCTCTTGGGGCTCGGTCAGGTGCTCGATCGCGGCCGCCCGCTTGTTGCGCAGGTGCTGGAACAGGATGTCGCTGAGCTCGCTGGCGGCGCGGCGGCGCAGCGCGTCGAGGATGGTCTCGTGCTCGCGCATTGCTTCCGCCCAGCGCTGCCGCTTGCGGGCGAAATTGGCGGAGTAACGGACCCGGCGGATGCGGCCTGCGAAGTTGGCGTAGGCGGTCTTCAGGGTCTCGTTGCGCGCGGCCGCGACGATGCTTTCGTGGATGCGCTGGTTGGTCTGGAAATAGCCGTGCATGTCGCGATGCAGATAGTGCCCGTACATCTCGTAATGCAGCTGCTCGATCGCGGTGATTTCTTCATCCGTAATGGCCTCGCAGGCGAGGCGCCCGGCAAGGCTCTCCAGCCCCGCCATCACGTCGAACAGCTCCTCGAGGTCGCGCTGGCTGAGTTGGCGGACGCGCGCGCCGCGGTTGGGCAGAAGCTCGATCAGGCCCTCGGAGGCGAGCACTTTCAGGGCCTCGCGCAGTGGCGTGCGGGAGATCCCGAGCATCGCGCAGAGCTGCCGCTCGGGGACGCGCGCGCCGTCGGGAATATTGCCCTCGACCACGTAGTCGCGCAGCCGCAGCAGGATCTCGCCGTGAAGCGAGGCCTCCTGGCGGTCGCCGCCGTTCGCGGCTGGTGGGGCGATCGGAACCCCGGTGTCGGGAATCGTGGATTTCATTGCAGCACAATAGTTTGCCTGTTTGATCGCGTCGATGTTCACAATCAAATACCAAAATTCGATTGAAAAGACAAAAAATGAATGCAAAATAGTTCCGAAGCCGGCGAGAGCCCGCCGACAGGGAGGTTTTCATGCACCAGGGACGCCATTTCCTTCAGATTCCCGGCCCGAGCCCGGTCCCCGAGCGCGTCCTGCGCGCCATGGACATGCCGGTCATCGACCACCGGAGCGCGGAATTCGGCGAGCTCGGCCGCGCCGTGCTCGAAGGCAGCCAGAAGATTTTCCAAACGGCGGGTCCGGTCGTGATCTTCCCCTCGTCGGGGACGGGCGCCTGGGAGGCCGCGATCGTCAACACGCTGTCGCCAGGCGATAAGGTGCTGATGGTCGAGACCGGCCATTTCGCCACCCTGTGGCAGCAGATGGCGGGGCGGTTCGGCATCGAGGTCGACTTCGTGCCCGGCGACTGGCGCCGCGGCGCCGATCCCGCATTGATCGAGGCGAAGCTCACCGAGGACAAGGCGCGCGCGATCAAGGCCGTCATGGTCGTGCACAACGAGACCTCGACTGGCGCGACCAGCCGCATCGCCGAGATCCGCGCCGCGATCGACCGCACCTCGCATCCGGCGCTGCTGATGGTCGACACCATCTCCTCGCTCGGCTCGGTCGACTACCGCCACGACGAGTGGAAGGTCGATGTCAGCGTGAGCTGCTCGCAGAAGGGTTTCATGCTGCCGCCCGGTCTCGGCTTCAATGCGATCTCGGAGAAGGCCCGCGCTGCTGCGAAGACCAACAAGATGCCGCGCTCCTATTTCGACTGGGAGGAGATGCTCAAGCCCAACGCCAACGGCTTCTTCCCCTACACGCCGGCGACCAATCTGCTCTACGGCCTGCGCGAGGCGATCGCGATGCTGCTCGAAGAGGGGCTCGACAACGTGTTCGCGCGCCATCAGCGGCTGGCTGCCGCGACGCGTGCCGCCGTCAGTCACTGGGGCCTCGAGATCCTCTGCCAGGAGCCCTCGGAGTTCTCGCCGGTGCTGACCGCGGTGCTGATGCCGCCCGGCCATGATGCCGATCAGTTCCGCCAGATCGTGCTCGACAATTACAACATGTCGCTCGGCTCCGGGCTCTCGAAGGTAGCCGGAAAAGTCTTCCGCATTGGCCATCTCGGCGAATGCAACGCGCTGACGCTGCTCGGCGCGCTGACCGGCGTGGAGATGGGCCTGTCGGTTGCGGGCGTGCCGCATCGCTCCGGCGGTGTCGACGCCGCGATGAAGCTGCTGGAGCAGCGCCCGCAGGGCAATGCCTCGCCGCATCTGAAAGTGGTCGGCACCTAGGTCGCGCGGGACACGCAAGGCCAATCATAAAAAACAGTCAGGGAGGGTGGAGATGGGAATTCGGTTCAAGGCCACGCATGTCGTCTTGGCGATGCTCTGCGCGATGTATTTCATCACCTATGTCGACCGGGTGAACATCGGCACCGCCGCGAGCGAGATCCAGAAGGAGCTGGGTCTGTCGAACACCCAGCTTGGCCTCGTCTTCTCCGCCTTCGCCTATCCCTATCTGCTGTTTCAGGTGATCGGCGGCTGGGTCGGCGATCGCTTCGGGCCGCGCAAGACGTTGTTCTGGTGCGGCATGATCTGGGCGGCGGCGACCATCTCGACCGGCTTCGTCAACGGCCTTGCCGCACTGTTCGTCGCGCGTTTCGCGCTCGGCTTCGGCGAGGGCGCGACCTTTCCGACGGCAACGCGCGCGATGCAATACTGGACGCCCGCGAACCGCCGCGGTTTTGCGCAGGGACTGACCCATTCCTTCGCCCGGCTCGGCAATGCCGTGACGCCACCGGTGGTGGCGTTGCTGATCCTCTGGCTGACCTGGCGCGGCGCGTTCGTCGTGCTCGGTCTCGTCAGCCTGGTCTGGGGCGTCGTCTGGGTCTGGTACTTCCGCAACGAGCCGAAGGAGCACGCCTCCATCACCGAGGCCGAGCTCGCCGCACTGCCGCCGCGCCCGACCGGCGAGCGGCCGCGCGTGCCGTGGGGGCCGTTGCTCGGCCGCATGTGGCCAGTGACGCTGACCTATTTCTGCTACGGCTGGTGCCTGTGGCTCTATCTCAACTGGCTGCCGCTGTTCTTCAAGAACAACTACAATCTCGATATCAAGAACTCGGCGCTGTTCGCCTCCGGCGTGTTCTTCGCCGGCGTGGTCGGCGACAGCGTCGGCGGCGTGCTCTCGGACAAGATCCTCGACCGCACCGGCAATGTCCGCCTGGCGCGGCTGAGCGTCACCGTTGCGGGATTTACCGGGGCGCTGCTTTCGCTGTTTCCGATCCTGTTCGTCCACGACATCACGATCGTCGCGCTGTGCCTGTCGGCCGGCTTCTTCTGCGCCGAGCTGGTGATCGGCCCGATGTGGTCGATCCCGATGGACATCGCCCCGAAATATTCCGGCACCGC
Organism: Bradyrhizobium sp. 61; assembly: GCF_023073075.1. NCBI lineage: Bacteria > Pseudomonadati > Pseudomonadota > Alphaproteobacteria > Hyphomicrobiales > Nitrobacteraceae > Bradyrhizobium > Bradyrhizobium sp. 61. The sequence goes on along the minus strand of NZ_JADPIU010000056.1, from coordinate 131,437 downwards.
CTCGGGACTCATGAATACCGGCTCGGCCTTCGCCGCCATCGTCTCCCCGCTCGTTGCCGGCTTCGTGATCGATGCGACCGGTAACTGGTACCTGCCGTTCCTGATGTCGATGGGGCTGCTGCTGCTCGGTGGCTTCTCCGCCTTCCTGATGCATCCGGAGCGCCCGTTTACGGAGGCCGAGGGGCGCCTGCCGGTCGGAAAGGTGGTGGCCGCGGAGTAGGGGCGGCGGAGGCCCGCCGCTTATGCATGGGAGGCGTCTTAAGGAGAGGGGACAAGCCGGTCAAATGGTGCTATTCGGCGCCCATCAAAACCAAGGCTAGACCGGGAAGGACGCCGATGACCGTGCACACTGGAAGGCATTTCTTACAGATTCCAGGACCGACCAACGTGCCCGACCGGGTGCTGCGGGCGATGGACATGCCGACGCTGGACCATCGCGGTCCGGAGTTCGCCGAGCTCGGTTTTGCGGTCCTCGCCTCGATGCAGCGGGTGTTCCGCACCCAGCAGCCCGTGATCATCTTCCCCTCGTCCGGCACCGGTGCCTGGGAAGCGGCGATGGTCAACGTGTTCGCCCCGGGCGACAAGGTTTTGATGTGCGAGACCGGCCAATTCGCCGTGCTGTGGCGCGGCATCGCCGACAAGTTCAAGCTCGACGTCGACTTCATCCCGAGCGACTGGCGTCATGGCGCCGACCTCGCCGAGATCGAGAAGCGCCTTAGCGCCGACAAGCAGCGCACGATCAAGGCGGTCTGCGTCGTTCACAACGAGACCTCGACCGGCTGCGTGACGCCGCCGCTCGAGGTGCGCAAGCTGCTCGACCGCGTCAAGCATCCGGCCCTCCTGATGGTCGACACCATCTCCGGCCTCGGCTCGATGGAATACGAGCACGATGCCTGGGGCATCGACGTCTCGGTCGCCGGCTCGCAGAAAGGCCTGATGCTGCCTCCGGGCCTCGGCTTCAATGCCGTCTCGGAAAATGCGCTCGCGGTGGCGAAGGCCAACCCCGGCATGCGCTCCTACTGGGACTGGCAGGAGGTCATCTCCTTCAACAAGCTCGGCACCTTCCCCTATACGCCCGCGACCAATCTGCTCTACGGCCTGCGTGAAGCGGTCAAGATGCTGGAAGAGGAGGGGCTGGAGAATGTCTGGACCCGCCACAAGCGCCACAGCGCCGCGACGCGCGCCGCGGTCAAGGTCTGGGGCCTGGAGACACAGTGCGCCGATCCCGCCGCACACTCGCCGGCGCTGACCGGCGTGCGCGTGCCCGATGGACACGACGCCGACGCCTTCCGCAAGGTGGTGCTCGAGAACTTCGACATGTCGCTCGGCACGGGCCTGAACAAGGTCAAGGGCAAGGTGTTCCGCATCGGCCATATCGGCCATTTCAACGACCTGATGCTGATGGGCACACTCGCCGGCGTCGAGATGGGCCTGGATCTCGCAAAGATTCCGCACCGGAGCGGCGGCGTATTGGCGGCCATGGACGTCCTGAAGGGACGCGACGCGGTGCCGATGGCCAAGGCTCAGGTGGCCTAAAGGCTCAGGTGGCCTGAACTAACCCAGAAAGTGAGCGCGCGATGAACGCACCGACGACGACCAACGAAGACCTGCTCTACTCCGTCACGGACGGCATCGCGCGGATCACCTTCAACCGCCCCCAGGCGCGCAACGCAATGACCTTCGCCATGTATGACCGCATGGCGGAGATCTGCCAGGAGATCAACGCCGATCGCTCGATCAAGGCGCTGATCCTGACCGGCGCCGGCGACAAGGCGTTCGCCTCCGGCACCGACATTTCTCAGTTCCGTGCGTTTAAGACCGCGCAGGACGCGCTCGACTACGAGGCCCGGATCGACCGCGTGCTCGGCACGCTCGAGCAGTGCCGCGTGCCCGTGATCGCGGCGATCGCGGGAGCCTGCACCGGCGGCGGCGCCGGCATCGCGGCCTGCTGCGACCTCCGCATCGGCACCGAAACCACGCGCATCGGCTTTCCGATCGCACGCACGCTCGGCAACTGCCTGTCGATGTCGAACATCAGCCGCGTCGTCTCGCTGGTGGGACCTGCGCGCACCAAGGATCTGATCTTCAAGGCGCGCCTCGTCGAGGCGCAGGAAGCGCTGTCGCTCGGCCTGCTCAACGAGGTTGTGCCCGACGTCGAGACGCTGCAGCGCCGTGCCGACGAGACCGCCAAGCTCGTCGCAAGCCATGCGCCGCTCACGCTTGAAGCGACCAAGGAGGCCGTGCGCCGCATCCGCCGGACGCTGTCGCGCGAAGAGGGCGAGGACCTGATCCTTAAGGCCTATATGAGCGAAGATTTCCGCGAGGGCATGGATGCCTTCCTCAACAAGCGTACACCGAGCTGGAAGGGCAAGTAGCGCGCAACACTACGTCTCCGCGTCTCGATCGCTCAACTCGCGGCCACGGGACCGCCGAGGCACCGACCTTGCAAGCGACGAGGTCAACCCGGCCAGAAATAGCCCCAGCGCAAAAGTAATTGTTCGCTCAGCCAGCCGATCCAAATAGCGGGCGCCATAAAAAGTCCGAACGGCAGGAATGCCGTACCTCGCAGCGACCGCCGTCGCACGACAGCATTGGCGGTGTAGACGGCAATCGCCGAAAGTGCCGCCAATTCGATCACCGCGGCCGCCGTTGGGAGTTCGAGCCAGGCACCGGCAACTGCGGCAAGCTTTACGTCCCCAAGTCCCAATCCGTTCCGGCCGCGCCAGTGGCGGTAGAACAACAAGAGAAGAAGCAACGGCAGACTTACCGCTGAGGCGCGAAAGACCAGCCACAGCATGGATGATGCACTCGCATTGAATAAGATTGATCCGCGTAACAAAGCAATTCCGAAAGCCGCGGCGGTCAGCTCGTTTGGAATGAGGTAGTGGCGGGCGTCGTTGCAGGCGATGCCGAGCATTAGGGCGGCGAGGTATGCACCTAACAGCCCATCCGCGCCCGGCGCGATCATGAGGCTTGTGACAACGAACGCGAATACGACAACAGCGAATACCAAAGTGCTTAGACCTACCTCTGATTTTCCTCCGGTGGAATTTCGATTGAAATAGACCATAGGCTCTCGGCATCTGCGAAATGAGGAAACGCGCCCGTTGTTCACTGAAGCGACTGGAGACCAGTGATCATATCGGTTGCATCCGGCGTGCTGGCCCATCCGCCCGATGATCTCGTGGGCTTTGTGGCACAAAGCTGTGACACATTATCTCTCACCGCCAAACAGCAGGTCATTCCCGAACGATCGTAGGGGGCAACCCGAACTGCAACGTTGATTTGGGGGCTCGCCTTCTATTCCAGTCCCCAGATTTTGGCGGTCGAGCTTGCAATCGATCTCATTCCAAAGTCATAAGCCGAGCGGCGCCGGGCCGGCTTGAACTGGCCGGCATTCGCCCGCACAATGCAATTCGCATTGCTTCGCGAATTGCCAATCCGAACAATAACATAGGCGAAAACTTGGGGAGACGCACGTGGGACATGGAATGAAGGCCGCGGTCGTGCTGGCCGCTGCGCTTTGTGGCGCGCCGGCTTTTGCCGGCTGGGAGCCGACCAAGCCCGTCGAGATCGTGGTGGCCGCCGGCGCGGGCGGCGCCTCCGACCAGATGGCGCGGATGATGCAGGCCGCCATTCAGAAGAACAATCTGATGAAGCAGCCGATCGTCGTCTCGCTCAAGGGCGGCGCCTCGGGCGCGGAAGCGCTGATGTACATGAAGTCCAGCGAAGGCGACCCGAACAAGGTGCTGATCGCCTATTCGCTGATCTACATGCTGCCGCTGTCGGCGAAGATCCCGTTCAACTGGCGCGAGCTGACGCCGGTCTCGGTGATCGCGCTCGACCAGTTCGTGCTGTGGGACAACAGCGCAGGTCCGAAGACGGTGAAGGAATTCGTCGCGGCGGCGAAGGCGGCGAGTTCGCCGTTCAAGATGGGCGGCACCGGCTCCAAGCGCGAGGATCACGTGCTGACCGTCTTCCTCGAGCAGAAAACCGGCGCGAAATTCTCCTATCTGCCCTACAAATCCGGCGGCGAGGCCGCGACCCAGCTCGTCGGCAACCACACCGAATCCAACGTCAACAACCCGAGCGAAAATCTCGAAGTCTGGCGTGCCGGCCAGGTGCGCCCGCTCTGCGTGTTCGACAAGGAGCGCATCTCCTACACTAGCAAGGTGACGGACACGCAATCCTGGGCCGACATCCCGACCTGTAAGGAGGAGGGCGTTGACGTCCAGTATCTGATGCTACGCGCGATGTTCCTGCCCGGCAAGGTCACGCCGGAGCAGCAGGCGTTCTATGTCGATCTGTTCCACAAGGTGACGCAGACCGCGGAATACAAGGACTACATGGAAAAGCAGGCGCTGAAGCCGATCTTCCTCACCGGCAAGGACATGGTGCAATTCCTCGAGGAAGACGACGCCACCAACAAGTCGCTGATGAGGGAAGCCGGATTCGTCGCGAAGTAGCCGTCTCTCTTTGCCCTCCCCCCGTTCTTACGGGGAGAGGGCATGGGTGAGGGGCTTCCCTCCCGGAAGAGAATGGCAGACAGACTCGCGGAGGGTCCCCCTCACCCGGCGCTTCGGCGTTCTAGAAAACGGCCGCGGACGCGGCCTCTGCCTCTCCCCGCAAGCGGGGCGAGGTGACATCACTCCCGGCTTTTGCAAATCAGCTCATGTCCCAAACCGATCTTGAAATCATCGTCGACGATCCGACCGCGCCTGAAGACGGCTCACCCTCCGTCGTCTCCTCGGGCACGATCGAGATATTCGTCTGCCTGCTGTTGCTCGCGTTGGCCGCAACGCTTGGCTATGACAATTGGCGCACCGGCGCGTCCTGGGATTCGACCGGGCCGGAGCCCGGCTATTTCCCGTTCTATCTCTCCGTCATCCTCGGTGGCGGCAGCCTCTATGGCCTGATTGCGGCCTTCGTGGCGCATCGCGCGGCATCCGAAAGCTTCGTCACGCGTGCGCAAGCGCGCCGTGTGATGGCGGTGTTCGTGCCGACGCTGCTGTTCTGCCTGGTGATGCAGTTCCTCGGCCTCTACGTCGCGAGCTTCCTCCTGATCGCGGGCTTCATGCGACTCGTCGGCAAGATCGCGCTGTGGAAGTCGCTGCTCACTGCCTTCCTGTTCACGGCGATCATGTTCGTCACCTTTGACATCGCCTTCGACGTCATCATGCCGAAAGGGCCGCTAGAAGCGGCCTTCGGCTACTAGGCGCTCACGATGGAAGCTTTCGGTCTCTTGCTTCATGGCTTCGCCGTCCTGCTGACGTGGAAGACGCTCGTGCTGATGATGTTCGGGCTGGTGCTCGGCATCTTCGTCGGCGTGCTGCCCGGGCTCGGCGGTCCCAACGGCGTTGCGATCCTGTTGCCGCTCACCTTCACGATGGATCCGACCTCGGCGATCGTGATGCTGTCCTGCATCTACTGGGGCGCGCTGTTCGGCGGCGCCATCACCTCTATCCTGTTCAACATCCCCGGCGAGGCGTGGTCGGTCGCGACCACGTTCGACGGCTATCCGATGGCGCAGCAGGGCAGGGCGGCGGAGGCGCTGACCGCGGCGTTCACGTCCTCCTTCATCGGCTCGCTGGTCGCGGTGCTGCTGATCACCTTCCTCGCGCCGATGATCTCCTCCTTTGCGTTGAAGTTCGGCCCGCCCGAGTTCTTCGCTGTCTATCTGCTGACCTTCTGCTCCTTCGTCGGATTGGGGCGCGAGGCCAAGCACAAGACGGTCATCTCAATGTCGCTCGGTCTTCTGCTCGCGGGCGTCGGCATGGACACGGTGTCGGGCAATCTGCGCATGACCTTCGGCTCGGCCGAGCTCTTGCGCGGCATCAACTTCCTCGTTGCAGTCATCGGCCTGTTCGGCATCAGCGAGATCCTGCTGACGATGGAGGAGCGGCTGGCGCTGCGTGGACACGCCGCGAGCATTTCGCTCCGCGTCGTGCTCAGCGTCTGGAAGGACCTGCCGAAATACTGGGTGACGCTGCTGCGTTCCTCCTTCATCGGGTGCTGGCTCGGCATCACCCCGGGCGGCGCGATCGCGGCCTCCTTCATGGGTTACAACCTCGCAAAGCGCTTTGCCAAGGATCCCGAGAGCTTTGGCAAGGGCCGCATCGAGGGCGTGTTCGCGCCGGAGACCGCGGCGCATGCCTCCGGCACCTCGGCGCTGCTGCCGATGCTGGCGCTCGGCATTCCCGGTTCCGGCACGGCCGCGATCCTGCTCGGCGGGTTGATGGTGTGGGGACTCAATCCGGGTCCGCTGCTGTTCGTGGAGCACAAGGATTTCGTCTGGGGTCTAATCGCCTCGATGTATCTCGGCAATGTCGTCGGCCTCGTGCTGGTGCTGACGACGGTGCCGATCTTCGCCTCGATCCTGCGGGTGCCATTCGCCGCGGTGGCGCCGATGATCGTGGTGTCCTGCGCGATCGGCGCCTTTGCGATCCAGAACGCGATGTTCGACATCTGGCTGATGCTGGGCTTCGGCGTCGTCGGCTACGTTTTCAAGAAGATCGGCATCCCGCTCGCGCCGTTCACCCTCGCGCTCGTGCTCGGCAACCGCGCCGAGGATGCCTTCCGCCTGTCGATGATCGGGGCCGGCGGCAACCTCAAGGTGTTTTGGTCGAACGGCCTGGTTGGCTCGATCACAACCTTGGCGATTGTGCTGTTGTTTTGGCCTGTGATCGACCGCTTGCTGCGCTGCGTCGGGTGGCCGCGGCAGGCGAAGCCTGCCGTGTGAGCCAAGCGGATTGGAAACGCCATCAGTATAGGTGTCGCGTAAGTCCGATAAAGTTCGAAGCCCATGTCGCTGGGTGCAGTTTCGCCCTTGAATCGATCGCGATGTTGGGAATAGTGCATTACATGACTATCACCGCTCGCGAGGGGAGCTTCGTCTACGTCGAGGACTGCCTGATCAACGGCAATTTCGCCTAGCCCGGCACAGGGATGTCGTGAACATTACGATTCGCGATATGGGAGGCAGCGGTCTGCGATTGCAAGCGCGGCGGCGGGCTTGATCAGGGCGACGCTCAGCAATGTCAGGTTGATCAATGCAGCCAACGGTGTCGGCGTCGGTGGCGGCGCCGCCGTTCTCAGCAATTCGGTCGTGTCGAGCAACTCGGTTGCCGGTATTGCCATCTCGGGCGGCGGCATTAACATTGACGCCATGAGGATTTCCTTCAACGCGATCGGCATCAAGCAAGAACGGTCAACCCGTCCAACAATGACCGTTCGTTCAATACCGCTGGCGTGTCGGGCACGGTCAACTCGTATTCGAACAATCGCTTCTCGGATAACGGTGCAGGCGGAACGATCACGCCAATCGGCAGCACAACCAATCCGTCTGGGTTGCAGTAAGAACGATGATCGCAGCGGCTCAGCGATGACGTGAGATGCCAAAGCCCGGCTCGCCGGGGCTTTTGGTGCTTGCGATTTCCTTCACGCTGGCACGATGCAGGTCGTCGTTGCATTGATCCGACTCGATTAGGCCCCTGAGCGAAGCTCACGCGGTTAGCAGCAACCGACCTCGTTCGACATCGTGAGAGCGAAGTTGGCGAAAATTCACTGAGCGCATCCCTGATCTGGAGCTCAGCATCTGCGGTGGTCCTCCTGATCGCGGTGACGATGAGTCGAAAGCCCGGCGCTGACGCCGCACTTTCGGTATTTCATCGTGAAACGGTCAGAGCCCGTGACGCTTCCCGCGCTTGTCAGCGACGCTAATCAGCACCAAAATACAATCTTAGATTTTGTTGATCTGTTCTTTTTTGGAGGACGTCATGGCTGTTGAGCATTATCGGGCCCGGAAGGGCAAGGAGATTTCACACGCGGCCGCCGCTGTCGTTGCCGGAGGCTACACGACGAAGTTCGATTCCTGGGCGGGCTGACGCCTAAGCAGAAGGCCGCCTTCAAGCTTGCTGCAGACCGCTGGACACACGCGATCGTTGGCGATCTGCCTGATGTCATTGTCGGCGGCGAGAGGTTCAACAATCGGCGTATCACGGCGCAAGGCACCGACATTTACGGCCCGGGGAGGATTCTCGGTCAGGCGGGACCGAACCGCTTGCGCCCGCAGAATGCCGGAGCGCGGGGTCGCTGCCTGTTCCCGTTGAAAACACGGGCGGGGAGGGGACGGTGGACTCGCATTGGCGCGACACCGTGTTCGGCGCAGAGCTGATGACCGGCTTCGTCAATCAGGGCGGCAATCCGATGAGCCGGGTGACGAAGCTTGCAGGATCTCGGCTATGAGGTGAACATGGACGCTGCCCAGCCGTATCAGCTGCCTGATCATCTCCAGATGGCTGAGGCGGGGCTCGTTGCCGCGCATGCTAAAAAGTCAAGAGGCATCGTGCTCCCGCGGATTCCGATCACGTTGCCCGAGGAGAGCATTGGCACCTAAGGCCAACGCTTTGCCAAGCAAGGCTCCTCGGGAATTCAGCGATACAGGATCATGGAGGGCATGAAACGACCGAAAGCGATCGTGCTTCCAGATTCGTCACTGATCCCGTCGGACTGCCTGATCTCGCCGCCGCCCAACCAGTTCACCCACGAGGTGGCGAGATCGCAGCCCTTCTATGCCTCGCAGGGCGCGCCGGGCGACCCACCGACCGGACAGTTCGAGGCGGAGCCAAAGGTCGTGCTGCTCTACCATGACGGCGGAGAGCTTGTCGTGTCGTCGATGCTGCCGGCCGCTATGTCGGCACGCGCTTCGAGCGTTTGCGCGAGATCTAGATGGTTGCGTAAGCCGTCAATGCGCGGTCGATGGTGATCACCGCGGCGATCCGGATGCGAAACGCCGGCTGTTGAGACGCAGCCGTTCTTCACACCACCTTGGCGTTCCGGAGCGTCGCGATCTCGTCTGAACTGAGGCCGAACTCCTTCAAGACCTCGTCGGTGTGCTCGCCGAATTCCGGCGGCCGCGCCACCATCTTGCTCGGCGTGCGCGACAGCGTGACGGGTTGGCCGACCAGGCGGATGTGGCGGTCCTCGTCGTTCGGCACGTCCTGCGCGATGCCGAGATGTTTGACCTGCGCGTCCTCGAACATCTGGTCGATGGCGTAGATTGGTCCGCAGGGCACGCCGGCATCGTTGAACTCGCGGACCCAGGTCTCGGTCGACTTCGTGACCGTGCGCTCCTCGATCTTGGCGTTGAGCGCGTCGCGATTCTTGGAGCGGGCCGGCGCGGTCGCATAGTCGGGATCACTGTAGAGCTCCGGCGCGCCGATCGCCTGCGCGCAACGCTCCCAGATCCGTCCGCCCGTGGTGGCGATGTTGATGTAACCGTCCGAGGTCTTGAACACGCCGGTCGGGATGCTGGTCGGATGGTTGTTGCCGGCCTGCTTGGCGACTTCCTTCTCCATCAGCCAGCGCGCGGCCTGGAAGTCGAGCATGAAAATCTGCGCTTGCAGCAGCGAGGTCTGCACCCACTGGCCCTTGCCGGACACCTCGCGCTCGAGCAGCGCGGTGAGGATGCCCATGGCGCAGAACAAGCCGGCCGTGAGGTCGGCGACGGGAATGCCGACCCTCATCGGCCCTTCGCCCGGCGCGCCCGTGATCGACATCAGCCCACCCATGCCCTGGGCGATCTGATCGAAGCCGGGGCGCTTGTGGTAGGGCCCGTCCTGGCCGAAGCCGGAGATGCTGCCATAGACGATACGCGGATTGATCTCGCGCAGGGTCTCATAGTCGATGTTGAGCTTCTTCTTCACGTCGGGACGGAAATTCTCGACCACGACATCGGCCTTGGCGGCCAAGCGCTTGAACACGGCGAGCCCGCGCTCATCCTTCAAATTCAGCGTCATCGCCCGCTTGTTGCGGTGCAAATTCTGGAAGTCGGAACCCCGCCGCGGCCCGCCGGGCTGCTCGCCGCCGGCATCCTCGGTCAGCGCGTCGATCTTGACGACGTTGGCGCCCCAGTCCGAAAGCTGCCGCACGCAGGTGGGTCCGGACCGGACACGGGTCAGATCGAGCACGGTGAAGCGCGACAGGGCTTCCGAGGCATGCGGAAAGGGCATCTTGAGAGGCTCCAGGACAGATTGCGGGGATACCATAGTGCTGAAACATCATGCGACAAGTCTGGGCCTGCGCGGATGCCGCCTGTCGAAATGCAATGCCTGACGCGGCTTGCTGCGCTGCACGAAGGGGTCAGCGCGACAGGCGCTTCAGCTCGGCGCGCGCTTGCTCGGACTGCGGATCATCACCGTGCCGCGCAAGGAAGAGCTCGAGCGCCTCCCGCGTTCCCTTCCGGCGGGCGGCTTCGTATTCCTCCGCCACCGCCGCGGAGGGATCGCGGCCCATGGGCATGGAGGGGGTGCCTCCCGCCTTGTCCTTGGCGCTGTCGTCCGCCTTGGCTTTCCCGACCATGACAGGCTGTTCTCCGATGGGCAGACGATCCGGCCCGGCGAGCACCGCCAGGGCACCGATCAGTCCGGCTGACAATGGGCCGAGTTTCATCACTTCCCTTACAAAACATAGTCTCAGGCGGAACCCGCAATCTGTCTTCGGCACCGTATGACTACGGAATTTGATGGCCAGTGCAGCCTTACGGAAGGGGGCCAGGCACGGACACAAGCTTAAGACAAACGTTTACCCCCGGAGCTAGAATCAGCCGCCAGTGCCCGGAATGACGCGCGACGCGTCACCCCGGAGAGTACATTGGCCACCTCTGACACCGTTAGTGCCACCAACAACGCCGAGATCGACGGCCTGCTGTCGGGCTCCAAATGGTCCGACGCGATCACCTACAGCTTTCCGGACGTGCCTGGCGACTAAGCGAATCCATACACGGGCGGCGACGGCGAGCCGACGAACTCAGGCTTTGCCTCTGCCCCGGCGCAGATGCAGACCGCGATCAACTACGCGATCGGGTTGATCCTCGGCTACACCAACACCAGCATCCAGTACGCAGGGACCAACGGCGCCGACATCATGATCGCGCAATCGCCCTCAGCCAATCCGACCTCCTACGCCTACTACCCCGGTAATTATGCGTCGGGCGGCGACGTGTAGTTCGGGACCCAATACAATTACTCGCTGGCCAAGCTCGGCAACTACTATTTCACGACCGCGCTGCACGAACTCGGCCACGCCCTCGGGCTCAAGCACAGCCAGGAGGCTGGCGGCCCCGCCAATGTTGCGGTGCCGAGCGGCCACGACGACAGCGAATATACCGTCATGAGCTATCGCAGCTATGTCGGTGCATCGACGACAAGCGGCTATACCAACGAGGCCTACGGGTATCCGCAGACCTACATGGCCAACGATATCCTTGCACTCCAGGCAATGTACGGCGCGAACTACACCACGCAGAGCAGCAACATGGTCTATGCTTGGAGCCCGACGACTGGGCAGGAGATTATCAACGGGGTCGGGCAGCTCGCGCCGGGCGGCGGCGCTGGCGGCTCGGCCAACCGCATCTACGAGACGGTCTGGGACGGCGGTGGCGTCGATACCTACGATCTGTCCAACTACACGACGAACCTGGGCATCAATCTCAATCCCGGCGCGTCGTCACTGTTCTCGTCGGTTCAACTGGCCAATCTCGGCAACGGCCATTCCGCCTCCGGCAACGCTCCGCGACGCCGTGACCACCAAGATGACGCGCAGAGAGATCGCCCAGGCCCGGAATGGGCGCCAAGCCGCGAGCATCGACCGTCTGACGCCTCGGCCTCCCTGGCTCTCGGCGGCCGCTCAAAAAACTCGAAAACCGGCGGCAGCCAGGACAACGCAACCATCACGGGGCTGGCCAATGGCGGGTTTGTGGTGACCTGGGAAGATCTGAGCGGAACGCTCGGCGATGACGAAGCGACCAGCGTCAAGGCGCAGATGTTTGCGGCTGATGGCAGCAAGGTCAGCAGCGAATTCCTGGTCAACACCGCGACGGCCTCCGACCAGCTCAAGCCAACCATCTCGGCGCTGCCCAATGGCGGCTTTGTCGTGACCTGGTACGATTTCAGCCAGACCGGCGGCGACAGCAGCGGCAGCAGCATCAAGGCGCAGATCTATACGGCCGATGGCAGCAAGGCTTATTTGCGCCGGGTTCCCAACTGTTCCGCGTGCAATTTCAATGATCGTGGCCGTTGGGCAACACTCTCACACGTTGCAACATGGCAGGAAGCTGATGGACAGCAGTCGGGCTTGGGATCAAACCGGTCCCGGTTTGATGGCGGGGGCGCATCGTAACTAGTCTGGTGGGCGAGGCTTGCCGCGTGCTGGCGTGGCAACCATTCGCAAGGGAATTAAGATGTCCGGGGGCTGAAACCGACGGGATTGGTCATCTTGGGCGCGGCTGCCGCGTCATGTTGGATTTTGAGCATGATCCTGGGCATTGCCGAGACCGCGGCTGCCACTTGGTCACGCATGGACATCCTGTCCGGCGATGCCGCGCCCAGCGCCGCCGAAAGCCTTGATGTCGGCACCATGAGGCCGATCGCGCGGCCGTCGCAGACTGCGAGCAAGCCGATCCCCCGCGGCAATCCGCTGTGGTCGGTGCCGTTCTCGGCGCTGACCGTCACCCAGGAGCGCCCGATCTTCTCGGCGTCGCGCCGGCCGCCGCCCCGCGCCGCGGCCGCGGCTCCGGTGGAAGAGGCGCAGCCGCCTCCACCGCCCGTGCCGGTCGAGGCGCCGCCGCCATTGCTGCTGGTCGGCGCCGTGGTCGGCGAGGGCGACACAATCGCGATCTTCCTCAATCGGATCGACCAGAAGGTCGTGCGATTGCGGCAAGGCGAATCGCTCGGTGGCCGGTCGCTGACCGCGGTCGAGCCGCGCGAGGTGACGCTCAAGCTCGGCGAGCGCAGCGAGGTGCTGGGGCTGTAACGGCCGGATGCGGGCCCTCCGCCCCCGCGACGACCAATTCCGCGGGTGCGGAGAGCAAGATGATCGTCCCGACCACGAACGGACCGTCATTTGCCCCGTTCACGCCCCGCTCGACGCCGAAAAACGGCGAGTCGGACGGCCTCTGAACCGCGCCTTTCCCGGATCGAACCACACGCCCGATAGGCCTGAAAGGGCAATCGAATCTGCCCCGCGCCGCCGGGCGGCTGCCGTTCTGCGAACCTATCGACATTCCGCGTGCTGGCTGCTAGCCCGGTTTCGCGATACCCAGGGGGAGCCCTGATCGGCGCGGTAGCGAAGGCGTTGCGGGGTGAAGGCCGGGTGGCTGGCATGGCGTTAAAGAAAAGACCGCCCGATCTGCTGGGGAATTCGGCGTGGAATGCGGTGGCCTTCGTCGTGGCCGTGGTGCTGAACCTGGCCATCCTGCCCTTCGTGATCGCTCGCCTCGGTCTCGCCGCGTTCGGTGTCGCGGGTCTTGTGACCGCCTGCGTTGCGCCCGCGCTCGTGTTCAGCAACGCACTCGGACTGTCGACGGCGCGAGAGCTTGCGCTGCGACTGGAGCCATCCGACCGCGATGATGCGCGGCGCCTGTTTGCAACGGCGATCGCGGTCGCGACTGCTGCTGGCGGCCTGATCACCATTTTCTTTTGGGTTGCCGGAGCCCCGCTGGCGCGTCTCGGCTTTCATCTGGCAGGTCCCGCGGCCGACGATCTTGGACTGGCCTTCGCATTGGCCAGTGCGGGCTGGTTGTGCCAATGCGTGTCGGCGGTCTTCGTGTCGTTGTTCACCGCGCGGCAGGACTATCGCCGGATTGCCTCGATCGGCATTGTCAGCACATTGATCTCGACGCTTTCGATGCTGCTGCTCATCCCCGCCGCGCCACATGCCTCGACTTTTCTCGGCTGTCAGGCGCTCGGGTTTGCAACCGGTCTGCTGATGGCTCTGGTCTGGTCCCGTGGCATGGGCCAATGGCTCGCTCCGCCCGCGCTGCACCGCGAGGCGCTCGGCAAATTGGTTCGGCTGGGCGGTTGGCAAGTCGCCGCGCAGGGTGGTGCGCTGCTTGCGGGGCAGGCCGATCGATATTTGCTTGGCGCGCTGCTGCAACCGCAATTCGTCGGCTTCTACGGTGTTGCGCAGCGTCTGCAGGAGGCGACCTATATCGGCATCCTCAAGGTCGGGGAGATCCTGTTTCCGTTCTTCAGCACGTTGCAGAAGGAGAGCGAGGATCGCAAGGTCGATCTACTGTTCCGATCGTCGTGGATTCTGAACGTCCTGGCCGCAAGTGCCCTTGGCGCATTGATCCCCGTGGCCGGTCCGCTGCTGCATGTCTGGACCGGTGCCGAGGTCGCGGCCGAGGCTGCGCGGGTGCTCGTCGTATTGGCGATTGCCGGCATCCTCGGATCCAGTGCGAACGTGTTCGGCTTTTATCTGCTGGCGCAGGCACGCTCGCGCTCCAACGCGCTCATCGCGCTGGTTACCGGTGTCGTCACCCTCGTCACTAGTGCGATCGTCCTGCCAAGCTTCGGATGGCAAGCCGCAGGCTGGAGCGCCTGCGCCGGCATGATCGCGCAGATCACGACCATCGTCGTGCTGTTGCGCCGCAGTTTTGATCTTCCCGGCATCTGGTCGCGCGTCGTCCATTGCGTACTGATGCCGCTTGGCATCGGAATCGCGACGGCGCTGGCGCTGCGCTACGGTCTCGACCGTGCACTGTTCCAGCTTGCGCCGTCCTGGTGGTCCGTGGGCGTCGTCTCGTCGCTGACAGCTGCGATCATCTTTGTCGTCGAAGTTGCCGCGTCGCAGCTCGGACCGTATCGAAATGCCTGCTGGCAGGACCTGCGGGCCATTGTCAGTCGCTTCGTGCCCCTGAAGGCCATCTAGGATATGTGCGGAATCGCCGGAATCGTCAATTTGCGCGGCAATGCGGTCGAGCCGGCCGACATCTCGCGGCTGACCAGCCTGATCGCGCATCGTGGTCCGTTCGGCGAAGGGATCTGGTTCAGTGCGGACCGGACTCTCGCATTCGGCCACCGGCGCCTTGCGATCATCGATCCCGGCGAGGGCGGCTATCAGCCGATGTTGTCGTCGGACGGCCGCTACGTCATTGTCTTCAACGGCGAGATCTACAATTTTCTCGAGCTGCGCCGCGAGCTCGAGGCGCAAGGCGCGGTCTTCCGCAGCCAGTCCGATACCGAAGTGATCCTGGCCGCATGGGAAGCCTGGCGGGAAGACATGCTGCCGCGCTTCAATGGCATGTGGGCCCTGGCGATCTTCGACACAAGCACGCGCGAATTGTTCCTCGCGCGCGATCGCTTCGGCATCAAGCCGTTGCTCTATGCGATGTCGCCGGAGCGATTTGTTTTTGCCTCTGAGCAGCGGGCGCTGGTGCGCAGCGGACTGATCGATGCTTCCGTCGACATGGACGTGGCGCGCCGGCTGTTGCTCGACGCCTTCGGGATCGAGGGAAGTGAACGAACCTTGTTTCGGCAGGTTCGCCGTCTGCAGGCCGGTCATTGCATGTGGCTGCGCCAGGGCAAGGTCAGTGTCCGCCGGTGGTGGCGGACCGTAGACCATCTGCCGGCCGTGCCGGTCACTGAAGCCGAGCGTGTCGATCGTTTCCGCGAACTGTTCCAGGATGCCGTGGCCTTGCGGATGCGCAGCGACGTGCCGATCGGAACCTGCTTGTCCGGCGGCTTCGATTCATCGGCGGTGATCTGCACCATGGCCGCGCACGAGCGGGCCGGGATGGGGCCGCGCGATAGCACCGCGTGGCGGCATGCTTTCGTCGCAACGTTCCCGGGCGCCTCGAACGACGAGAGGCCGATGGCCGAGGAGGCTGCGGCCTGGGCGAAGGTCGAGCCCACTTTCCTCGAAATCGGGCAGGGCGACGCGCTGACCGACCTCGACCGGATTCTCGACGACCTCGACGATGTCTATATCGGGTTGCCCAGCGCCGTGTGGCTCATCTATCGGCAATTGAGGCAAAGCGAGGTGACGGTGTCGCTCGACGGCCACGGGGCCGACGAATTGATGGGCGCCTATATGCAGGAAGGACAGGCGCTAGGGTTTCGGATCCGGAACGCGACGGAAGACCTAGCTTCGCGATCGTCGCTGGCGCGGTGCGGCGTGGATGTCCTGCGCATGCTGGCCCTAAAGCGCAAGGGCGTCTATTTCCTGCGTGGCGGCCTGCGCGATCTTCCCGCCTTGCTTCCGCTGGTCGCCGAGGAGGATGTGCTGCCGCGTGAATGGGGCGGCCTGAACCGGCGGCTGTACCGCATGTTTCACAGCACGGTGCTGCCCACCATCCTGCGCAACTTCGATCGTCTCTCGATGGCCCACGGCATCGAAGTCCGCATGCCCTTCATGGACTGGCGCCTGGTGACCTACACGATGGCACTTCCCGAGAGCAGCAAGTCGGCAGACGGCTATACTAAGGCGGTCGCCCGGCGGGCGATGGCCAATCTGATGCCGGAATCGATCAGGACGGCGCGCCGCAAGGTCGGCTTCAATTCGCCGATGCCCGAATGGTTGAACGGACCTTTGGCCGGCTGGATGGCAGATCTGCTCGACCAAGATGTGCCGGCGTTTGCCGAACTGGTGAATGAAGCTGCCTTGCGCAAAGCGGTCGGCCGTCTGACAGCGTCGAAGACGTGGGACTGGGAGGCGGTCGGGCGGATCTGGCCGTATCTGAACATGAAATGGATGTTGGCAAGGTACGCCTGAACGATGCGCCTTTTCCAAAATTACGGCCTTTACCCATCTTATCTGCCGCGGCTGAACCAGCTCGCGATGAGCACCCAAAGTTTCGCGGAACGTCGAGACGTGTTCCTAAATGATCGTTTCGGTGCATCGCATTTCCTGCAGCCGGTGCTCGATGGATCGCCGGAGGCCTTCTTCACCAACGGCGACGACGCGGTCCTGCAGCGCCGCTGGGCGCGTGAGCAGGGTATGTCGGGCGAGCCGACGCTCGAGGCCATCCTGCTTGCGCAGATCGAGCATCACGCCACCGAGGTGTTCTACAACCTCGATCCCGTGCGCTACCCGAGCGCGTTCGTCGCCAAGCTGCCGGGTTGCGTGAAAACCGCATTGTGCTGGCGCGCGGCGCCGTCGGGAAACGCCGATTTCACGGCCTATGCCGCCGTGCTTGGGAACTTTCCGTCGATTCTCGACATGTGGCGCGACAAAGGATGCCGAGCCGAGTCGTTCTTTCCGGCGCATGATCCGGTGATGGACGAGTATGGCCACGGCGAACGTCCGATCGATGCCGTCTTCGTCGGCGGCTACTCGAGGCACCATCGGGCACGTGCGAGGACGCTGGAGCAGGTCGCGCGTCTCGCGGGCGGTCGCAACATCGTGCTTTGTCTCGATGCGTCGCGCCTGACCAGGCTCGCAGAGAGCGCGATTGGACGATTGCTGCCGCTGCGACAGCACCGGCGTCCAGAGGCGGTCGCCAAAATTGCCCAGCCGCCGGTGTTCGGGAGAGATCTCTATGACCTGCTCGGCTCGGCCAAGATTGTGCTGAACGGCGCGATCGACATGTCGGGCAGCGATCGCGGCAATATGCGTTGCTTTGAGGCGATGGGATGTGGCGCGTTGCTGGTGTCGGACGCCGGGCGCTATCCTGGGGGAATGGATTCCGAGACAATCGTGACTTATGCGGGCGGCAGCGACTGCCTTGCCCAGATCGAGACGTCCCTAAACAACTGGACTGAGATCAAGGCCAAGGCCGAACGAGGTCGAGCCGCGGTCCGAGATTTGTATAGTAAACAGCAGCAGTGGGCTCTATTTAGAAGCCTCGTGAGCCGTCTCTAGGAGCAAGCATGCACGTCGGTGGATTTGCCGTGACGCTCATGAGTGATGGCGCAACAGCGGTCGGCCGCGCTGTGACCGATGTTGCGAGGGCAAGGCTGGTGTGATGGCTGCTTCACTCCCAATCCGCGGCTTGGATATCCTGCTGGGGTGGAAAAGCTGGCGATCCGGCACGGTCACGCTCGGGCGGGGAACGTCGGTGGCTTGGCGGCGGCTGCGTCGTGTTCGGGGCAACCGGCTGACGATTGGCGACGAGTCTATCGTTCATGCCAATATCATTTTCGAGGACGGAGGGGCTGACATTCGTATTGGCAGCCGGACCTATATTGGTCTGTCCAATCTGATCTGCTTTCGCAGCGTCTCAATCGGAGATGACGTGCTGGTATCGTGGGGCGCCACCATCGTCGATCACGATTCGCATAGTCTAGAGTGGGATCTGCGACGCAACGACGTACGTGATTGGGCCCGCAACCAGAAGGCCTGGACTCACGTTCCCACCGCACCGGTGGTGGTCGCCGACAAGTCGTGGATCGGATTCAATGTCACTGTTCTGAAGGGAGTGACGATCGGGGAGGGCGCCGTCGTTGCTGCGTGCTCCGTCGTGACGCGCGACGTTCCGCCTTATGCTCTCGTTGCAGGAAACCCGGCGCGCGTCATTCGCATGCTGAATGCTAACGACTCGGCGGAACGACAGGCTCTCGCACGGGAGCTCCGCTCGGATGACCGGTGATCGACAATTCCGAACGTGGGAAGAAGCCGTGCTCTGGCTGCGCAATCAGCCGGATCAGGGCCAGCTCGTGCGTGACGCCTTCTATGACGATCCGCTGGCTGCGGCTGCAGAGCGCTATTTTCGAGGCACCGAATGGCAGGCTGTTGCGGCGTTGCTGTCCGGTCGCTCCGGCTCGGCACTTGACGTCGGCGCCGGTCGCGGCATTGCGAGCTATGCACTGGCCCGGAGCGGATTTGAGGTGACCGCGCTCGAGCCCGATGGCAGCGCGATCGTTGGCGCTGCGGCAATCCGCGATCTCGCGGCGCAGGCGAAGCTGCCGATCCGCGTGGTCGAGGAGTTCTCCGAGCGCCTGCCGTTCGCCGACAGAACGTTCGATGTCGTGTTTGCGCGTGCCGTGCTGCATCACACGCGCGATCTCGAGGGTGCCTGCCGCGAGATGTTTCGTGTGCTCCGCCCCGGCGGCATGCTGATCGCCGCGCGCGAGCACGTGATCAGCAAGGAAAGCGATCTTCAGCAATTCCTCGATCAGCACCCGCTGCATCACCTCTACGGCGGCGAGCATGCCTACCTGCTCGACCGCTATACCGGCGCGCTGAAATCGGCCGGCTTTGCCGTCGAGACGCTGGCGCCGCTCCAAAGCCCCATCAATCTGTTCCCGTATACGGCGCAGACGCTGCGATCCGCGGCGGTCGAGAAGTTGACGCGGAAGATTCCGGTTGCTCCGCTGTGGCGCGCCGCGTTTGCCTCGCAGCGCGTGTTCGCCTCCCTGCTCTCGTTTGCCGAGCGCTTCGACCACCGGCCTGGCCGGCTCTATTCGTTCGTCTGTCACAAGGTCTAGCGATGTCGATGTGGGTTACCGGCGCGAACGGGTTCATCGGCCGCCATCTCGTCCGCGAGCTGGCGGGCAGCGGGCATGCGGTGCATGGTGTCGGTCATGGTGCACTCGATCCGGGCGATGCGCGGGGGCTCGGCTTGCAGACCTGGATCAATGGCGAGGTCGACGCGGCCAACCTGAATGCGCTCGCTGCTGCGCACGGACTGCCGTCGCACGTCTTCCACCTCGCCGGTGGATCGTCCGTCGGATTGTCGATAGAGCGTCCGTTCGAGGATTTTTCGCGGACCGTAGCCAGTACGGCGCGCCTGCTTGAATGGCTTCGAAGCTTTGCGCCCGCGAGCCGGCTGGTGGTGGTGTCGAGCGCGGCGGTCTACGGTGCCGATCACACCGGTCCGATTCCCGAAAGCGCGGCGCTGGCGCCGATGTCGCCCTACGGCCACCACAAGCGGATGATGGAGCAGCTGTGTCACAGCTACGTCCAGAGTTTCGACGTTCGCTGCATGGTCGTGCGATTGTTCTCGGTTTACGGTCCCAACCTTCGCAAGCAGGTGCTCTGGGATATCTGCTCGCGGCTGCGGAGCGAGCAGCGCACGCTTAATCTCGGAGGGACGGGGGCTGAGATCAGGGACTGGACCGACGTTCGCGACGTCGTTCGCTTGCTGGCGCGCGTCGCGGAAGCGCCGTGGCAGAACGATTTTGGCGTGATCAATGGCGGCTCGGGGCGCGGCGTGAGCGTGGCCGAGATTGCCAATGGCCTGATCGGGCATTGGGGGAGCAGCACGGCCCTGCAGTTTTCCGGCGTCGCGCGCCCGGGGGATCCGACGAGTCTGCTGGCCGACAACGGGCGCGTACGCGATATGAATTTCAATTGGCGCATTCCGCTGGAGCGGGGCCTCGCCGACTACGTTGAATGGTTCAGGGGCCAGGCCCGTGCCTGAGGCGGCGCCGGTGCGGATCGCATTCACCAACATTCCACGCCGCCTATGGGCGGGAGGCTACAACTATCAACGCAACCTGTTCGATACGCTCAACAGGTACGCGCCCGGCGCCGTGACGCCCGTGCTGTTTGCTGGAACGGCCGATGATGCCGAGGAGATTGCGGCGCTGGCAGGTATTCCCGCCGTCGAGGTCGTGCGCTCGCCGGTGTTCGATCACGCAGCGACTGGTCTTGCCCGTGCGACGGATCTCGCCCGCGCGATCGCCTTTGGCCTGGACGGACCCGCCGTCGCCGAGTTCAGGATTCGCAAGATCGACCTGGTGTTCGAATCCGCGCGCTTCTTCGGCTGGCGCCTGCCGTTACCGGCGGTCGCCTGGTTTCCGGATTTCCAGCACCGCCTGCTTCCGCATCTTTTCTCCAGGAGCGCCTATTGGCGGCGTGATATCGGCTTTCGGGTCCAGCTTGCGTCCGGCCGCCACATCATGTTGAGCAGTGCCACCGCGCTCGGCGACCTCAAACGATTTTATCCAAGCTTGTCGAACGGTGTCTCCGTGGTCCGGTTCGCGACCGAGCCGCCGGCCGGCCTGCTGACCACGAATCCGTCCGAGGTGATCGCAAGCTACGGCTTGCCGCCGCGCTATTTCTATCTGCCAAACCAGTTCTGGCGTCACAAAAATCATCAACTCGTCGTCGATGCGCTCGGCCTGTTGAAACGCCGGGGGCTGGACGTCGTGGTCGCGGCGTCGGGGAGCCCGCTGGACTTCCGCGAGCCCGATCTTTTCGACACGATGATGCGGGAGGTCGATGCGCGCGGCCTGGAGAAGAATTTTCGGCACCTCGGAATGATTCCGCTGGACCATGTCTACGCGCTCCTGCGCGCATCGGTGGCGCTGATCAATCCGTCGGAGTGCGAGGGGTGGAGCACCACCGTCGAGGAGGCAAAGTCGTTTGGTGTCCCGATGCTGCTGTCTGACCTCGATGTGCATCGCGAACAGACCGAGGGCCGCGCCCGGTATTTCGGTATTCGCGATTCTGCGGCCTTGGCCGATCACATGGCAGAGGCCGCGCAATCAGCGGATCCTGCGACCGTCCGGAGGCTGCTGCCTGACGTCGAGCAGCGCGTGAAGGCGTTCGTTGCGGATTTCGTCCGGCTGACCGCGGACGTGATGCAGAATGCGGGAAAGCGCTAGTCGGTAGCTGCCTGCTGCGCGAAGATGCTTCGCGGCATCACGTACCGGAGCAGGAAGAGAATCGCGGTGCCGTGGGTGAGCATGGCGACCGAGAGAGGGGTGTTGAGCAGCACGTGAGGCAGCGTGCTGCAGGAGATCAATACGAAACGCTGCGGCAGCCTGATGAAGCACGGTTGCGCAGGGCCAGGACGGCGAGTGTGCCTGATGGGCCTTCTGCCCGCGCGCTACCGGCTACCGCTGATGCACTGGTGCCTTGAACGGCGCGTAAGCCGGGACCCGCCTGCTCGCGCCGGCGTGCCTTCCTGGGGAATTTACGGGTTGCTGTCCGCGCGTGAAGGGCGTTGAGCCAATTCCGACAGTTGCCACACTAGCAAACATCAATCGGGAGGTGCGCTAGTTCGATTTTGGAGCATTCATTCGAATCTGCGGAATTGCGCCATTTGCAGATAGTTCCGCGCGCGGAACGAAGATACTGCTTGGACGTTCCTCGAGTGCAGGCGGACACTGAATTCATACTCAATCGGAACCCGCTATTTATCGGTCCAAACAGCAGGCTGCTTTAGTCAGAAGTTCTCCATTACGTCGCCGGTGCAGCACGCGGTGATTTGTTCGGCTGCGATGGTAGCGGGCGTGAGGCTTGCGCTACTCGCCGTGTTCAGCCTTTTCGACTACCTGATAGAGAAGCGGATGTACGCGAATTGTGTAAGAGCTTACCAGCAGTCACCGATCTGCTTAGCCGAAGACCGAGCTTCACGGCTTCCAAAGCGGCCGTAGCCTAGAACTCAGCTGCTCTACATAGCCGTCGATCGCGCTCCGCAACTTTGCGGCGTTGGCGCCGTGAGCGCGACGCTTGAAGACCAGGTAATTGCGCAGCCCGCCGAGTTCGGCGCGGTCTGCTGGTGATGAGGACACCGTGCAGTGCCAGCGGATTGGCGCTGGCGCGGGTGTCCTGCGGCAGGCAGCGGCTTGAACACCAGCTTGGAGCGCGAGCCCGAGGGCTCGATGACCTTCTCGGCGCGCTCGCGGATATTCGCTGGTTGTGGCCTGGCAGATTCGCGTTTTCGGTCGCTTGGCGAGGCCTAGCATGTTGATGACGTCCTGCACCGAGGTCTTGTTGGTCTGCACGGGGCGCACTGGTAACGAATTGGCTCGGCTGAGCAGGCCAAGGTTGACGGTAGCGTCAACGGCACCTTATAGTAGTACAATGATGTCGTGCCGGACCGCTCGAACAGAGCGATGTGGCGCCGGCTGCCGGTGAATTGTCTGTCAGCTGACCCGTCCTTGGCGCTAGCCTCGAGCGGCCTTTCGCAGGCGTGCTACCCGATGAAGCGCTGCCCCCGAGCCCACGAAGATTCGGCAGTCTCATAGCCATTTAACGGCACGATCGGTTCTCGGAGAGGCTGTCAGCGTCATGCGGCTATACGGGAAATGCCAAGAGGGTTGCTCCAGCTGAGATATTGCCTTTAAACCTCTCGCTGAGATGGATTTTCCCGGTTGCCGCCGGTTTGTATAGAAGTTGCCAAGAATGCGTGTTCCCGACTGGAGAGATCAATGAAGGTCGTAATTCTTGCCGGAGGTCTCGGCACCCGTATCGCCGAGGAAACCAGCACCCGTCCGAAGCCGATGGTCGAGATCGGCGGCCGTCCGATCCTCTGGCACATCATGAAGATCTACAGTCATTATGGCTTCAATGACTTCGTGATCTGTCTTGGTTACCGGGGCTACATGATCAAGGAGTACTTCGCGAACTACTTCCTGCACATGTCCGACGTGACATTTCATATGGCCGAAAACCGGATGGAGGTGCATCGCGAAACCGCCGAGCCCTGGCGCGTCACGCTGGTCGACACCGGCGAGGACACCCAGACCGGCGGGCGGCTGAAGCGGGTGCTTCCTTACGTCGCGAACGAGCCCTTCTTTGCGTTGACCTATGGCGACGGCGTTGCCGACATCGACCTCGCCGCCGAGATCGCTTTCCACAAGGCGCATGGGCGGCGCGCCACCGTCTCGGTGGTGCGACCTGCAAAACGCTTCGGCGCGGTTGCGATCGAGGGTGATCGGGTCGTCAATTTCGAGGAGAAGCCGAACGACGACGGCGGCTGGATCAATGGCGGCTTCTTCCTGCTGTCGCCGTCGGTCGGCGAGCTCATCGCAGGCGACAAGACGATCTGGGAGCGCGAGCCGATGGAGCAGCTCGTGAGTGGGGACGATCTCCGCGCCTATGTGCATCCCGGCTTCTGGCACCCGATGGATTCGCTGCGTGATCGCAACTTCCTCGAGGGCGAATGGGCGAACCACCGCGCCAAATGGAGAGTCTGGTGACGGATCCCGCATTCTGGCGCGGCAAGAAGGTTTTTCTGACCGGGCACACCGGTTTCAAGGGGGCATGGGCCTCGCTGTTGCTGCGCCGCCTCGGCGCCAGCGTCTACGGCTACGCGCTCGAGCCGACGCATCCATCCTCGTTGTTCGTGACGGCGCGCATCGCCGACGAGATCAGGCAGCGCATCGCCGACATTCGCGATCTCTCCGCCTTGCGCGCCGCAATGACTGAGGCCGAGCCCGACATCGTCATTCACATGGCGGCGCAAGCGCTGGTGCGCCCGTCTTACGAGGAGCCGGTCGAGACCTTTGCGACCAATGTGATGGGCACGGTGCACGTGCTGGAGGCGGCACGGCAGCTGCGTTCGGTGCGGGTTATCCTGAATGTCACCAGCGACAAGTGCTACGAGAACAACGGGGCGGGCGTCGCCTTCCGTGAGGTCGATCGGCTCGGCGGCGACGATCCCTACAGCAACAGCAAGGCCTGCGCCGAGCTGGTGACGCACTCCTATCGCCACAGCTTCTTCAAGGCTCCGGGTGCGGCGCGCGTCGCGACCGCGCGGGCCGGCAATGTCTTCGGCGGTGGCGACTGGGCGCGCGACCGTCTCGTTCCGGACGCGATGCAGGCGTTCCTTGCGGGCGAGCCGTTGCGGATTCGCAATCCCAACTCGGTGCGGCCCTGGCAGCACGCGCTCGATCCGGTGCTGGGCTATCTGACGCTGGTCGAGCGGCTGGCGGCCGACGGGCGTTTCATCGGCGGCTGGAATTTCGGCCCTGACGCCGCAAGCGAGGTGCCTGTGGGAGCCGTGGTCGAACATCTGATCGCGCAGTGGGGCGAGGGTGCGCGCTGGACCGCCGACGCGGGCCCGCATCCGCACGAGGCCGCCTATCTCAGGCTCGACTGCGCCAAGGCACGGAGTGAGGTCGGCTGGACGCCGCGGCTCGATCTGACGCAGGGGTTGCGGCTCACCGTCGACTGGTACAAGGCGCTGCGCGAGGGCAGAGACCTGCGCAAATTCTCGCTCGACCAGCTCGATCAGGTTGTCGGCGCGTCGTCGAGGACGGTCGCGTGACGTGACGGCTCACGGCGGACGGGGCCGAAGAAAGCGGACCGCCGTGTCTCGACCGATCTCGCGGTGGCGCGAATGCGCAGGAGGTCCTTGCGGGCAACCAAGCCGACGAGATGCCCGGTCGCGCGCTCGACGATCGGCACCCGCCCGACGTCGGCCAGAACCATCCGATCGGCAACATGCGAGACGGGCTCGTCCGGATAGCCGAGCGTGAGCGAGCGGTCTGATGCGCAGTCGAACAGGGTGGCGCGACCATCGGCGCTTTCCGCGCGCCACCGCAGCACGTCCGAGCGGCCGACGAGACCGGAGACCCCTCCGCCGGCGTCGATCAGCGGATAGGACTTGTGACGTCGTTCCCCGTGGGAGAAAAACGATACCGCTTCGCCGACGGTCATGGTTGCGGGCAGGGTATCGACATCCTTCACCATCACTTCGCTCACGCGAAGCAGGTCGAAGGGGTCGATGCCGTATTCGCGCACGACGTGCTGGCCGCGCCGCGCGATCTTTTCGGTGAGGATCGAGCGCTTGAGCAGTAACACGGTGAGCGCATAAGCAGCGGTCGTGGCAATCAGAAGCGGTCCCATCATCGCAAATTCCCCGGTCAGCTCGACGGCGAACAGGATCGCGGTCAGCGGCGAGCGCATGGTGCCGCCCATCATTGCGGCCATGCCGATGAGTGCCCACGCACCATGCGGGCCCGGCAGCAGCTGTCCTTCGAGCCAGCCGGCGCAGCCGCCGAAAATGAGAAGCGGCGCGAGGACGCCGCCGGAGGTGCCCGATGCCAGGGCAACGATCCAGATCGCAGACTTCACGAGCAGGATCAGGACCGTGGCCGATACCGCAATGTTGTCGTTGAGCAGGTCGCCGATGATATCGTAACCGACACCGAGCGCGCGTGGCTCGATCAGGCCGCCGGCACCGACGAGCAATCCGCCGATCGCCGGCCACCACATCCAGTGAATTGGGAGATGGCCGAAGATGTCCTCGGCCTTGTACAGGAGGGTGGTCAGCAATCCCGATTGCAAGCCTGCCGCGATGCCAATGCCGACGCAGGCAAGCGGTCCCCACCACGGCAAATCGAGCTGGCCGGCGAACGGGAACAGCGCGCCGCTGCCGATCAGCCACGGTCGCAGTGCCGACGAGACCACGCAGGCGGCGATCACGGGAATCAGGCTGCGCGGCTTCAGCTCGAACAGGAGAAGTTCGACGGCAAGCAGGACGGCGGCGACCGGGGTTCCGAAGATCGCCGTCATACCCGCGGTCGCACCGGCGACCAGCAGCGCCTTGCGCTCGGCGGCGGTGAGGTGGAAGCATTGCGCGAAGAGAGAGCCGACGGCGCCGCCGGTCATGATGATCGGGCCCTCGGCGCCGAACGGGCCGCCGGTACCGATCGAGATCGCCGACGACAGCGGTTTGAGGACGGCGACCTTCGGCTGGAGACGGCTGCCGCCGATGAGGATGGCCTCGATCGCCTCGGGAATGCCGTGGCCGCGAATCCTCTCTGAGCCAAAGCGCGCCATCAAGCCGATGACGAGGCCGCCGAGGGCCGGGGCCGCCACCATCCAGACGCCGGGCTTCAAGCCCGACAGCGAGAGCGTCTGCGCGCTCAGCGTATGCAGCCATACCGCATTGGTGACGAGCGCGATGGCATGCAGCAACAGCCACGCCGTCGCCGCGCCGCCGGCGCCGACGAAGACGGCCATGGCGACCAGCATCAGAACACGCCGGTCTGTCGTGAAGTCGCCGAGGCGCGGCAGGGAATTGGCGGGGATGGAGCGTGGCATCTTGGTCCGATCGGAGAATAACGCAATTGTAATGATGACGGAGCCGGCCGCTCAGGCCGGACGGCGGCGAAAATATATCGTAAAGCGATATAAATCAACGGATCAATTCCTGGCGGAGGTAGGCTTGAAAGTCAGGTGACGGACCGTCTAGCGCGGCAGCTCCAGAATCTCGGAGATGCGCGCCTGCGAGGAGATCGCGTGATTCAGGCGCGCGCCCGACGCAGACCGCGAGATACGATTTGAGCAGGACGATGAGGCGAGGATGGCGCGCTCGATATCGGACGCAAGACCGGTCGGCCGGACCCCGGCGTTTGCACCTTCACCGACGCATTGAACCAGCCTTGCTGCTCCCATCAGCGCCGGCTTTTCCGACCGTGACAGGCACTCTTCTTCCGAAGAGCGGCGGATGCAGCTCGGCCATCGCTGTCAGAGCCCCACAAAGGCCAGCCGCGAACAGGTATATTCTCATGACTTCCCTACGCCGAAACCGAGATCTGGCTTCCACCCATGGTCCGTATAATTACGGAATCCGATACATGGCAGGTATTATGACCGAGGTGGCGCCGCGACCGCTAAAATTAAACCGAACGTATACCTCTGAAGCTAGAATGAGCATTCTGCGCCTTACGTCGAGCGTGCCTAGCTGCTCTGGAGAGTCCAATGGCCAACGCAGTCACGATCAGCAAGTCCAATAACAGCGATATCGACGGTATGCTGTCAGGCTACAAATGGTCGGGCACCATCACCTACAGCTTTCCCGACGCGCCTGGCGACTACGCGAATCCATACACGGGCGGCAACAGCGAGCCGACGACCTCAGGCTTTGCTTCAGCGCCCAGCCAGATGCAGGCCGCGATCAACTACGCGATCGGGTTGATCCTTGGCTACACCAACGCCAGCATCCAGTACGCAGGCACCAACGGCGCCGACGTCATGATCGCGCAATCGCCCTCGGCCAATCCGACCTCCTATGCCTATTACCCCGGCAACTATGCATCCGGCGGCGATGTGTGGTTTGGAACACAGTATAACTACTCGCTGGCCCAGCTCGGCAACTACTATTTCACGACCGCGCTGCACGAACTCGGTCATGCACTTGGCCTCAAGCACAGTCAGGAAACTGGCGGCGTCGCTAACGTCGCAGTTCCCACGGCCCACGACGACAGCGAATATACCGTCATGAGCTATCGCAGCTATGTCGGTGCTTCGACCACGAGCGGGTATACCAACGAGGCGTATGGATATCCGCAGACCTACATGGCCAACGATATCCTCGCGCTACAAACGATGTACGGCGCGAACTACACGACCCAGAGCGGCAGCACGGTCTACAGCTGGAACCCGGCGACGGGGCAGGAGTTCATCAACGGCGTCGGACAGCTCGCGCCGGGCGGTGGCGTCGGAGGCTCGGCCAACCGTATCTACGAGACGGTGTGGGACGGCGGCGGCGTCGATACCTACGATCTGTCAAACTACACGACGAACCTGGGCATCAATCTCAATCCCGGCGCGTCGTCACTGTTCTCGTCGGTGCAACTGGCCAATCTCGGCAACGGCCATTCCGCTTCGGGCAATGTCTACAACGCCTATCTCTACAACAACGACGCGCGATCCTACATCGACAACGCCACCGGCGGGGCCGGCAACGACACGATCATCGGGAACGTCATCGCCAACGCACTGAACGGCGGCTCCGGCAACGATACGATCACTGGCGGTGGCGGCAACGACACCATTATTGGTGGCGCCGGTACCGATACGGCGGTGTATTCGGGCAATAGGGCGAACTATTCTATTTCGTTCAATGCGAGCACGCAGACGTTCACCGTCACGGATTTGCGTGGTGCCTCGCCCGATGGCGTGGATACCGACACGGGCATTGAATACCTTCAGTTTGCAGATGGCACGGTCGCCAGCTCGTCGTTGATCCCTGTCACGATAGAAGCAATGGGCACGACTGCGCTTGTCCAGTCGGGCGGCCTCTACAATCTTAACCCGGTTGGCGCCGGCACAGGGCCGACGCTGAAATATCAGGGCACGGCTTATGTAGCCGGGCAGTTTGGTAGCTGGACTCCGATCGGAGTTGAGCAGATCGGCTCCGGCTATCAGGTGGCCTGGAAGGTGATTGGCGTCGATAACTATTCAGTGTGGAGCACCGATAGCAACGGCAACTACATCTCCAACGTGATCGGTGGCGTCTCCGGCTCAAGTGCTTCGTTGGCGTCATTCGAAAGCGCTTTTCACCAAGACCTGAATGGGGACGGTATCATTGGTTCACCATCGAGAACGGTGATTGAGTCCTTCGGATCAACAGAGCTGGTCAAGGTGGGTTCTAATTTCTATTTTGGCGAGGTCGGCAGCGGCAGCGTAGGCCCGGAGTTGACATACAACGGTTCGCCATTCGTGGACGGCCAGGCGGGCGGATGGACCCCGATCGGCGTCGAGCAGACCGGCTCCGGCTATCAGGTCGCCTGGAAAGTGGGCGGCGTTGACAACTATTCGGTGTGGAGCACCGACAGCAATGGCAATTACATTTCTAACCTGATCGGCGGCGTGTCGGGCTCAAGCGCCTCGTTGGTGTCATTCGAGAGCGGTTTTCATCAGGACTTGAACGGAGACGGAGTAATTGGAGCGTCGACGGCACTGACAGCGGTGATCGAATCTTTCGGTTCGACCAAGCTGGTCCAGGTCGGCAGTAATTTCTATCTCGACAACATTAGTAGCGGCGCGGGCCCAGAACTGAAATACAACAGTTCTCCATTTGTGGCGGGCCAGGCGGGCGGTTGGAGTCCTATCGGCGTCGAGCAGATCGGCTCCGGATATCAGGTAGCGTGGAAAGTGGACAGCGCCGATAACTACTCGGTATGGAGCACCGACAGCAATGGCAACTACATTTCCAACTTGATCGGTGGTGTGTCAGGGACAAACGCTTCGTTGGTGTCCTTCGAGAGCAGTTTTCATCAGGACTTGAACGGAGACGGGGTCATTGGTGCGTCGCCAGCACCGACGGCGGGGATCGAAGCTTTCGGCTCGAACAAGCTGGCCTCCGCTAAGTTCTATTTCGGCAACCTTGGAAATGACGGCGCTGGCCCTGAACTGAAGCAGGGTGGTTTGCCATTCGCGGACGGTCAGGCCGGCAACCTGATCGGTGGGGTGCTGGGCTCAAGCGCTTCGTTGGCCGCTTTAGAGAGCAATTTCCATCAAGACCTGAACGGGGACGGTGTTATTGGAGCTCTCCACGAGGCAGTCGTGAATGGGGAGCACCATTCGGGGTTCTTTTTCTAGTTGACCGGCGTTCGCGTCCTGCGTTCGTGAACCGGAACGTCTTGGCGTGGTCTCCCTGGGAAACGACAAAATCGCGGCAGCAGGGGGACTTGTGTCACGCGATCGCCATTCACCTTGCCGTCGATAGTGCGGTGTCCATCTTCTGGATCGCTTGAGCAGCAAGGATTGCGCCATTCGTTGTCAGATGACCGTAGTCCCAGGTGACCAGATCGCTGGTTGAGCCTGGAATTTTGGTGAGGCAACCTTCATTGTTGCAAAACAGCTTGATCAGGGAAATGTACCGCGTCCCATTCTCTCTGGCGACGCGTTCAATTCCGTTCTCGATGGCAAGTGTCTTGCTGAGGTCAATTTGCAAGCGGCCTGGCAACATATCCGATCTGTACTGCAGCCAAGATTGCAGCAGGCGCGAGGGAAGGCTCGGATCGAATCTCGGAGCAGGCCCAAGGACAAATATTTCGGCTACGCCGGCTGCCCTTATCTTCGCGATCGTGTCCTCAAGCATGGCTGCATACGCTGAGCCGGTCTTCCAATCGTTCGGATAATTCTGCCAGGCACCAAATAAGATGACAGTCTGGGCAGGATGTTTCCGAATTAGCTCGAAGACCGCCGCATTGCCGTCGCGACATCCCGACGACGCGGGCTCGCCAAGTCCGAGCAGGGGGGCGCAGCCATTTCTCGTGAGCTGCGAAATGCGCTCCGAACCGAAAACCTCCCGAAGACCAGGCGAAAGCCGCGCAGCATGCGAGTCTCCCCAGATCACGATCGCGTCGTTTCGATTTGTCTTTAGGCATACCGGCAGCAGCTTGGAAGTATCCTCCTCATTTCCGAGCCAGCACCCTGGATTGTAGGCATCCGTCTTGAAATCATAGCGTTCGTAGGCGAGAGCGGCTTGCAATGCGTCGGGTAGCCGGCTGGGGATTCCATGCGCAAATGCAATTGAAAAGCCGGCCAGTCCGACAACGGCAAGCGACGCGACAGCGCCCCGCGCGAGAGGCGAAAGTCGAAGATGCTTCTTGAGCGGCACTTCGACCGCCAGGTAAGTCAGGATTGCTAGACAGATGCTCGCAACCAAACACGCCGATGCCTGCCATGGCGCGAGTGTAGTGCCATTCTTGATGTAGGCGAAAACCAGGATTGGCCAATGCCATAAATAGAGCGGGTAGCTGATCCTGCCCAGGAAAACCATCAAGCCGCTACCCAGCGTCCGCGTCGCAAGTCTCGATGTTGCGCCGTAACGGATCGCAAGCATCGACCCGGCAACGATCGCCAACGCGAACTTGTTCGGCCAAGCCGCCTGGCCGATGCCAAGGAAGGCGACGAGCGCGATCATCGACACTCCAACGATGACAAAGATTGTAGAGTTGGCAGACTTGGCGCTTCCCGTTCTCATCACCGCCAACAAACCGCCCGCCGACAATTCCCAAGCCCGCGCAAGCGGCGAGTAGAAAGCTGCAGAGGTGTGGCCGAAATGGCTGAGACTCCAGCAGTGCAGAAGTGACAGCAGAGTAATGGCGAGAAGCATCCATTCCATTCGGAGACGGAATCTCACGCCGATCAGCATCAATACCGGCCAGACCAGATAGAACTGTTCTTCGACCCCGAGCGACCAGAGATGCAGGAGCGGCTTTGTCGATGCGGCAAGATCGAAATAGCCCGTTTCGGTCCAGAACAGCAAGTTGGGTAGGAATAAGGCTGCAGCGGCCACTTGTTTCCCCAGCGCTTCGAAAAGGCTGGGCGTCAAAAAGACCCAGCCGAAGCTCAGCGCGGTCGTGGTTACTAACAGCAATGCCGGAAACAGACGACGCGCCCTGCGCGCGTAAAAGCCCGCAAATGAAAAGTCATTTGCCAGAATGATGCCCGTGATCAAGAATCCAGAAATGACAAAGAAGATGTCAACTCCGACAAAACCGGCGGGGACAACTTCCGGAAAGGCATGAAAACCAAGGACCAGGAATACGGCGACCGCGCGTAACCCATCGATGTCGGGACGGTATATCGTCATAATCTCAACGCTGCTGCTGCCGATTCTTATAGCCCTAACATGCGTGGCGACGATAGGGACACGAAGAAGCGTGGCCAGCACTTGACTACCGGTCCTGTCGCGAGAAGCACTGGTTTCACTGGGCGGCGGTGGATATCAAATGGCACGTTTGCAATGTCGCGGACTTCACTTATAAGGCGACTTGCTTCCCCCCAATTTGGAACTATCCATGGCGCGTACAATCAAAGGTTGCGAGGTGTGCGGCGGGTCCGAACTCAAGGATGTTCTGGATCTTGGACGCCATCCGCTGTGCGACGATCTCGTGCCGGTCGGGAATCCGGCGATTCCTGAAACATATCCGATAGATATCGTCTTCTGTCCGACCTGTAAGACGGCTCACCAGGCGTATCAGGTTCCGAAACGGACGTTGTTTCCGAGTACGTACCACTACAGAGCACGGCACACCGCAGATGTGCTGAACGGAATGCGTCAGCTGGTGGAGCGATGCGAAAAGCAGGTCGGTTCACTTAAAGGTCTGTTGGTGCTCGACGTGGGGTGCAACGACGGCAGCCTGTTGTCGATCTTCAGGGAACGAGGCGCGAGAACCGTTGGCGTCGAGCCGACCGGCGCCGCCACAGACGCGAAACAGGCCGGCCACACGGTTTATCAGGACTACTTCGCGCCTTCGCTGGCTGAAAAGATTGCGGCAAGCGGTGGTCTGCCGGACATCATCACGTTCACCAATGTTTTCGCGCATATCGAGGATCTGCGCAGCGTTCTCTCGGCCGTCGGCGCGCTAATGGGGCCGAGCACGCTGCTGGTCATCGAGAACCACTATCTCGGCTCCGTGCTCGATCGATATCAATTCGATACCTTCTATCACGAGCATCCGCGCACCTATGGTTTGACGTCCTTCCGGTACATCGCCAAATCGCTTCAGGCTCGGATCGAGGCACTGGAGTTCCCGGCACGCTATGGCGGCAACATCCGCGTCATGATGCGGCGAGGCGACGGTGAGGAGCAGGCTGCTCCCGAACTCGCCAAGGTGGGGGCCGCGGAAGGCGGCTTCGAGCAGCGCCTGCTCGACATGGCGAAGCGGATACCTGCGTGGCAGAAGAGCAAGCGCGCCGAAATCGAAGCGGCCGTTTCTCGCCATGGTCCACTCGTCGGCAAGGCCTTTCCGGGCCGCGCGGCTATCCTGGTGAAGCTGCTCGATCTCGATCAGGCCACCCTGCAAGCGGTCTACGAGAAGCCAGGCTCGATGAAGATCGGAAACTACATCCCGGGCACCCGCGTCCCGATTCTTTCCGACAACGACTTCGACAAGCGCCCGAACCGGGATGTGCCGCTTCTCAATCTGGCCTGGCACATCTCCGGTGAAATTCACGGGTACATGCGCAAGCAGGGATATGACGGCCAGATCATCGACCTATTTTCGCCAGAGGAGTTTGAGCGGGCCTAGTGCTGCGCGCGACGGGAATGGCTTTGATGGCTGAGACGACGTCAGGGGTGAATGCCGAATCCGCAAATGGGGGACCTGACTCCTTGAGCAGGCCCCTCATTTCGATCATCGTTCCCGTGTTCAATGAAGAAGACAACGTCGATCGGACATATTCGGAGTTGAAGCGGGTTACGGCGGAGCTGAAGGACTATCAGTTCGAAATTCTGTTCACCGACAATCACTCCACCGACTCCACCTTCGGGAAGCTCTCCAGCATTGCCGCCCACGATCCGAGCGTGCGGATCGCCCGCTTTGCAAGGAATTTCGGTTTTCAGCAGTCCGTTCTGACCGGCTATCGGCTGGCGCGCGGAGCGGCCGCGATCCAGATCGACGCGGATCTTCAGGACCCGCCGTCGATGTTCGGTCCCTTTCTGCAAAAATGGCGCGAAGGCTTTGACGTCGTGGTCGGGGTACGCAGGAGCCGGAAAGAGACTTTGCTCCTGCGGCGCGCGAGGCGGGCCTATTACCGCTTCATGCGGCGGATTGGCGGGCCTCATCTCATTCCGGATGGTGGCGATTTCCGCCTGATTGACCGGTCCGTGATCGAGCGGCTCCGTCCGATTCACGAGCCGCATATGTATCTGCGCGGTCTCATTTCCTCGCTCGCCAGGCGCCAGACCGGCATTCCCTTCGATCGCGCTGCGCGGTTGCACAACGAGAGCAAGTTTCGATTTGGAAGCCTGGTGCGTCTGGCCATGGACGGCATCATCGCGCACTCGAGCCTGCCTCTGCGGGTATCGTTCTATATGGGCTTGGTGATCGCGCTGGCCGCTGTCCTGCTCGCGACTTTCTATCTCGTCGTCAGGTTGTTCTCTCACCAGATCGTTCCGCCGGGATTCACGACCACGCAGATCCTCATCCTGTTCGGGATTGGGTTGAACAGCCTTTTCCTCGGCGTGCTGGGTATCTATGTCGGGCGAATTTACGATCAGGTCCGGTTGCGGCCGCCGACGATCATTTCCGACCTGATCAATTTCGACGAGCAGATCGACAGCGTCGAACGGAATTTGCTCCGATGAACGGCACCGGCACCACGTCCGGCTTATTCGCACTGATGACGTCATCCTCCATGCGCCTGATCATGCGCTTTGGCGTGTCCGGCGTGACGACCACGCTCGCGTATTTCGTGCTTACGAACGCGTTCGTGCTTTCGCGCATGATGACGCCGGTCCTCTCGTCGGTGTGCGCGTACGTCATCTCGGTCGCCATCTCGTACCTGATGCAGAGCTGCTTCACCTTCCGGGTCGATGGCCATTCCTTCGACCAGGTTGCTCGCTTCGTGGTTATGTCCCTGGCCGGGCTTTTGGTTTCCTGGTGCGTGATGGCGCTTAGCGTCGACCTGCTGCATTGGCCCTATCTGACCGGTGCAATTGGCGTTTGCATGATCATACCCGTGCTGAATTTCTTCCTGCTGCGCGGCTGGGTGTTTGCCGTCCGCGGCAGGCGCGAGCAGACTGTTGCAACGGGAGAGTCGGAATGACCGAACAGAAGACCTCTCAGGTGACGCAGGCACAGGTCGCGACGGATTTTGACAACGTCGCCGGCGACTACGAGGACAAGATCAATTCGGCGCTTGCCTTTGCCGGGCGTGAGCACTCGTTCTACATCGACATCAAGCGCGAGCACATCTTGCGGCTCGGCAGAGAGCATTTTCCTGATCTGACAGAGCTGGATGTTCTGGACCTCGGCTGCGGGCTCGGCGCGTATCATCCCGGCCTCGAAGGAAAGTTCCGCGAACTGCACGGCATCGACGTATCGGCGCAGAGCGTCGAGCTTGCAGCGGCGCGGCATCCTTTCGTGCACTATTCGACGTTTGACGGAGCCCGACTGCCTTATCGCGACGGGCAATTCTCCATCGTGTTCACCGTATGCGTCATGCATCATGTGCCGCCGCCGCAATGGACGGGGTTCGTCGCGGAGATATTTCGCGTGACAAAGGCCGGCGGGCTGGTGCTCGTATTCGAGCACAATCCCTATAACCCGGCGACACAGTACATTGTGAAGACCTGCGACATCGACAAGGACGCGGTGTTGTTGCGGCCCGGGAAGCTGCGGCGAATGTTTGCGGACGCCGGCTTTGCCAAGGTCGAAACGAAAACGATCATTTCGGTGCCGCCCGCCGGCCAATTCCTCAGCCGCCTCGACTCGTTTTTGGGGCATCTTCCGTTCGGCGCCCAATACTACCTCAGCGGCGTGAAACCGCCGGCCTGAAGCGGGAGGGACGCATCTGACCACGATTGCTCTGCAACTGGCTGACTTCTGGCGCGCGGCGGCCTTGCCCATTCCGCTTGTGGTCGTTGGCGGCGGTCGCTGGGGCCGGACCTGGCTTTCGGTCGTCGTCGCCGCGCGCGGTTCTGCGGAAGGTGTCGTTCTGGCTGCCCGCAGCCAGCCCGATGAAGTGCGGACATGGGCCGCCGCGCGCTCCGAGCTCGCAGGCCTGACGGTGGTGGCGACGGTTGCCGAGGCCATGCTTGCCGATCGGCAACCGCAAGCGGCGATCATATCGAGCCGGCCACGCGATCACATACGCGACGGGATTGACGCGCTCGAACATGGTCTGCACGTTCTTGTCGAAAAGCCGGTCGGCGTCGATCCGGAAAGCGGACGGGCGCTGGTGGCAGCAGCTCAGCACAGGAAGCGTATTCTCGCGGTGGGCACGGAATTCGCCTACCTTCCGGCCTTTCATCAATTGTCTGAGGAATTCGCCGGCGCCGACGGCGCAGATATGACGCTGATATGGGAAGACGTCGAAAACGAAGTGCGACATGGCGCGACGAAGGCCCGGCACGAGGAGACGGGGTTGCTGTACGACTTGATGCCTCATGCCCTTTCGATCTTCCGGGTCTTTGCCCCGAAGGCCGGCCTTCGGATTGGCGCAGCGCAGGAAAGTCCGGATGGCTGTCGGGGACATATCGAATTCCGCGACGACCAGGGAGGGCGCCACGAATTTCGCTGTGACACCAGAGCGACAGCGCGTCGACGGCTGCTGGAGATCCGAACCAAATCCGGTCACGCGTCGGTCGACTTTAGCGGCGCCCATGGGCTGATGACGATCAACGGCCAGCCGCACGCGCTTGATCCGCGTATGTCGGTGATGGCCAGCACTTTGCGACTGGAGCTTGGAGCGTTCCTGTCTCAGGTGACGGGGGCGACGGACGCAGCGTTACCGGGGTGGGACGTCTCGGGCTTGCTTGCGGTGCAGGAGGACCTGAAACGGGCGCTCGCGGCCGGCAGCTGACCGGTTCTTCGCCCCACGGCTTGCGATTTATGGATGCGAATGTGCTAAGTTCGGTGAAAGGGCCCATGCACGAGGCAATCACTGCAGAAGGGGCGAACTGAGCGATCGTCCGCATTCGCCTCCGACGTTCTTGCCTTCAATTGGAAGTCGACGTGACAAAGAACCGTCCATTGCCTTGCGCTTTGTCGCGAGCTGACTTGTTGGCAGCCGGCCTGGTCGCGACCTTCGTCGGACTCCTGGGGCTTTGGCCGCACCTGCAATTCGCCAGCGAGATTGGCGAGTTTCGGTACTTTCACGGTGCCTATGATGAGGACACCTACGTTCTGAGCTGGTTGCTGGGAACGTTGAGGTCGACGCGCGCGCTGTCCGGCTTTGCGCTCAGCGCCATTTATCGCATCTGCGGATCCTCGCTGGACGCGACGCTGGCTGCATCGGATTTTGTGTTTCCGTTCCTGGCGAGCTGCGCCGCCTATTTCGCCGTCAGTCAGGTCGTGTCGAGCCGCTCCGCGAGGGTGCCGGCGGCACTGCTGCTCGTTTTTGCGAATGACATGTTTTCGCTGGGCAATCTGATTCTCTGGACGTCGGGCCAGTTCAATATCTCGCGGTTTTCCCAGATCGTGGGGTTGGTGCACCCCAGGCTTGTCCCGTCCTATGAGACGAGCTTTCTCGCAATCCTCAGGACGCCGGAGCCGCAGGTCAGCTTTGTGCTCATGTTCCTGAGCCTCGGGCTTCTCGCGCGTTTCGCCGTCGTCACCGGACTCCGAGAACGGGCAGCTCTTGTGGCCGCGGTCATAACCTTGTCGCTGCTTCCGATCGGGTACACGTTCGTGACGCTGCCGGTGGCGACTATCGCCGCCGGATTCCTGCTAGTGCAGGGATATTTCAGGCAGATCTCGGCCATCCCGATTGCAGCCGGTTTGCTCGGAGCGGCACTGGTGTCGCTCAGTGCGGTCTATTGGGATCACAATGGCGGTCAGACAACGTCGGGCATGCTCGCCGGCCTTACCTACCCGACGCGTTTGCCGATCATAACGCCTGCGGTTATAGGCAGCCTCGTCTTCAGCGCCGCCTTTGGCTTCTGGATGATCTTGCGAGGATGCAGGGAGCCGCTGGCTTTTCTGACCTTGGGTTGTCTGGCCATCCCCCTGGTGTTGAGCAATCAGCAGATCGTAACCGGCGTGATGTTCAGCGCTCGGGATTGGGAGCGCACGGTCAGCTATCCGGTACTCCTGTTCGGCGTTGTCGCTGCCCTTTCCGTCATCGCGCCGTCTTACACCAGGCGGCTGTCGCTTCCTGCACCGGTGCTGTGGATATGTTCGGCTCTCATTGTTCTCGTCGTCGTGCGGGCGGAGCGGACCGCGTTCTCGACCTGGCGGGCCTACAACATGGAGTCCATCGCCATCGTCCGGGCGTTGCAGGCTGTCGACACCGATACGGCGAGCCGGGCGAGCCTGGTATTGGATGACGCGGGTATTGCGCCGATGCTGCAGGTCAGAACGAACAATCGCTACGATGTCGTTCTGACTTTCTACCGGGTTGCCATGAACTTCATTCCGAACATGGAGCCGGAGGCCAGGAGCGCCGATCCCAGCCACTACGAGAATGAGCTGTTCGAGCACTGGTTCCGGACGGACGTGAATCCCGAGACGGCAGAGCAGTTGCTGAGCGCAGAGATCCAGCAGCGGGCCGGACCAAATCTCAGCTACCTGTTCAGCTTTCGCGATGCATGGTATCCGGCGAGCGACAATCGTAGGGTGCGTCAGGCAGAGCTCGCGCAAAGTGTCGGTCCGATCATCGAACGCTATCGGGGGTATCTCTCGTCACCTGCACGATGCAAGGTCTTCGAACGTCCTGCACTGCGGGTACGAACGCGACCACCGCGCGAGATCGTGCCCGGGCCGAGAATCGATAATCAGTATATTGCGGAAGGCAGCGCCGGAGGCGCGATCGCCTACGTCTATCGTCAAAGCAGCCGCGAGCCGCAGTGCGGCGCCAGTCATCAATAGTGTATCTTGAAAGGGGGCTGAACCGT
This sequence comes from Bradyrhizobium sp. 61, assembly GCF_023073075.1. Taxonomy (NCBI): domain Bacteria; kingdom Pseudomonadati; phylum Pseudomonadota; class Alphaproteobacteria; order Hyphomicrobiales; family Nitrobacteraceae; genus Bradyrhizobium; species Bradyrhizobium sp. 61. The sequence continues at coordinate 92,898 of NZ_JADPIU010000056.1, read as the reverse complement.
TGCGCGAGCTCATTGCACGACTGGACCGCCGGCCGATCCCGGTCACGCTGCTCCTGGCGGCTCTGATGCTGTTTTTCGTTCCGGCCTTCCTTCTTTCCCTGAACAAGGCTGGCAAGCTCGAGCATTCCTGGTCCTCTGCCGCCATATGGGTGAAAAGCGCCGATTGTGCGCGAACAACGAAGGCCATCCTGGCCATTTGTCAGGGGGAACGTCTCTTGCCTATCGCGGACCTCTCGGCGGGGGATGATCCGGGACCGCCTCTGGTTCTGGATCTCTATGCTGCCCTCAGCGGTACGGTCGTAACCGAAAACGACGTCTCGAGAGTGAATACGATCCTGAACTATGTCGGACTTGTAAGTCTGGCGGGTCTGCTTTTTCGTCTGCGGTTGCCGTTTCTGTCGTTTCTCGTCCTGACCGTCGGGGCCGTGATCGCCAACAAGCATCATTCGCTTGGGCCACATCCAGGCCACCTGGGTGTCGCCTGTCTGGTGGCATTGCTGCCGTTGGCGATTCTCGGAATTCCATCCACCGGCCCATCGCGCACCAGCTGGTGGCTATGGATGTTCGCCGGTCTGCTTGGTCTGGCTGTCGGAATGGTTTTCCGCGAGGCGATCGGGCTTATGGGGGTTGTGGCCGCTCTTCTCGCCCTTGGCGTCAGTTATTTTTGTTCGCTCATGAAGATGCGGCATGTGGGGCTGGCCCATCTCGTCGTTGTCGTCACAACCGTTCTGACGATCTTGACGCCGTACTCCATCCTTCGCGCTCGCGATGCCGTCTTCGATATCGCGCCGTCCACCCGGATGGAGCAGCACGGGGCGTGGCACAATCTGTATATCGGTCTGGGTGTCGTCGAGAACCCGTTCGGAATCGTGTGGAACGATGACGACGGTGTCCGGGCCGTCAAGGAGGTCAGCCCCGGCACGCTGTATCTGTCGGCTGAATATTATTCGATACTGAAGCGGAAGTATTTCGAGATTGTCCTTCACCATCCGATCGAAGTGATCACGATCTATCTGAAGAAGGTGATGAAGGCGCTCACCACCTACAATATGATCTACCTTCTCATCGTCGTTTCTGGCGTTTTCGCCTGGGCGCGGCTTTCACTTGTGCGCTACTCTGCAGGCTGGTCTTCCTACGATGCGGTATTCAGCGTGAGTGCCGTGTTTGTTGCCACTTTTCTCGGGCAGGCGGCTCTTTTTCATTACACCGAACTATATCTTTTTCCGGTGAAGATTTTTCTTGTCTTGCTGTTTGGCGTCATGGTTGAGATTCTTCTCACCCTGGCAAGAGCCGGCAGGTTCGAGCCGGCCAGCCGGCGGGCCTAGACTGCTACGAAGGTTCGTCCCGCTTCAACGATTTCGCCATGGCGAATCGAGCTTGGGCGCGACCGGGCCTCAAGGTTCGGCAGGACCGCCGAACAGCGTTCGCGGGGTCAAGTACCAGAGCAGGAACAGAAGCCAGAGGCCGTGGGTCAGTATCAGCGTCGAGAATGGGACGTTTGTGATGACCTGTGGCACGATGGCCGCGGATATGAGGATGAAGCGTTCCGACAGGCCTGCCGATAGCCGGTTGCCGAAACCAATGACCAGCCCGCAGGCGAATGTCACCAGGGGAGCTGCCCAAAGGCCGACGGATGCGATGCCCTCCGTGGCGAACAAGGAAGCATTGAGGAAACCCAGCGGGTAGGTGCTGTTCATCTCGACGGAGATTTGCTGTTTCAGTGCACAGCTAACGAAGGGCTTCAGGAGCCAGATCTGACAAAAATGGGTCAGGTCGTGCTGGGCGAAGTACTCGTTGTAGACATCCATTGCTACCGACGGAACGCTCAGCATTCTGGCATTGACGATGCCGAAATAGCGCCTCATCGGCTCGCCGATTGTGATGATGAGAAGCACGCCGGCGAGAACCGGCAGAAACAGGGACAGGATCGTTGCGATCCGTCCGAGGAATATCGAAAGCAGCGTCATGCAAAGCAGCCAAGCCGGCGTGAACAGCGCGATCTTGGTGAACGTGCTCGGATAAAATGAGATCGCGATGGCGAGCATCGCCGCTGCCATCCAGTATCGATGCCGCAGGGCGAAGCACGCATAGGCGAACGGGATCAGTACGGTCATGGTCGATGCGATGGCGTAGTTCAGCGCAGTCGGAAACTGCAGCTCGGCGCGATATTGGTAGATGTCGTTGATCGCGACGACGCGGAAGCCGTATGTGGCCGCTGCTATCGACGTTGCGAGACAGAACGCGACGATGACGTAGAGGATGCGTTCGAAGCTTCGCTCCGAGATCTCGAAAGGGCGGCCGATCCGGGGGGTGATGAGAAGGGCAGGCAGCAGGAAGGTCAGGCAAGACAAGCCCGCGGAGATACCTGCGGCGACATGGTCGTACTGAAGCTTCGAGAACGAGTTCAGCCAGAGAAAGCCGGCCACCATGGTGAACAGGTAGAATCCGCAGAGATAACCGAAGCTGAAGCGGGTAAAAACGAAGAGCGGAGCAATGAGGCAGAAGATCGCTGTCGCCGCTATCGCGTTTGTAAGTCCCGCCGGGTCGTACATCACATATTCCGATCGATAGAACGGAAATGATATGCGAAGTGAGGCGGCGCAGATTACGATATGAAGACAGATCAGAAGCCCGAGCAGTAGCGGACGCTTTTGGTCTCGATCGAACAGGCCGGCAAGCCCGCGATGCACTGAATTGACGGACTCGGCCATTACTCCCGATCTCACTTCAACAACCCCAGAGCAACGTATCCTGACAGCTAGGGAAGTTCAACGCGTGCGGCGGTTGAGGTGGTTTGCTGAAGACCTCGTCAACAGCCGCGCAAAGTTACCGGGCTCCGTCGGGATCACGGTCAGGATCTGCCGAACAGCACGGCCTGGTGCACTGGCATCGACGTGCGTCACGATATCCAGGCAATGGCGGGGCAGCTCAATTGCCTGGCGTCCGGCTGTTCGCACGATGGCTTGATGTGTCGTTTCGCCAGTACCAGCGATGGCGCGAGACAGTGCGTCTCGGCGACCAAGGGGGACGGTAAGCACGTGGACCGTATTCGCGGGGCTTTAGCGGGGGGGCGGGGTCTTCGGAGTCCCGGTAAAATGACGGGAACTGAATGGCTTGGGCCTGCGGCGCGCGAACCTTGCGGGAGGCTCCTGGGCGCTGGTCTTGACGCTCTATTGCTAGTATAGCCTGACCCAGATGTCCAACCCGTCCGCGAAACTAATGAGTCCTGACCTTTCCACAAGACCCAAGCTGATCGTCATGAGCTTCCATCCCGTGACGAGATCGTTTGCCGATCGAATCACGGAGGTCTGCGGACCGGTGGACAGCTACTATGACGCGGCGAACCTGCGCAAATTGTCGCCCGTCGCGGCGCTTCGGCAGTTGCGCAGTCTCCGTGCCGATAAGCTGGTCATCGCGCTGGAAAGCGAGGTTTCCACGGCGCTGATTGCACCGCTCTCGATCGCGGCTGCATTGACCCGGGTCGGCTCACTTGCGGTTGTCTGGCCCGATTTGCGGGTCGAGGCTCTCGGGCGGCTTGGCGGGCTGCAGAACTTGCTGCAGCTCGGCGTCGATACCCTATCGTCCCGCCGTGCTCTTGTCCGCCGTTTGCGCGAGGGAGAGGCGATGAGACGGTTGCCGATGCCCCGTCGGGTCCCACCCAGCGGCGGCGCGCGCATTCTCTATCTCGATGCCAACATCTCGCTTGGCGCGGCCGTCGGCGGCTCGGTCGGTCACACGGCGGGCGTCATCGGGGGATTTCTCGACAACGCCTTCGAGGTGGACTACGCAAGTCTCAAGTCGCTGCCCACGGATCGCGCAGGCGCGCGCTGGCTGAAGTTGCAGCCCGATGGGCTGCTTGCGATGCCGGCAGAGCTGAATTTCTATCCGTATGCGGAGGCGATCGAGAAAAGAATCGTTCCGCTGCACAGCTCCAATCCATGGTCGTTCATCTATCAACGATTTTCTCTGCACGATTTTACCGGGCCTCATCTGGGGCGCCGCTTGAACGTGCCGGTCGTCGTCGAATTCAACGGATCCGAGGCCTGGGCGTCCGCGAATTGGGGAACGCGGCTCCGCCTGCACGGGGCCGCAGAGAAAGCAGAAGCAGTCGCGCTGGAGGCTGCGGATTTGATCGTCACCGTTTCGGACGAGTTGGGGGATGAGCTGAAGCGGAGAGGAATTCCCGATAGCCGGATTCTCGTCTATCCCAACTGTGTCGATCCGGCCGCTTTTGATTCCACGAGATTCTCGACGGACGATCTCGCCGATCTGAAGCGGCAGCATGGCATCCCGAAAGATGCGCTGGTCGCCGGGTTCATCGGAACATTCGGGCAGTGGCATGGCATCGAGTTTCTCGCCGAATGCATCAGTGACCTCGCGCGCAACGACGCCGCCTGGCTCGAGCGGAGCAAGTTGCATTTCATGCTGGTGGGCGACGGTCTGAAGATGCCCGAGGTGCGTCGGCTGGTCGGACCACCCGAGATCACGCGCTTTGTCACGCTGACGGGCCTGGTGGCGCAATCGGAAGCCCCCAGATATCTGGCCTGCGCGGACCTGCTGCTCTCGCCTCACGTGCCGAACGCGGACGGCTCCGGATTTTTTGGATCGCCGACCAAATTGTTCGAGTATATGGCGATGGAGAAGCCGATCGTCGCATCGGCGCTCGGCCAGATCGAGGATGTCATCGCCGGACGCGGTGCCACGCGGCTGGGGGCGTTGCCGCCGGGGGCGGGAGCACCTTGCGGATTCCTTTACGAGCCGGGCAATGCGCAGGCCTTCAAGGACACATTGCGGCGGGTCGTGGACGACATGCCGGCGGCCGCCGGAGTGGCGAAGGCGGCCCGCGCCGAGGTCCTGAATCGCTATACCTGGAAGCGGCATGTCGATGCTATTCTCGCCGCGATGGCCCGTAACGGGTTGCTCGTGCGCCGGCCGGATCGCGACGCGGCATGATCTCGTCTCCGAACCAAGGGGATTGTTCTGAATGTGCGGAATAGTGGGTTTGCTATCTTACGGCGACGCCGGCAGGGTCGATCGTAGCGTCCTGGATCGCATGCGCGACGCCATGGCGCATCGCGGGCCGGACGGCGGAGACGGCTGGGTCTCGGACGACCGCAAAATCGGGCTCGGCCACCGCCGTCTCTCGATCGTCGACCTCAACGTCGCCGCGACGCAGCCGATGCGCAACGAGGACGGCACCGTCATCATCACCTTCAACGGTGAAATCTACAATCACGCCAAGCTCAGGCCTGAGCTCGTCGCCCGTGGGCACAAGTTCCGTACCGATCACAGCGACACAGAAGTGCTGGTGCACGGCTACGAGGAGTGGGGCCTCGACGGCCTGCTCGAGCGGATCGAGGGCGACTACGCCTTCGGGATCTGGGACGAGCGCAAGGGGCTGCTGTCGCTCGCGCGAGACCGCATCGGCGTCAAACCGCTCTATTTCGCCCGGATTAAGGGATGCTTCGCCTTCGCATCGGAGATGAAGGCGCTGGTTGAGCATCCCGACTTCGTGCGCGAGATCGACCCATACGCGATGTACCACTACCTTTCGTTCCTGACGACACCGGCGCCGCTGACGATGATGCGCGGCATCTACAAGCTGCCGGCCGGATGCAGCATGACGATCGATCGTTCCGGCAAGGCGACGATCTCGCGATACTGGGACGCGATGCCCGGACGCGGCATCGACCCGGGCGAGACCGCCAATCTTTCGGAGGCGGCGCTCGAGGAGTTCTACGTCAGCGGCATTCGCGACCGGCTCCGCGCCAGCGTGGAGAAGCGGATGATGTCGGACGTGCCGATGGGCGTGTTCCTGTCGGGCGGCGTCGATTCATCGACCAACGTGGCGTTGATGAGCGAATTCTCCAGCCGCCCCGTGGAGACCTTCACGATCGGATTCAGCGACTACAAGCATCTGAACGAATACGAGCAGGCCAATCAGATCGCACGTCAGTTCGGCACCAATCATCATGAGATTGGGATCAGCAAGAAGGACATGATCAACTACCTGCCGCAGATGCTGCACTCGCAGGACGAGCCGATCGCCGACTGGGTGTGCATCCCGCTCTATTTCGTCTCCAAGCTCGCGCACGACAACGGCATGAAGGTGGTCCAGGTCGGCGAAGGCTCGGACGAGCAGTTCTGCGGCTATTCGGGCTACATGACGTACCTGAAGATGTATCACAAATACTGGGCGCCGTTCCGCAAGTATCTGCCGCAGCCGGCACAGCGCCTTGCGGCGGGCACTGCCAATCTGCTTTCGGGGATTCATCCGAAGCTACCGGTCTATGCTGACGTCATCGATCGCGCGGCCCGAAGCCGCGAGCATTTCTGGTCCGGCGCGATGGTGTTCCCCGATCTGATGAAGAGCCAGCTCGTTGACTCCGCCGCCATCGCGGCCGCCAACGACGATCACGCGGACGCGGCGGGGTTGCTCGATCCCGAATATCTGAAGCTCGACAGCTTCAATATCGTCCGCAGCTTCATGGATCCCCTGGATGCCAAGTTCCCCAACCTTGATCCGCTGACGCGCATGATCCACAGCGAGTTCAGGCTGCGCTTGCCCGAGCTACTGCTGATGCGGGTCGACAAGATCGGTATGTCGGAGTCGCTGGAAGCTCGCGTCCCCTTCCTCGACCACAAGCTCGTCGAGTTCTCGATGGACATTCCCGAGGAATGGAAGACCAAGGGCGGCGAGCCGAAATATCTTCTGAAGAAGGCCGTCGAGGGCCTGATCCCCGACAACATCATCTATCGCAAGAAGATGGGCTTCGGCGCGCCGATGAGTGACTGGATGCGCAGCGATTTCGGCCGTGCGGTCCGGACGTCGGTGTTCTCTTCGGGGTTGATGCGGCGCGGCTTCCTGAATGCCTCCTATATCGAGAAGCTGTTCGACTGGCACTTCACCGGGCGGACCGATACCAGCCTGTATCTCTGGGCGATCTACAATCTGACCGCCTGGTATGATTTGTGGATCGATCGCAAGGCGGTCGATACGTCGCAGTTGTCCGATGCGGTTGCTTGACGCGGCGCGCCGCGCCAGGAGGATTCTCGGCAAATCTCCGACCTACGTTGCCAGCCGCGCCTGGCAGGAGGGGGAGCGCGAGCTCGACCGCTGGCTTGCGCCGATGCGGGAGCGAAGCCTCTCGCGCGGGCGGCTGCTTGCGATGGCGCGGGCCTCCTCCATCGATGAATTATGGACACGGCTGCGCCAGCGCCCGTATCCGGCCTGGACATCGGCGATGGATTCCGCGGCGCTCGACCGCGTCGAGCCGGGCGAGAGCGCGCGGATTCGCGACGCCGCACGCCTTGCTTGCGCACGAACAGTCGACCTGCTCGGGACCGGGCCGGTCGCGCTCGGCAGGCCGATCGACTGGGCCCGCGATTACCGGGTGGGGATGGGGTGGCCGGGAGGCTTCGCGCGATCGATCGACTACGTGAACCGCGATCGTCCCAGCGACGTCAAGGTGCCCTGGGAGATTTCACGACTGCAATGGCTGATTCCGGCGGGACAGGCCTACCTGCTGGATGCCGACGAGCAATATGCCGTCGCCGCCCGCGATATCCTGCAGGAGTGGATGGATGGCAATCCGCTCGGCTACACCGTGAACTGGTCCTGCACGATGGAAGCCGCGATGCGGCTCTTCATCTGGACCTGGCTGTTTCATGTATTCGCGAACAGCCCCTCGTGGCGCGACGAGGACTTTCGCGCGAAGTTTCTGGCCTGCCTTTACCTCCACGGCGACTTCACGCTGAGGCACATCGAGAAAGCCGATGTCAACGGCAACCACTACACCGCGGATCTTGCCGGCCTGGTGATGGCCGGCCACTTTTTCGGCGACGTGGGGAATGCCGGTCGCTGGCAAGATGCCGGCTGGCGAGGGCTGCAAGAGGAAATCGAAAAGCAGGTCTTCGCCGACGGGGTCGATTTCGAGGCGTCGGTGCCCTATCACCGGCTGGTCTGCGAACTCTTCGTGTGGCCGGCACTGTTCCGCAAGGCCTGCGGCGCCAGCCTGACGGACAGTTACGTCCAGCGGCTGCGCGCGATGGCGCGATTTGCCGCGGCCTATTCGCGCCCCGACGGCACCAGCCCGCTGTGGGGGGATGCCGACGACGCAAGAGCGTTGCCATTCGGTGGGCAGAAGCTCGGCGACCATCGCTATCTGGTCAGTCTGATTGCACTCGCATTCGGCGATAGCGATCTGGCGGCGCAAGCGGAGGGGCCTCGCTCCGAACTCGTCTGGGTGGTCGGACCCGACTTGGCCGCATCATTCGCGCCAGCCGTTCGCTCGCCGGCGTCGTCGATGGCATTCCCGCACGGCGGCGCGTATGTCATGCGCGCCGGGGATCATCACGTATTCATTGATTGCGGCCCGGTCGGCCTCGCCGGCCGCGGCGGCCACGGACACAACGACGCGCTGTCGTTTGAAGCCTGGCTCGCTGGCGCGCCGGTCGTCATCGACCGCGGCTCGTTCGTCTATACGGCCTCGTTCGAGAAGCGAAACGAGTTTCGTTCGACCTCGTCCCACAACACGCCCGGGATCGATGGCGCGGAGATGAACCGCTTCGACCCCGGCAATCTCTGGAACCTCCAGGACGATGCGCAGGCCGAATGCACGACTTGGCGGACCGGCGACGAGCAGGACCTGTTTGCCGGTAGGCATCAGGGCTACCGGCGCCTCGGCGTCGACGTTGCGCGGGAAATCAGCCTGGACAGGCGATCGGGCCGTGTCGAGATCGTCGATACCATCGACGGCGAAGGCGAACACGAGATCGCCGTACCTTTGCATCTGGCGCCTTCCGTCCGCGTCGACCGCAGCGGCGCCGCGGTCCGCCTTGCTTCAGCGGGACGTCTGTTCTCCCTTTCGGCATCTGGTGGCGGTTGGGAGCTGACCATCGAGCCCACGTTGATCTCGCCGAGCTACGGCGTTGTCGAGCCATCGCATCGGCTGGTGTGGCGCAGGCAGGGAGCCTTGCCGGCGAGGCTGGCGGTAACGATCATGCCGGACGGGAACGATACCTCGTGCCCTCCTTGATCCACACCTATGCTGAGATGCTGTTGGCGCGGGGCCTCGCTATCCTCGGCTCGTTCGGCGTGGCGATCCTGACGGCGCGCATGCTCGGTCCCGCCGAGCGCGGGCACTATTACTACATCGTGACGCTCGCTGCGATTGCCCTGCAGATCGCCTCCCTCGGCATTCAGTCGAGCAACACGTACTTGATTGCGCGGACGCCGGCGCTGCTCGCTCAGATCATGGCCAACTCGTTGTGGCTTGCGATCCTGGCCGGGGTTGCGGCGGCGGCGGGCGTCCTTGCAGTCGATCTGGCGATCGGCGGTTCCGAACAAAACGTCATGTTCGTCGCCATCGTGACGGCGCTGACACCGTCGCTGCTCCTGTTCCTTTACCTGTCCAACATCGCGGTCGCTCTTAATCGCCCCAGGACCTTCAACGGTCTGATCATCCTCAACGGCGTCGTTGCCATCGGTGCGGCGCTGCTCGCATGCTGGCTTGCTCCACGGCTTGGGGGCTTCCTGGTTGCTGCGGTCATCGCCTCGCTCGTCGCCTGCGTCGCCGCCTGGGCCGTCCTGGCGAAGGGCGTCGACATTCCGCGGCGCTTCGACTTCGGCCTGTTCCGGGACGGTATCGCATTTGCGCTGCGGGCTCATATCGCGACTCTGCTCGGCTTCGTCATGGGCCGCATGAGCGTCATGGTGCTCAGGCAATTCGGCGAGTTTGCGGATATCGGTTACTGGTCGATTGCGGCACAGATCGCCGACGCGTTGCTGATCCTGCCCTCGACGATCGGCCTTCTGCTGTTTCCCGCGCTCGTGCGTGCGAAAGGTGCGGCGCGAATGCAGCAGTACAAGGTCGCGTTGCTACAGATCACCTTGCTGATGGCGCTGGTCTGCACAGCCAGCGCCGTGCTGGCGAGCCCGATCGTCACAATCATATTCGGGAAAGCGTACGAGCCGGCCGTGGCCATCATCCTCGCGCTGCTTCCCGGTGTATTCTTCATCGGCGTCGCCTCCGCAGCCTCCCAGTTCCTGTCGGCGAGCGGATTTCCCTGGTCGCAGGTCATGGCCTGGCTCTGCGGGGCGACCCTGCAGGCCGCTCTCTCGGTTGCGCTGTTTGGACAGTTCGGTGCCGTTGGTCTGGCGTGGATTCAGAGTGCGAGTGCCGGATTTGTCTGTGTCTGGCTGCTTCTCAACAGCGTCAGGTCCGGCCTTTCCGCCGATCTCTGACGCAACGAATTGGAGCGAGGCACCTCGCCGCCGTCCCATCTTCCGGATGGCCCGCGGAACCGGCGCTCCAACTCCAACGAAGGCCACGAGCAAGATATTCCGGCAACCTATTCTGAGGGGCGGATCGCTTCGATCATGAGGTAGAGGCCGAGCTGGCGCGCCACAGCAAGCAGGAGCGCACGCGGCCAAAGGCGCCGGGCGATCGACAGAAGACGTCCGCGATGACGCTGGCCCGTTGCGCCGGAAAGTAAGTCACCCGGGCTCAGTTCGACTTCCATCTTGACCATCTGCAAGCCGCTGGCCTCGACGATCGCGGCCGCCTCCTTCGTCGAGTAGGCCTTGGTGCCGGGGCTTTCGAGGTGGTTCGCATAGATCGAGGCAAGGCTGGACGACAATCGTCCATAGCGAAGCCAGAGCATGAGACCGACGATCGACCACTTGTGGTAGATCATGATCCGCGCAGTGCCCCGGGGCTTCAGCACACGGGCAACCTCCTTGAACGCCTGCGTTGTATCGGCACTGTGGTGCAGAACGCCCCAGCTGTAGACGATATCGAACGTCGCATCCGGAAAAGGAAGCCGTTCCCCGTCGGCCACTCGGAGCTCGGACTCAAGGTGGGCGAGGGCGAGGCGTTCGCGCGTCAGGTCGACGGCGCGCGGGGTCAAGTCAATGCCGCAAAGGCGGGCGGGTCCGCTGCGCGCCCATCGTTCATGGTCAGCACCCATGCCAACGCCGATTTCGAGTACAGCCTGCTCGTGGCCCTCTTCGAAGCGGGCGAAGGGCTTGATGAAGGGCTCGAGCTCGTACCTCGTCTCGCGTTGGCTGGAGAAGCGATTTGAGGCGTCGATGCCGACGGCATAAGCGGCCTCGCCGCAGGCGGCCTCGTTCCAGAAATCGCGGACAACCCTGTTGTTCATGGGAGCACTCTCATCATGGCACAACTGTATCCCCCCCATGAGCCTGGCACAAGAATAGGCGCCGGCGATTGCCGATCTGCCGGAGTTCCGCAGCCTCTGCACCGGCAGGGCAAGGCTCCCTCGGCCTTCAAAATCTCCCGGCAAGCCAGCGCACCGTCTCGTGCAGGCCGAGCTATTGAACTCGGCACCGGAAATGGTATCAGCGCTTGGGCGAAACACAGCCGGAACATGGAATGTTTGGGAAACGATGGGGGGATCCCGCGCGCCTAATCCGAACGGTGCGCCACTTGCGTTCCGAACAGATCATCAATCGCGTCAAGCGCCGAATTCTTCCGCCCAGCATCGCGCATGGACCCGCACCTGGTTTGCGCACGCCGACGGCGAGATGGCGGAATGCTGCGGGCCGGCCGGCCACCATGGTGTCCCCCCGACGCTTCCGGATTCTTGGGCAGGTGGCGGAGCTGCCGGACGGTGCCGGCTGGAACAATCCGGCAATGCCGAAGCTGTGGCTGTACAACCTGCACTATTTCGACGATTTGCGCGCAGAGGCAAGCGAGGCCCGTGCGTCATGGCATCGCGACCTGATCGACGCCTGGATTGCCGAAAATCGTCCCATGACGGGAAACGGCTGGGAACCGTATACGATATCGCTGCGCATCGTGAACTGGGTCGCATGGGCGTTGGCGGGCAACGATCTGGGCTCCGCCGTGCGCGACAGCTTGGCAACGCAGACGCGCGCGCTGAACTCCTCGCTCGAGTATCATCTGCTGGGCAACCATCTGCTCGCGAACGCGAAAGCCCTTGTGTTCGCGGGTTGCTATTTCTCGGGGGGCGAAGCAGACCGATGGCGACGCACCGGCCTGGATCTGCTGCAACGGGAGTGGCGCGAACAGGTGCTGTCGGACGGCGGCCACTTTGAGCTCAGTCCGATGTATCACGCCATCCTGCTCGAGGATGTCCTGGATCTCATTCAGCTTTCGAGGATCTATCCGCACGAGCTTGCTGAAGCGGCGGCGCAATGGCCGGCTTTGGCCGAGCGTATGCTGGCCTGGCTGGGTGAAATGGTCCATCCGGACGGGGAAATCGCCTTCTTCAATGACGCGGCGTTAGGCATCGCGAGGACGTACAGGCAGCTTGCGGACTATGGGGCATCGCTGCACGTCTTGCGGAGCGAGGCGACCGGTCGGCTGGCTGACAGCGGGTACGTGCGGCTGCGCTCCGGTCCCTGGCTCGCGATCCTCGACACGGCCGAAGTCGGCCCCTCCTACCTGCCAGGGCATGCGCATGCAGACACGCTCTCGCTCGAAGTGTCGTTTGGCGATCGTCGGTTGATCACCAACTCCGGGACTTCGTCTTACGCCCACGATGCAATTCGAGATGAAGAGCGTTCGACCGGCGCCCACGCGACTGTCGAGATCGATGCAGAGAATTCAACCGAAGTGTGGGCCAGCTTTCGCGTCGGGCGGCGTGCGCATCCATTCGGCAGATCGGTATCCGTGACCGGCCACATCCAGTCGGCCTCCGCCAGTCACGATGGGTACCGCTGGCTCCCTGGCCGACCAGTCCACTGCCGCAGCGTCACGGTGTCGCCGACTTCGCTAGTTGTTCGGGACCGTGTTACGGGCGAGGGAAACCACACGATCATCGGTCGTTTTCCGCTGCACCCGCTGGTCGGTCATATTTGCCCGGACGGGCAAGGCTGGTCGATCGAGGTGCCAGGGGAGCCGCGGCTTCGTGTGTCAGCGAGGGGAGCGTCGCAATTCCTGCTGAACGACGGGTACTACGCGCCGAGTTTTGGGCACCGAATCTTGCGACCGGTCCTTGCCTGGAGCTATACCGGCGGGCTACCCATGGAAGTCGAAACCCGGTTCGAGCTCTGATTTGCGTATCCTCTTCGTCACCGATCACTATCCGCCTGAGGCGAGCGCGCCGTCTATCCGCTGCAGCACGCATGCGAAGCGTTGGATCGAGCGCGGCCATCAGGTCACCATGCTGACCAATTTTCCAAACCACCCGGATGGCAAGGTGTTCGGCGGCTATCGGCAATCGCTCTACAAACGTGAAATGTACGACAACGTAGACGTTTTACGCGTCCCGACGCTGGTGTTTCCCAATCGTGGCGCAATTTTGCGAATTCTCGACTACCTGAGCTTTGTGCTGACGGCGAGCCTTGCATCGCCTTTTGTTGCTCGACCGGACGTCGTTATTGCGACGTCGCCACACATATTTGCCGCTATCGCGGGATGGATTGCGAGCCGCGTTCACCGCAGGCCGTTCGTGTTCGAAGTGCGCGATCTCTGGCCAGACTCGATTGTCGCCGTTGGCGCCATGAAGGAAGGACGGGTGGTCAATCTTGTCCGGCGTGTGGAGCGCTTTCTCTACAGGCACTCGGATCTCATCGTTACGGTCACCCATACGACCCGCGACGTGCTGATGTCGCGGGGAATCGATGCCGACAAGATCGTCGTAGTCACCAATGGTGCAGACACATCCAAACTCGCCCCCGGATGCGCGCCATCGTCGTTGCGCGAGAGGTTTGGAACCGAGAACAAGGTAGTCGTTTCATACATCGGCACTGTCGGCATGGCGCATGGGCTACAGCTTATCCTCGACGCGGCAGACGAGTGCCTGACCCGCGTTCCCGAGGCGCAATTTATCATCGTCGGGTCCGGTGCGGAGCGCGAGGAGTTGCAACAACAGGCCCAACGTCGGGGACTGCGGAATGTGCTGTTTGTCGGTCCCGTGTCGCACGATGAGACCATCGACTACTGGCATTTGAGCGACTTCACGCTGGTATTGCTGAAGAACACCCCATTGTTCAGGACAGTGTTGCCATCGAAGGTTTTTGAGGCCCTGGCGACCGGCACGCCAATCATCGCGAACGTACGGGGCGAGCTGGAGCGTCTACTCGAGCCGCTGGATGCAGCGAAGATCATCGAGCCCGACAGCGTGGAGGAGTTGGTGCGCGCCATCGCGGAGCTCGCACGAGATCCGGCACGCCGGCGTTTGCTTGCGGCAAACGCCGCTACCGGGAGCAAGCGCTACGAGCGCACAGCGCTGGCCGATAGCATGCTGGAAGCTTTGCAACGCTTGTGCCCTGGGAAACACGAATCGGACCGGTCGGATCGCGATCTCGCTCAGGACAAGACGGGCTAGCTGCGCAGGCTGCCGCAATGCTTCTCCAACTATTTGGAATTTAACGCTTTTTTTGGGCGGTCGATTCCGGGCGATTCGCCCGGTTCCGGCCCCCTTTGAGTTTGTATATTTCCGCGTGACTGGTTACACAGCGCCGCCGGGGCTCCCCGGGGTGAGCGTTGAGGCGGACAGCAAACCCGAAGATGCGAAAAGTCATTGCAATATTTGGAACGCGTCCGGAGGCCATCAAGATGGCGCCGGTCGTGACCGAGCTGCGGCGCAGCCAAAGCCTCGATCTGCGGGTCTGTGTGACGGGTCAGCATCGGGGCATGCTGGATCAGGTGCTGGATCTCTTCGCGATCAAGCCCGACCACGACCTCAACCTGATGTCGCCCAACCAGGCGTTGGACCAACTTACCGCCAAGCTTCTCACCGGGATCGGGCAGGTGCTGGATCAGGAGAAGCCAAACCTGGTCCTGGTCCACGGCGATACCTCGACCACGCTCGCCGGTTCGCTGGCTGCGTTCTACCGCAGGCTGCCCGTGGGGCATGTGGAAGCAGGTCTGCGATCCGGCTCGCTGTCCGCGCCGTGGCCGGAAGAGATGAACCGCCGGGTCGCAACCCTTGCGACCCGGTTTCACTTCGCGCCAACCGAGCGGTCGCGGCAAAATCTCCTCGCGGAAGCGGTCGATCCTTTCCATATCCACCTGACCGGCAACACCGTCATCGATGCGCTGATGGAAACCGTGGAGCGGCTGAGGAGTGCGCCCTCTGCGGGCGCCGAACTGCGAGGCCGGTTCAGCTACCTCGATCCCGATCTTCCGCTGATCCTCGTGACAGGACATCGGCGGGAGAACTTCGGTGACGGGTTCGAAAATATCTGCAATGCGCTGCTCGACATTGTCACACAGCATAACGTGCAGATCGTCTATCCTGTCCACCCCAATCCCAACGTTCTGGCGCCCGTCCAGCGCGTGCTCGGTGCACAGAAGCGGATTAATTTGATCGACCCCCTGGACTACGAACCATTCGTCTATCTGATGGAGCGTTCGCGTCTCATCATCACCGACTCCGGCGGCGTGCAGGAAGAGGCGCCGTCGCTGGGCAAGCCGGTCCTGGTGATGCGCGAAACCACCGAGCGTCCCGAGGCTGTCGACGCTGGAACCGTGATTCTCGTGGGCACGTCCCGGGAGCGTATTGTCGAAGAGACAACCAGGTTGTTGACCGACCGCGTTCACTATGGGCGGATGGCGCAATCGATTAATCCTTACGGCGACGGCCTCGCCGCAAAGCGAATTCGCAAGGTGATCGAGGATCAACTGTGAGCGACGTAAAGCTAAAAGCCATTTGTGTGGTCGGGCTCGGCTATATAGGGCTCCCAACTGCGGTCGTACTCGCCTCGCGCGGTGTTTCGATCGTGGGTATCGATGTCAGCGAGGCGGTCGTCGCCCAGATCAACCGTGGCCAGGTTCACATCGTGGAGCCTGACCTCGATGCGGTGACCGCGCGCGCGGTTCAGGTCGGAAAGTTGCGCGCGGCGACGAAGCCTGCGCCGGCGGATGCCTTCATCATTGCCGTCCCCACGCCATTTCATGATGGGAAGGCGGACCTCAGCTATGTCGAGGCCGCGGCTGCATCCATCGCGCCGGTCCTGAAGCGCGGCGATCTCGTCGTGCTGGAATCGACCTCTCCGCCAGGGACGACGGAACGGATGGCCGCGCAGCTTGCGGCTCTGCGCCCCGATTTGCAGATGCCCACTTCGGATGTCGAGGATTGCGACGTTCACATTGCCTATTGCCCCGAGCGTGTGTTGCCCGGACGCGTGCTGGTCGAGCTGGTCGAGAACGATCGGGTGATCGGCGGCATCACGACCAAATGCTCGGCGCGCGCCGAGGAGCTCTATCGCATCTTCTGCACAGGCAGCCTGCTGAAGACCAACGTCCGCACGGCGGAGATGTGCAAGCTGACCGAAAACTCGTTCCGCGACGTCGGCATTGCCTTCGCAAACGAGCTATCGATCGTCTGCGACAAGCTGGGCATCAACGTCTGGGAGCTGATCCGGCTCGCCAACCATCATCCGCGCGTCAATATTCTGCAGCCGGGCCCAGGCGTCGGCGGCCATTGTATCGCGGTGGATCCCTGGTTCATCGTCGAGGCGGCTCCACAGGAATCCCGCCTGATCCGCACCGCGCGTGAAGTCAACGACGGCAAGCCGTCCTACGTTCTCGAGAAGATCAAGACCGCCATCGCCGGCGCGCGGTCGGCGGGCGCCTACCCGAAGGTGCTGACGCTCGGTCTCGCCTTCAAGCCCGACGTCGACGATTTCCGCGAAAGCCCGGCGCTCGAGATCGCCGAAGAGGTGGCTGAGTGGAACAGCTGCGAACTGCTGGTGTCAGAACCATTCGCCGAGCTGTTGCCGGGAAAGCTTGCCACGCACAAGAACGTGCGCATGGTGCATGACCTCGCCCAGGCGATCGCCGAGGCGCATATCGTCGTCATGCTGGTCAATCATCGTGCCTACAACGAAATCGCGCCGGCCGAACTGAACGGCAAGGTGGTAATCGACACGCGCGGAGTATGGTCGTGAAGCAGCTTCTGGTCCGGTCGGGTAAGGTCTTCCTGCAGGACGTCCCGGCGCCCGTCGCCGGCCCGAAGAACGTGCTGGTCCGGGTGGAGCGTTCGTGCGTGAGCGTCGGCACCGAGATGGCCGGCGTCAAGATGTCAGGCCTCCCGCTGTATCGCCGCGCCCTCAAGCAGCCGCACCATGTCAAGCGCGTGCTTCAACTCATGCGCGATCAGGGCGTGGCGCGCGTCTACAAGCAGGTCAAGGGCAAGCTCGATGCGGGACTGCCGACCGGGTACTCGGCCGCCGGCACCGTCATCGCGGTCGGATCGGAGGTCGACGGAATCGCGGTCGGCGATCGCGTTGCCTGCGCCGGCGCGGGCGTTGCCAACCACGCCGAGGTCATCGACGTCCCGGTCAATCTGTGCGTTCCCGTCCCGCAGCAGGTCTCCTTCGACGCCGCCGCCACGGTGACTCTCGGGGCCATCGCGATGCAGGGCGTGCGTCGCGCGCAGCCGACGCTTGGCGAGACAGTCGTCGTGATCGGGCTCGGAATTCTCGGGCAGATCACGGCGCAGCTCCTGACCGCCAATGGATGCCGCGTCATCGGCACCGACGTGGACAACAAGCGCATTGCGACCGCGCTGGAAAATGGCCTCGATCACGGCATCAATCCGAACGACGGCAATCTGGTCGATAGCATTATCAAGCTGACCGATGGCTTCGGCGCCGACGTCGCGATCATCACGGCTGCCTCTGCCTCCAGCGATATTCTCGCTCAGGCTTTTCAGTCCTGCCGCAAGAAGGCGCGCGTGGTGATTGTCGGCGACGTCGGCCTGAACATGGCGCGATCGGACATCTACACCAAGGAGCTCGATGTCCTGATCTCCTGCTCCTACGGACCCGGACGCTACGATCCCGTCTATGAGGAGGAGGGCGGAGACTACCCGCTCGCCTATGTCCGCTGGACCGAGAACCGCAACATGGGCGAATATCTCCGGCTGCTCGCGGCTGGGCGCGTTCGGCTCGACAACATGTTGCAGGAGCCCTATCCGATCGACCGTGCCGAAGAGGCGTATGGCCGGCTGGCGGGCGAGGGTGAGAAGCCGCTGCTGGTTCTGCTGCAGTATCCGCACCGCGAAGAGGCCGTGCGGTCCGTGCTGCAGATTGCCCCTCCGAAGCCCGTCGATGGCCGCATCAAGATCGCGGTCGTCGGGGCCGGCAGCTTTGCGCAGGGCATGCACCTGCCGAACCTGAAGAAGCTTGGCGACAAGTTCGACCTTCGCAGTGTCGTGAGCCGCACCGGCCTGTCTGCGCGCACGGCCGCCGAGCGCTTTGGTTTCAGCACCGCGAGCACCGATTTTCAGGCTGTTCTCGATGACCCGCAGGTCGATCTCGTCCTCATCGCAACACGGCACGACCTGCACTCCGAAATGACCTTGGCAGCGCTGAAGGCCGGCAAGCATGTCTTCGTCGAGAAACCGACGTCGATGACCGAAGAGGGCTTGGACGCGATCGAGGCGTTCTACGCGGACAACCCGAATGGACCGCTCCTGATGACGGGATTCAACCGGCGGTTCGCGCCGGCTGTCACCGCGGCCCGCGAAGCGATCAAGGGGCGCCTGTCGCCGATGATTGTGAACTACCGCATGAATGCCGGCTACATTCCCTCCGATCATTGGGTGCATGGCCCGCATGGGGGAGGCCGCAACATCGGCGAAGCCTGCCACATCTACGATCTCTTCAATGCGCTCACCGGCAGCCAGCCCGTCGAGGTTCAGGCCCGGTCGATTGTACCGGCCAGCGGCCATTGGCGCCGCGACGACAATTTCGTCGCCACGGTGCGTTACGCCGATGGCTCGCTATGCACGCTGACCTATACCTCGCTGGGCTCGAAGGAGTTCCCCAAGGAGCGCTTCGATATCTTTGTGGACGGAAAAGTTCTCGTGCTCGACGACTACAAGCGATTGGAGGTCACCGGCGCAAAGGGGGGCTGGAAGGGTCTGACCATTGAAAAGGGACAGCTCGAGGAGTTGGTGGCGCTCGCCGAAGCCTTCAAACCGGGCGGCGAATGGCCGATCTCGCTCGCCGATCAGCTGTCGGCGACGCGGGTCAGTTTCGGGGTCGAGAAACAGCTCGCTGAGTGAGGCAGTGCGCTCCGTTGCAGTGCTCGGGACATAGTCGAACGATCGATGTATGCCCCGCGCTCTCCAATTTGGGAGTTTCGAAGACGCAGCCCGATCCTCTAACCCTCGATACGCGCCAAAAGACGGCGGATTTGCGCCCTTGCAGGCTCGAAGCCTCGTTGGTAACTATGCAACCGGCCAGGCCGTTTTCGTCCCATCTACACGTGCGTGTCCACTCGGTCGCAAGCGGTTCTCACCTCGGTCTGTAAGGCGAGCACGTCGCGGTAGAACTCGACC
Organism: Bradyrhizobium sp. 61; assembly: GCF_023073075.1. Taxonomy (NCBI): domain Bacteria; kingdom Pseudomonadati; phylum Pseudomonadota; class Alphaproteobacteria; order Hyphomicrobiales; family Nitrobacteraceae; genus Bradyrhizobium; species Bradyrhizobium sp. 61. The sequence goes on along the minus strand of NZ_JADPIU010000056.1, from coordinate 73,614 downwards.
ATACCATCCGCAGGATCTGAGTTTCTTGTCGGTCTTCTTTGTAGGGGGACTTCTTGAGAAGCGTTTTCGAGGTGTAAACGAATGTACGTGATCGGAATCAGCTCGGGGATCAAGCATGGTCACCATGATGGCGCTGCCGTGTTGTTGCGCGACGGTGAGCTGATTGCTGCCGCGGAAGAGGAAAGGTTCACACTGGCCAAGCACGCGCGCGGCGAGCTGCCGCGTGGGGCGATCGGCTTCTGCCTGAAGCAGGCCGGCATCACCATGCGCGACGTCGACTGGATCTGCTCGCCGCTGAAGACCTACACGAACTACACGCAGCGCCTCACCGAATATTTCAGGTACCAGTTCGGTCACAGCCCGAAGATCGAGCTCTACGACCATCACCTCTGTCACGCCGCGAGCTCGTTCTACGGATCCGGTTTTTCCGAGGCGACCGTCGCCTGCTTCGATTTCTCCGGCGATTCCAGCTCCGGTCTCGTCGCCCATGCCCGCGGTAACGACTTCCGCGTGCTGACGCGGTTCGGCCGCAACAACAGTCTAGGGCTCTATTACGGGATGCTGACCCAGTATCTCGGCTATCAGATGACCAATGACGAGTACAAGGTCATGGGCCTGTCGTCCTATGGCAGCCCCGACTATCTCGACAAGTTTGCGAAATTATTACGCCCGGCCGGCATCAATTACGAGCTCGATCCCGAGCTCGACAAGCGCCGGCGCGACGCAGAAATCTTTAGCAGCGATTTCTCGACGCGGCAGGAGCGCATCTTCACCGAGAAGATGGAGGAGATTCTGGGGCCGCGGCGCCTGCGTGGTGCGCCGCTCGACCAGCGGTTCACCAACATCGCAGCCAGCGGCCAGAAGCAGCTCGAGATCGTCACCACCGAGGTGATCCGCTCCGCGATCGCCGAGACCGGTTGCGGCGACGTCTGCATCGCCGGCGGCGTCGGCCTGAACTGCAAGATGAACATGGAGATCGCGGCCGAGCCGTCCGTGAAGCGTCTCTACGTTCCGCCGGTGCCGCATGATGCGGGCGTGGCGCTGGGCGCCGCGATGATGAAATGCGCGGAAGCTGGCCACACGATCGCACCGCTAACCCATGCCTATTGGGGACCGGAATATTCCAACGACACGATCAAGGAGACGCTGGACAAGATCGGGGCGCGGTTTGAGCTGCTCGACGATCCCGTGTCGCGCTGCGTCGCCGACCTGACGGAGCAGAAGACTGTCGGCTGGTTCCAGGGGCGCATGGAGTACGGTCCGCGCGCGCTCGGCAACCGCTCGATCCTGGCCGATCCGCGCCATACGGGCATGAAGGACCGCATCAACCTCACCATCAAATATCGCGAGGAGTTTCGCCCGTTCTGCCCGTCGGTGCTTTACGAGCGCCAGGCCGAATATTTCGAGGACACATTCGACGCGCCCTTCATGGTGGTGACGTTCCCGGTTAACGAGAAAGTCGCCGAGACCATGCCTGCGGTGGTCCATGTCGACAACACCGCGCGCATCCAGAGCGTCCATGCGGACAGCAATCCGCTCTACAGCCGACTGATCGGCGAGTTCGCGAAAGCCACTTCGTTACCGGTTCTGATCAACACCAGCCTGAACATCAACGAGCAACCGACCGTGAATGCGCCGCTGGAAGCGCTGCACACCTATTTCTGCTCGGGTCTGGACGTGCTGTATCTCGGGCCCTACCGACTATCGAAGCCGCGCTAAGCAAGTGGATCGGCACGGGGGAGCTCAACGGACCGATGATGCAGTTCGTCCGTTGTGGTCGGGGCTTCTCGCGAACCCGCCCGAATTGATGAAGGATCTGACGCCGTTTGTCCGACGAATGTAGTGCTAGAGCGATTTCATGAACTTCAGGAAGATGCGACGGGGCAATCTGGCCGTCGGTGTGGCGGTCTCCGCCTACATCGCGACCTCGGGTGCCGCGGCGCTAATTCCGTTTCCTGTTGGACAAGAACAGCTCGGCCGATTGTTCTTTCCTCAGGAAGTTCCTTACGCGTGGATGACCACGCTCGGATCTCCAACTTACTGGCTTTTGTTTCTACTGACGCTCGTCGTTCTGCCGATTGCTGCGATCGCTACCGAGAAGGTCTTTGCGTCAGCAAGCCTCACATTTTCCGACGAGGTGCCCCTGTGGATTCCGCTGGTGTTGGCGGGCGCCATGATCGCTTTCTGCGTTTACAAGCTTGCGCAGGCGGGCGGCCTGTCCGCGAGCGAGGCGTGGGATCAGAGCCTGTGCTACGAGGAGAAGATCCTGAGGCGGGTCGAATTGTTCAGTCTGCTTGGTAACAAGTACTATTCGTTCGTCTATTCAAGTCTGCCCATCATCGGTTGCTATCTGCTGGCGCGGGGGTTGCTCAAGCGTGAAAAGATCAGCCTCGGGGCCTGCGCGGCGCTGAGCGTGATCGTTCTTTGGCTTGATGTCGCAACTGTTCAGAAAGCACCGGCGCTTCTCTATGTGCTAGTGCTCGGATTGACGTTGGCGCTCTCTGGATTCGGCCTCGTGCGCAGCGCGGTCGTGACGATCGCGGCAGGAGGAACGATCTACCTGGCCCTGGCTCTGAGCCAATTTTGCGAAGTTAAGAGCACCGGCCCGACGCTTGCGAGTCCCCCGGGACGGTCGCTCGCGGTTCCGCTGCCCGGTTCGGACTCATCGTCCCCGCTTGGCTCGCCATCAACCGCCGATGGAGAGCCGTCGGAGAGCGGACTCAGTGGAGTGTTGAAGAAGGCAATTTGGATCGTGCGAACGGGCGTATTCAGGATGGCGGTTGGAATTCCATACTATGTGCAGATATTTTCGGATCCCGATCAACGTTGCGGCATAGTGCGGCCGACCTTCAGCGGACTTCTTGCTCCGCAGCCTTGCTATCCGGCCACGAAAGTGTTCGCAGTGATTTATCCCGCCATCACATACACGACGGGTTCGCAACCGGCCGGTGTGGGCCTGTCAGGCTATGCTGAGGGGGGACTCTTTTACGCTGTCTTGGCGACCGTGATCGCCGGTTCACTAATTGGTTTAATTTCAGTCCTTGCGAGGGGCAACGATCCCGTGAACATTGCCACGCAGGTGGCAGGCTGCCTCTACGCGTATTACGTGACTCAGGTACCTCTAACGGCGACGCTGCTGGATAGCTACGGCCTCGTTTGGTTGATAGCTCCGCTTGCCGCAATGCGTGCGCTGACATGGATGATCAGCATCACTCTCCGAAAATGACGCGCCTTGCGTCGCAAGCTGCTTGATGTCGGTCACCTCGATCAGCTTTGTCGGCGTGCTAGACTTGGGTTGAATCGCTCACGCTCAGCGCAAGGAGAGCGCTTGCCGCACGAACGCTTCGAGGTTTCCATCCTGAAACAATAGGCCCCGAATGCCCGCAGCTTCGGCCGCCTCCATGTCGCTTGGCTTGTCGCCGATCAGGATGCTTCTTTCGGCCGCCACCGGAAAGCGCTTGAGGAGATCGGTGATCATGCCGGGCGCGGGCTTGCGACGGTCGCTTACGCGTCGATAGCGCTCGATGGCGGCTTCGGGATGGTCGGGACAGTATTCAAATGCGTCGATGTGCGCGCCGATCACCGCCAGCTCCTTCGCGATCCAGCGATGGAGAGTCTGGACGTCGCTCTCCTCGAAGAACCCGCGCGCCACACCCGACTGGTTGGTGACGACAAAGGCAAAATAGCCCGCCTCGTTGACGAGCTTAACCGCTTCACGGGCGCCGTCTTTCCACTCGAACTTGGTCGCCTCGAAGACGTAGCCGTGATCGTGATTGAGTACGCCATCGCGGTCGAAAAAGACCGCCGGGCGCGCCATTGTCGCTGTCATCCGCCGCCCCTGAAAAGTTGTGATCTCTCCTCACAGCCCTTCAAGTGGTTTGTCAAGGACTCGAAGCAGAGTTGCGCCCCTCTCGATGCTAGCGGATGGAATGACAGCCCTTGTTGGGGCCGTCCGATCGACCGCGCAATCTCAGCAGTTTTTGGACGCGCCACGAAATAAGGGCGATGATCGCAACTGTCACCAAGATTGGCACAACTGTGAGTTCGACGGGCTTGTCCTCGAGTAAGGACGCTCGGCCGGTGGCGCCGAGGAAGGTGAACAGGAAGACCTGCGGGGCACTGAATACCAGGGTGGCCAAGATGAACGACATCGGATGGATTCTTGTAAGCCCGAAAAGATAGTTTTGTAACGCGCTCGGCACCGGAGCACCCAGTCGCATGAGAGCGACGATGCGCCATCCTTCCTTGTCGACAGCTTCGGCTATCGCCTCCAATTTAGATCGTTGTTCGAGCTTTCGTCGAAACCACCCGGACGCGATATAGCGGGCTAACAGAAACGCCAGCGTTCCTCCCGCTGTGCCGGCCACCAGAATGATCGGGGCCGCCCCAATTCCAAATGATGCGCCGGCCGCAACGATAAGGATCGTCCTAGGAAAGACTATCAGCGCCGCCAACCCGAAGAACAGCGCGAGAACAGCACCCGATGTGACGGAAAGCTGCCCCAACCCCTGGAATGCCTCGATGATGTAATCTGTCATGGGAGTTTGCTTTGCGCCATATGTGAAGTCTAATCAACCCGCCCAAAACCCATGGGCGGGTGCATCCGGACCTTGGATTGATTGACCCGAATCGTGGCTTTAGGGCAGGAGTGGCAACTCCCGGTAGTGCTTTTTTCGGATAGTAGTGAATTATCGTGGGTAAGGAATTTTTCCGTGCCTCGCGCGTGCGTCGCGCAGCAATTTGTTCGATTGGGATGGCGGGCGGTGTGGGGCTCGCGCTACTCGCCATTTTCGGCCTTTTCGACGATGCACTTGAGAGGCGAATGTACAGGGGTTGCCTAACGGGTCATCCGGACAGGCCGTTCCTCTGCCTGACCGAGGAGCGCGCCTTACGGCTCCGATTTTACATGCCTTAATATCCCCGCCGCCAACAACGACCGACGCACGTCCGTGCCACCAAAGAGCGCGAGAATCTCGGCCGTCGCGCCTGCCTATTTGAACCGGTCTCGCGCAGAATTCCCTGTTACCAGGGAATTGGAATTTGAGCGCTTACCGCTCGTCCGCGATCACCTTGCCGTCGTTCGGCAGCGCGCCCGGGCTGACCAATTCGACATTGCCGCCGAGTTTCGTTACCGCTCGCAAGGTGCCTGCAATTTCCTCGCGCAAGGCGTCGCTCGCGGCCGCAGTTTCCGCTCGCAGCGTCATCGCATCGGCCTCGCCCTTGCGCACGACGACGAGGCGCAGGCGGCCGAGCGCGGCATGGCGCTTGCCGATCTCGGCGACCTGCTCGGGGCGGACGAACATGCCTTTGACCTTGGTGGTCTGGTCGGCGCGGCCCATCCAGCCCTTGATGCGCATGTTGGTGCGGCCGCATTTGCTCGGGCCCGGCAGCGCTGCCGTGAGGTCGCCGAGCGCGAGACGGATCCAGGGATGGTTCGGATCGAGCGAGGTTACCACGATCTCGCCGACGTCGCCCGGCGCGACGGGATCGCCGGTGCCGGGTTTGACGATCTCCATGATCAGATCCTCGTTCACGACCATGCCCTCACGCGCCTCGGTCTCGAAGGCAATGAGGCCGAGGTCGGCGGTGCCGAAGGCCTGGTAGGCGTCGATGCTGCGTGCCTTGATTTCGGCTTGGAGCGAGGGCGGGAAGGCCGCACCCGAGACCAGCGCGCGCTTGATCGATGAGACGTCGCGCCCCGAGCCTGCTGCGGCATCGAGCAGAATCTTCAGAAAGTCCGGCGTGCCGCTGTAGCCGACCGGACGGTAGGCCTCGATCAGCTCGAATTGCTGCTCGGTATTGCCGGGGCCGGCCGGGATCACCGCGCAGCCGAGCGCGCGGGCCGAGGCATCGAAGATGAAGCCGCCGGGGGTGAGGTGGTAGCTGAAGGTGTTGAGCACGATGTCATTGGGACGGAACCCTGCCGCGAACAGCGCCCGCGCACCGCGCCAGGGATCGGCCTGCCGCCCTTCAGGCTCGAAGATCGGACCGGGAGAGGTGAAGAGGCGGGCGAACGATCCCGGGGCTGCCGGCACGAAGCCGCCGAAGGGCGCTGAGGCCTTGTGCAGGGCCGGCAGCTCCGACTTGCGCAGCACCGGCAGGCCCGCCAGCGCCGCCCTGGAGGTCACGGCGGCCGGATCTATGCCCTTCAGCCGCTCGGCGTAGGCGGGTGCGGCCATTGCGCCGCGCAGCACGTCCGGCAGGCGGGAGAACAGCTCCGCCTCGCGCACGGCTGGTTCGCGCGTCTCGCGGGCGTCGTAATGGGCGGTCATGGCTGGTCTTTCCGGGTTGGCATCCGTTGCACGCCGCCGCCGGCATGGGTATCAGACGGCCAGTATCGAGGCGTGGAGAGGACGCGATGGCGGACGAAGGCATCATTGTGGCGGACGAGGCGGCGGACGTCGTCGCGCGCCTGAAGCGCCGCATGATCGACGAGGCGCTGCCGCTGTGGTCGTCCGTCGGCTGGGACGATGCGGCAGGCGGTTTCGTCGACCGGCTGCACCGTGACGGCACGGCCGACACGGCCGCACCGCGGCGCGTGCTCGTGCAGGCGCGCCAGATCTATTGTTACGCCAAGGCGGCGCAGATGGGCTGGTACCCTGGGGGGCGCGCCATCGCGCTGAAGGGGCTGGAGCATCTGCTCAGCAAAGCGAAGGCGCCCGACGGCCGGCCTGGCTACGTGCACCGGCTGACGCCGGACGGCGCCGTGCTGGACGGCCGACGCGATGCTTACGACCACGCCTTCATCCTGTTTGCGCTCGCGGCCGCCTACGGGCTCGACCAGGATGCGCAAATTCGCGCCGAGATCGATGCGCTGCTCGCCTTCCTCGACGGCCATCTGCGCTCGCCGCATGGCGGCGTGCATGAAGGCCTGCCGGTCTCGCTGCCGCGCCGGCAGAACCCGCACATGCATCTGTTCGAGGCGATGATCGCGTGCTTCGATGCGACCCACGATCTGTCGTTCCAGAACCGCGCCGGCGAGTTCTTCGCGCTGTTCCTCGCCAATCTCTACGACAAGCAGAAGCGGATCCTGACGGAGTATTTCGAGGAGGACTGGTCCAAGATCGAGCCCGTCAGCGTCGAGCCTGGCCATCAGGCCGAGTGGGTCTGGCTGCTGAAAGGGTTTGAACGCATCACGGGTTGCCCGACCGGACAGCGTCGCGCCGAACTGCTCGCCACCGCGCTGCGCTATCGCGACGAGGCCACGGGGTGCCTGGTCGACGAGGGCGATGCCAACGGCAACATCCGTCGCAGCACGCGCCGGCTGTGGCCGCAGACAGAGATGGCCAAGGCGTGGATCGCGCAGGCCGAGTCCGGCGAGGCGGGCGCTGCGGACGAGGCGCGCGCGGCGCTGGTGCGGCTCGAACGGCATTATCTCAGCCATCCCGTGAAGGGCGGCTGGTACGACCAGTTCGATCGCGACGGCAAATCGCTGGTCGACACCATTCCTGCGTCGTCGTTCTATCATGTTCTCTGCGCAGTCACGGAAGCGGAGCAGGTGCTGAGCTGAGTTTCACAGCCACCGTTTGCGCCGCTTGAAGCTCTTGAGGTTCTTGAAGCTCTTGCGCTGATCGCCGGCGCCGCCGAGGTAGAACTCCTTGACGTCCTCGTTGTCGCGCAGTTCGTCCGCGGTGCCGTCGAGCACGACCTTGCCCTGTTCCATGATGTAGCCGTGGCTCGCAACCGACAGCGCGGCGCGGGCGTTCTGCTCGACCAGCAGGATGGTGACGCCGAGGTCGCGGTTGATCTTCTGGATAATCGAGAACACCTCTTTCACCAGCAGCGGCGACAGGCCCATCGAGGGCTCGTCCATCAAGATCATCTTCGGGCGCGCCATCAGAGCGCGGCCGATCGCAAGCATCTGCTGCTCGCCGCCTGAGAGATAACCGGCAAGGCCGGTGCGCTCCTTCAGGCGCGGGAAATAGTTGAAGACCATGTCGAGATCGGCATCGACCTCGCGATCCCTGCGGGTGAAGGCGCCGAGCTTGAGGTTTTCGAGCGACGTCATGTCGGCGACGATGCGCCGGCCCTCCATCACCTGGAAGATGCCGCGACGCACGATCTTGTCGGGATCGATGCCGGCGATAGCGGAGCCCTCGAACAGGATCTCGCCGCGAGTGACCTCGCCGTCCTCGGTCTTGAGCAGCCCCGAGATCGCCTTCAGCGTCGTCGACTTGCCGGCGCCGTTAGCGCCCAACAACGCCACGATCGCGCCCTTGGGCACGTCGAGGCTGAGGCCTCGCAGCACGAGGATGACGTCGTCGTAGACGACCTCGATGTTGCGGACGGCGAGGAGGGGCGGTGCGGGCACGACGGTCGGGGAGGACCGTGTTGCGTCGATGATTTCGGTCATTGGGTATGCCGCCAATCTGCTACTGTCGTCATGCTCGGGCTTGTCCCGGGCATCCACGTTCTTCATGCCGAGTGGTCAGACGTGGATGGCCGGGACAAGCCCGGCCATGACGTCGGAGATAGCGCTCACCACCCCAGCAATTCCGGCTTGCGCGGCAGCTCGACGGTCTTGACCTTCTCGAGCTTGATCGTGCCCTTGGCCATGAGATCATTGAGGTCGCCGTCGGTCGCACCCGCGATCTTGGTGCGATAGAGGTCGACCTTCAGCGTGCCGCGGTGGTCCTTGTCGGTCCAGGTCGAGGCATTGCAGACGCCGTCCATTCCGGCCGGCACCCAGTCCTTCTTCTGGTAGAAGCCCTTGGCGACGTTCTCGCCGGTCGCCCCGCCGTTCTTGGCAGCCCAGTCGAGCGCCTCCCTCATGTAGAGCGCCGAGCAGACCGCCGCGATGTAATGCACGGGCCGGTAGACCTTGCCGGTGGGGTCGGACATCTTGGAGATCTCCATCACCGTCTTCATGCCGGGCGCATCGCCGCCCCAGCTCACTGCGGTGCGCAGCGGGAAGATCACGCCGTTGGCGGCATCGCCGGCGGTCTTGGCGGCGTTCTCGTCCATGCCCCAGACATTGCCGAGGAACTGAATCTCGACGCCGGCGGTCTTGCAAGCCTTCAGGACGGAGATGTTGGAAGCCGCGGTGTTGCCGAGATAGGCGTAGTTGGCACCCGAGGATTTCAGGCTCAGGCACTGCGCGCTGTAGTCACCCGGTGTGAGCGCGAACACCAGCGGCGGCAGCACCTCGAAGCCGAGCTCCTGCGCCATGGCTTCGCCTGCGGCCTTCGGCGCGTTCGGATAGGGGTGGTTGGCGCCCATGTGCACGAACTTCGGCTTGCCGGGCTTGCCCTTGGCCTTCCAATCCTCGGCCGCCCACATCAGCATCGCGCGCAGCGAGTCCGAATAGCTCGGGCCGTAGAAGAAATTGTAGGGCGCGGGCTTGGCCTTGCCGCTGACGCCTTCGGGATCGGTGAGGGCTGCGGCATAGGAGCCGGAGAGGTCGGGGATCTTGTCCTGGGCGAGGAAGCCGGTCAGCGCTTCGGTGTCTGCGGTGCCCCAGCCCATGATCGCGGCGACCTTCGAGTCCGGCGCCGACCATTTCTTGTAGAGCGCGATCGCGCGCGGCACCTGGTAGCCGTAATCGTTGGTATCGACGCTGAGCTGCTTGCCGCCGACGCCGCCGTTCTTGTTGACCCAGGCGAAGGTGTCGGCGACGGCCTGGCCGTAGGGCGTGCCGACGTCGGAGGTGCCGCCGGAATAATCGGCGAGATGGCCGATCGCGATCTGCGCCTGCGCGCCGGCCGAGAATGCGGCGATCGCCAGCGCGAGCGATGCAGTGCTCAAAAGGGATTTTGTCTTCATTGGTTGCCTCCTCCTGTTTATTAGTTGGTTAGCGAGTTTGCCCGTGCTCAATGCGAGAACGGGTAGAGTTTCCAGTACGCCTTGATCTGTCGCCAGCGATGGGCAAGCCCGTCCGGCTCGAACATCAGGAACGCGATGATGATCACTCCGATCGCGATCTCGCGCAGGAAGGTGATGTTGGTGTTGAGGGACAGCGCCTTGTCGATCGCGCCGCCCTTCAGGTACAGGCTGATGAATTCCATCGTCTCGGGCAGTAGCACTACGAAGGCGGTGCCCATCAGCGTGCCCATGATCGAACCGGTGCCGCCGATGATGATCATGGCGAGGAACAGGATCGAGCGCTCGATGCCGAAACCCTCCTGCGAGACCACGAGCTGGTAGTGGGCATAGAGCGCGCCGGCGATGCCGGCGAAGAAGGCGGCGAGGCCAAACGACAGCGTGCGGTATTTGGTGAGGTTGATGCCCATGATCTCGGCGGAGAGATAATGGTCGCGTATCGCCACCAGCGCACGGCCGTCGCGTGTGCGCATCAGATTGGTGACGAGGACGTAGCTCGCGACCACATAGGCCAGCACGACATAGAAATACTGTCTGTCGCCGCGCAGCGTGAAGCCGAAGATCGAGAACGGATTGGCGCTGGCGGGCACCGAGCCCCCGGTGAACCACTCTGCGCGGGAGAAGAAGTCGAGCAGGATGTATTGCGCCGCCAGCGTTGCGATGACGAGGTAGAGCCCCTTCAGTCGCGCCGCCGGGATGCCGAAGATCAGCCCGACCAGCGCGGTGACGACGCCCGCAAGCGGGATCGCGAAGAACACCGGGATCGGCGCGTTGTTGGAGATGTAGGCCGAGGTGAAGGCGCCGAGCAGGAAAAAGGCGGCATGGCCGATCGAGATCTGGCCGGTGAAGCCGACCAGGATGTTGAGGCCGAGCGCCGCGATCGAGAAGATGCCGATCTGGATCAGGATGCTGAGCCAGTACCCGCCAAGGAGTTGCGGCACGAGGCAGAGCAACAGCACGCCGATGATCGCAAAGTTGCGGCTGGTCGTGGTCGGGAAGATCGTGGTGTCCGCCGCGTACGAGGTGCGGAAATCACCAGCAGGGATGAGGGCAGGGCCGGCCATGGATCAGATCCGCTCGATGTCGTGGGTGCCGAACAGGCCGTAGGGCTTGATCATCAGCACGATGATGAGGACGTAGAACGGTGCGATCTCGTAGAGATTGCCCCAGTGCAGATACTCGCTGTCGACATATTGCGCGATGTTCTCGAGCAAGCCGATGATGATGCCGCCGAGCACGGCGCCGCCGACGGAATCGAGCCCGCCGAGGATCGCCGCCGGGAACACCTTGATGCCGTAGGCCGCAAGTCCCGAGGACACGCCGTTGACGACGGCGACCACCACGCCCGCGACCGCCGACACTGTCGCGGAGATCGCCCACGCCATCGCGAACACGCTCTTGACGGAGATGCCGAGCGACTGCGCGACCTGCTGGTTGAACGCGGTGGCGCGCATCGCGAGGCCGTATTTGGAGGCGCGGAAGAACCAGGCCATGCCGATCATCATCGCGACCGAGACCACGAGGCTCATGACATAGACGGTCTGGATCTGAAGCCCGAGCAGGCTGACCGACTGGCTCTCGAACACGCGCGGGAACGGTTGCGGATTGACGCCGAACATCCATTTCAGCGTGGCCTGGAGCACGGTCGAGAGGCCGATCGTCACCATGATCACCGAGATGATGGGTTCGCCGATCATCGGTCTCAGGATCAGGACCTGGATCGCGATGCCGAATACGAACATGAACACCAGCGTCATCGGCATGCCGATCCAGAACGGCACCTGGTACTTCGCAAGCAGCGCCCAGCACACCCAGGCGCCGACCAGCAGCAGTTCGCCTTGCGCGAAGTTGACGACCTGCGTCGCCTTGTAGATCAGCACGAACGACATCGCGACCACGCCATAGAGCGTGCCGACCACGAGGCCGTTGACCAGGAGCTGGATGAGGAAGGCGGTGTTCATGTCGATGTCCGCGCAAAATGCAGAAGCGATGACGGTGCACCCTCTCCCCTTGTGGGAGAGGGTGGCTTCGCGAAGCGAAGCCGGGTGAGGGGTTCTCTTGGCAGCGACGGTGCGGAGAGAGGACCCCTCACCCGGGCGAGGGTGTGGCCAGCGGCGGAGATGCCCTCTCCCACAGGGGGAGAGGGCGCATCGGCTGGCAGCGCGGTCTCGGTTCGAAGCAGGCTCACTCCGCGGCCTCCGCCATATGCCCATGCCCGCCGAGATCCACCACGCGCAGCGTCGTTCGCACGCGTTGCGTGGTGCCGTCCTGGAAGCGGATCACGGTGTCGACGGGGATGTCGGCATCGCCGCGGTAGATCGCGTTGATGATGCCTTCGTATTTCTCGTTGATGACGCTGCGGCGCACCTTTCGGGTGCGGGTGAGCTCGCCGTCGTCGGCGTCGAGCTCCTTGTAGAGCAGCAGGAAGCGCGAGATGCGTTGCGCCGGCGGCAATGTGGCGTTGACGGTCTCGACTTCCTTCTTGAGCAGCGCGTAGACCTCGGGCCGCGAGGCGAGGTCGCTGTAGGTCGTGAACGAGAGCCGGCTCTTCTCCGCCCATTTCGAGATGATGGAGTAACGGATGCAGATCATCGCCGCGAGCGCGTCGCGGCCGGCCCCTAGCACCACGGCCTCCGCGATATAGGGCGAGAACTTCAGCTTGTTCTCGATGAACTGCGGCGAGAAGCGCTCGCCGCGCGAGGTCTCGGCCAGGTCCTTGATGCGGTCGATGACGACGAGCTGCTTGTTATCGTTGAAGTAGCCGGCGTCGCCCGACAGCATCCAGCCGTCCCTGATGTCGGCAACGCTCGCTTCCGGGTTCTTGTAATAACCCAGGAACATGTGGGGATGCCGCACCACGATCTCGCCGACGCCGTGGACGTCGGCATTGTCGATGCGGATCTCGACGCTGTCGGCCATCGGCACGCCCGTCGTGTCGGGATCGACCTTGCCCTCGGGATGCAGAGTGTAGGCCCCTAGCAGTTCGGTCTGGCCGTAGAGCGTGCGCAGCGGCACGCCCATGGCCTGGAAGAACTTGAAGGTATCAGGGCCGAGTGCCGCGCCGCCGGTCGCGGCCGAACGCAGGCGGGTAAAGCCAAGGCGGTCGCGGAGCGCGCGGAACAGGATTGCGTCGGCAAAGCTCGAACGTTTGCCGTCTGCGAGCGCGGCGAGGCCGCTTTTCATGCCGATGTCGAACAGGCGCTGCTTGAAAGGCGTCGCGTCCATCACCTTGGCGCGGACGTCGGCGGCGATGGATTCCCAGACGCGCGGCGCAAATAGCACGAACGTCGGCGCGATTTCGCGCAGATCGTTCATCATCGTGTCAGGCTCTTCGACGAAGTTGATCTTCATCCGGCACAAGAGGCCTTTGCCGAGCACATAGACCTGCTCCATGATCCACGGTAGCGGCAGCACGGAGACGTATTCGTCGTCCGGCCCTTTCGGATCGAAGGCGAGATAGGTCGCGCAATGGCCGAGCACGCGGCCGGCGGCGAGCATGGCGAGCTTCGGGTGCGAGGTGGTGCCCGATGTTGTGCAGAGAATCGCGACATCCTCGCCCTTGGTGGCATCGACGAGGCGATCGTAGAGCTCCGGCTCACGCGTGGCGCGGCCGCGGCCGAGCTCGGCGAACGCTTCCGCCGACATCAGTCTGGGATCGTCGTATTTCCGCATGCCGCGCGGATCGGAATAGATGATGTGCTTCAGCCGCGGGACCCGCTCGGCAAGCGCGAGCAGCTTGTCGACCTGCTCTTCGTCCTCGGCGAAAACGACCTGCGCCTCGCCATAGTTGAGGAGGTAGGAGGCTTCCTCGTCCAGCACGTCGCGATAGAGCCCAAGGCTCAATCCACCGATGGCGTGGGTTGCCACTTCCGCCGCGACCCAGTCCGGCCGGTTGTCGCCGATGATGCCGATGACGTCCTCGCGCCCCAGGCCCAATTCGATGAGGCCGAGCGCGAAGTCGCGTACGCGGGTATGGTAGTCATTCCAGGTGAAGACGCGCCAGAGCCCGAGATCCTTTTCGCGCAACGCGATCTCGTTGCCGTGCTCCCTGGCATTGAGCCGCAGCATCTTCGGATAGGTGTCGGCCTGCGCGACGCGGCCCGCGTAATCCATCATGCCGCACTCTCCTGCGCTGGCGGAGCATCGTCCGGGTCGACCAGCACCTCGTCCTCCTCGCCGAGATAGGCGCGCCTGACGTGGGGATCGGCGAGCACGGCGGCCGGATCGCCCTCGGCGATCTTGCGGCCGAAATCGAGCACCATGACGCGGTGGGAGATGTCCATCACCACGCCCATGTCGTGCTCGATCATCACCACCGTCATCCCGAACTCCTCGTTGAGGTCGACGATGTAGCGGGCCATGTCCTCCTTCTCCTCGAAGTTCATGCCGGCCATTGGCTCGTCGAGGAGAATGAGGCGCGGCTCCAGCGCCATGGCACGGGCGAGCTCGACGCGTTTGCGCAGGCCGTAGGAGAGGGTGCCGGCTTGCGCCTTTCGCACCGACTGGAGATCGAGGAAGTCGATGATCTCCTCGACCTTGCGGCGGTGCTCGAGTTCCTCCTTGCGCGCGCCGGTGAGCCAGTACAGCGATCCCGTGAGAAAATTGTTCTTCAGGAGGTGATGGCGCCCGACCATGATGTTGTCGAGCACGCTCATGTGGTGGAACAGCGCCAGATTCTGGAAGGTGCGGCCGATGCCGAGCGTGGGGCGCGCGTTCGGCGTCAGCCCTGTGATGTCGCGGCCGCGGTAGAACAGCTGGCCCTCGGTCGGCTTGTAGCGACCGGAAATACAATTCACGATCGAGGTCTTGCCGGCGCCGTTGGGGCCGATGATCGAGAACAGCTCGCCGTCATTGATGGCAAAGCTGACATCGGTCAGCGCACGGACGCCGCCGAATCGCAAGGACACGCCGCGCACTTCGAGACTGGTAGCCACCAAACAAATCCCTCCCGGTGATGGCGCATTCAGCGGCGCTCTTCATCCGTTCCTGTCGGGCGATCCTAGTACGGCCGTGCCGGTGAGGCCATGCAGCTATTGGTCTCGACCGGCGCCGCGCCACTCTTGCTCCCGATCGGGATCAAAAGCCGCATCGCCCAAGGTGGTCCTCAATAGGGGAAAGCGCTATTTTGAAATGTCTCCCGCCTGACAATTCTGCGACAAAGTTTTTTCAGGCGGGAGTGGCCTTTCTTTCGTCGGATGGTGGTCGAAGTGGTCGTGTTGCAGTGCAGCAGAGAGATTGGGTGGCGAACGGTGCGGCTGGCTTCGGCATCATGATTTCAGAGGATCAACTGAAGCGGGTCGCCGCCTGGTCGCGCGAGCTCACGGACGCGGAGATCGAGGTCGCCCGCACCGGGATCACGGAACGGTCCTACCGCACCGGTGAGACCGTGTTCATGCGCGGCGATACGTTCAGCTATTGGGCGGGCATGGTGAGCGGCCTGGCACGGATGGGCGGGGTCTCGCGCGACGGCAAGGAGACGAGCCTTGCGGGGCTGACGGCCGGGGCCTGGTTCGGCGAGGGCAGCGTGCTTAAGAACGAGCCGCGCCGCTACGACGTGGTCGCGCTGCGCGACAGCCGCGTCGCGCTGATGGAACGCAGCGGCTTCATGTGGCTGTTCGAGAACAGCGTCGGCTTCAACCGCTTCCTGGTGCGTCAGCTCAACGAGCGGCTCGGCCAGTTCATCGGCATGCTCGAGGTCAACCGCACGCTGGATGCCACCGCACGCCTCGCGCGCAGCATCGCCTCGCTGTTCAATCCGATCCTCTATCCCGAGTCGACCGCGCATCTGGAAATCACCCAGGAGGAGATCGGGGCGCTCTCGGGCATGTCACGGCAGAACGCCAACCGCGCGCTGAACCGGCTGGAGAAGGAGGGGCTGCTGCGGCTCGAATATGGCGGCGTCACCATTTTGGATGTCGAGCGGCTGCGCGGCTACGGGGACTAGCGCGCATTTGCCGGCGCGTGGACCGGCCAGAGGTCGGCGCGCCAGCGGATCGCGATCGCCAGCATCGCGATGAAGCCTGCGGCGGCGTAGAGCGAGCCCGTCGCGGAATAGCCGATGATGTCGATCAGGCTACCGGCCGCGAGCAATCCGAGCGGCAGGCCGTAGATCACCATCATGCGGACGCCCATGACGCGGCCGCGCAGGTGTGCGCTCGCCGTCCGCATCAGGATCACGGCAGCTGAGATCATCGACATGCTCTGGGCGATGCCGGCGAGAACGAGGCAGGCCATCGCCACCGGCATGGTCCTGATCTCGACGAACACCAGCAGCATGGCGTACCAGGCCAGCGTTGCGCCGATGAGAAGCCGGGCAATGCGCAGTCCGCTGACCAGGCTGAGCGTGATGGAGCCGATCAGCGAGCCCACGGCGAAGCTCGCCGAGAGATAGCCGAGGCCGGTCTGGTCGGTATGAAAGATGTCCCGCGCGATGTAGGGCAATAGTCCGCCGGTGAAGGGAAATGCGGTGAGATTGGCCAGGAAGGCGACGCACAGCGCCGCGCGCATTCCCGGGCCGTTCCAGGCATAGACGATCCCTTCCTTGAGGTCGCCCAGCAATCGCGAGACCGCGTGGCTGTTCGCCGGAAGATCGCTCGTCGTGACGGTCCTTTTCGGCCGGGTCAGGCAGAGCATGAGAAGTGCGGCCGCGAGATACAGACAGGCGATCGCCACATAAACGAGGCCGATGCCGAGGACGGCGAACAGACCTGCGCCCGTCAGCGCTCCGGCGATGCGGGCGCTGTCCTGGGTCGTGCGCGCAACGCTGATGGCGCCCACCAGTTGCTCGGGCGGCATGATCTCGGCAAGCAGCGCGCCGCGAACGCCGAGATCGGAGGGGCGGATCAGGCCCATGAGCGCGACGATGATCATCACGCTCAGCGGCGACAAATGACCGGTCAGCGCCAGGACCATGATGGTCGACGAGAGCGCGGTATAGGCAAGGCGCATCACGACCAGGAGGTCGCGATGACCCATCCGGTCGCCGATCATGCCGAGCACCGGCGCGACCAGGGTCCCGACGAACTGCAGCGACGCAAGCACGGTGAGCAGCAGCACGGAGCCCGTCTCGACCATGATGTACCAGCCGAGCACCAGCGTCTCCACTTCGAACGCCCACGAGGTGAGCAGATCGGACGGCCACTGGAAGCGATAATTGCGGATGCGGAATGGCGCGAGTGCGGATGTGCTCAAGATGCGATGACGGGTTTCACGGCGATTCCCCCTTATTTTTGTTCTTCTGTTGGCAGGGTAGCCCCGGCCATGCCTCTGTCAATTGGCGCTACCGCATGCCGCCATGCCTGCCGACGATTTGCGGTGCGCCAGTGCGCCCGCAGCATCGCTTCGTCGCCTAGCCGATACGGAGCGGGTGATCAAC
Organism: Bradyrhizobium sp. 61; assembly: GCF_023073075.1. Lineage (NCBI taxonomy): Bacteria > Pseudomonadati > Pseudomonadota > Alphaproteobacteria > Hyphomicrobiales > Nitrobacteraceae > Bradyrhizobium > Bradyrhizobium sp. 61. The sequence goes on along the minus strand of NZ_JADPIU010000056.1, from coordinate 56,420 downwards.
CACCGCTTGCTCTTCCCGTGTGACGAGCCCATGCTTGCCTGGTTCCTGGGCCCATTCGGCAGGTCCAGGAACTCGCGCCATCGCGGCTTCCGCGAGGTCTTGACCCATGAACTGCTCTTGCTGTGGTTTAGAGGTCCAGAGCGGCTTTGCCTTCTGCCCGAAGTGCGGCACGAAGCAGCCGAACGCGTGCCCTGGCTGCGGCTTTCCATGCGCGCCGGATTTCGCCTATTGCCCGAAATGCGGTGCCTTCGTCGCTGAGGTCCCCACAGGCGGGCAGACATCGGCGCGGACGAGCCAGACGACGCTCCCGATCCAGTCCTCCTCTCCGCCGCTCGTGCCGGCGGAGGAGGCTCAAGCCGCATTTCGAGCTCCGTCGGACAAGATCGACAGCGAGGCGAACCGCCGCACCATCACCGTGCTGTTTGCTGACCTCAGCGGCTTCACTGCGATGAGCGAGCGGCTCGACCCCGAGGTCATGCAGACGCTTCAAAACGAATTGTTCGAGGAGTTGACGGCCGCGGTGCAAAGCTTTGGCGGCTTCGTGGACAAATTCATCGGCGATGCGCTGCTGGCTCTGTTTGGTGCGCCGGCGGCGCACGAGGACGACCCGGAGCGGGCGATGCGCGCTGCCCTCGACATGATCGGCCGGACGGCGCGCCTCAGCGAACGCGCGGAGGCGTATGCCGGTTCACCGCTGCTGCTCCATGTCGGCATCAACACAGGGCACGTCGTCGCGGGCGGGCTCGGGGCGGGTGTTTCCAAATCCTATTCGGTGACCGGCGACACGGTGAATACCGCCCAGCGACTACAGTCGATGGCGGCTCCGGGCGAGGTGCTGGTCGGGCCGTTGACCCACCGTCTGACGCGGCATGCGTTCTCCTATGACTCGCTTGGCGAGGTCTCGCTCAAGGGCAAGATGGGCAGCGTGCTGGTCCACCGTCTGAAGGAGCCGCTCGACACGCCCCGTGCGGCGCGCGGTCTCGACACGCTGGGCCTCAATGCGCCGTTGATCGGGCGCGACGCCGAGCTTGCGCGCCTGATCGGCAGCCTTGATCGCGCGTGCGGCGGCGCGGCTCAACTGGTGCGGCTGGTCGGCGAAGCCGGCATCGGGAAAACGCGCCTGGTCAGCGAGTTCGTCGCGCGCATCCGCGACCAGGATCGATTCGCCGGCGTGGCGATCCGGCACGCGGCGTGCTCGCCGCTCGGCGAACAATCCTACGGCACTCTCGCCGCCGTGCTGCGTAGCGCCTATGGCATCGCGCAGAAGGCGGGCGCCGTAGAGGCGGAGGCGAAGGTCGCCGAAGCGCTGTCGGAGCTTGGCCTCGCGACCGACGAGGCCGACCGCCTGATGCCCCTCTATCTGCACGTCCTCGGCCTCGGCGACCCCAACGCCGCCCTCAGGCATGTCGAGCCCGAACAGCTCCGCCGGCAGATATTCTTCGCGATTCGCACCGTCTTCGAACGCCGCCTGGCACTGTCGCCACTGCTGATCATCGTCGAGGATCTGCATTGGGCCGATGCGGTCTCGCTTGAAGCGTTGCGGTTCCTGATGGACCGACTGGAGCGGACGCGGCTGATGCTGCTGTTTACGCATCGGCCGATGCTGGAACTGGACCAGTTCGGTTCGAGCAGGATCAGTCACACAACCCTTCGGCTGCCCCCGCTTGGCGACGCCGACGGACAAGAGCTGCTCGCGGCCTATTTCAGTCACGGTTGGCGTGAACCGCCGGGAGGTCTGTTCGGTCGAATCCTCGATCGCGCCGGCGGCAATCCGCTTTTCCTCGAGGAGATCATACGCGGCCTCATCGAAGTCGGCACCCTCGAGCGCGACGGCGCGCAGTGGCGGATCAAGTCGGATGAAGCGGCCGCCGATATTCCGGCAAGCATTCAGGCGTTGTTGCTGGCGCGTCTCGACCGGTTGCCGCATCAGGTGCGCCGCCTGGCACAGGAGGCCGCCGTGATCGGCCCGCGTTTTGATGCGGTTGCACTCGGTGCGGCGGCAACCGAGCCAGCAAGGGTTGAAGCAGGGCTCGAGCTTCTGTGCGACGCGGAGATCATCGAGGAGATCGCGGGCGCGAACTCGATTTCACTGCGAACCTACCGCTTCACGCAAACCATGCTTCAGGACGTGATCTATCAAAACCTGCTTCTGCAGCGCCGGATCGAGCTTCATGGACGGATCGGCGGGGCGCTGGAGAGGCTCTATGGCCATGAGCCCGAGCGCCTCGAAGATCTCATACTGCTCGGACATCACTTCAGTCTGAGCGCGAGCAAGCCGAAAGGCGCACGCTATCTGCGCGCGGCCGGCGATCGGGCACGCGCGAGCTATGCGAACGACGATGCCATCCGTCTCTACCAACAGGCCCTCGCCGTACTGTTGACCGGCGGCGAACGGGAGCCGGAACGTCTGGTCCTGTACGAGCGGATTGCGGACCTTTGTGGCGCGGCTGGCCGCCGGAACACAGCCGAGGAGCACTATCAGAGCGCGTTGGAGGGGCACCGCGCCTTACAGGACGGTATCGGCGAAGCACGAATTCTTCGCAAGCTTGGCCGATTGCTGTGGGACGCCGGCAAGCGGATCAAGGCAGAGACGCATTACGCCGAGGCGGCCAACCTGCTTGGAGGGACCGACGCGCCCATCGAGTGGGCGCATCTCCTGCAGGAGCGCGGCCGTCTCGCGTTTCGGACCGGCGATCACGTCGCCGCCGCAAGATGGGCGGACGAGGCGCTCGGCTATGCACGGTCCGTACCGGCGGACGCGGACGAGCAGAGTGGGCCCGAGGCCGCACGTGCGATTGCGGAGGCCCTCAACACCAAGGGCGTTGCGCTGGCGCGGCTTGGACGACACGAGGAGGCAGTGCGCGAGGTGGAGCAAAGTGTTGCGGCCGCCGAAACAGCCGGCTTCCTTAACGTAGCCTGCCGCGGCTACACCAATCTCGGTGTGCTCTACACGATTGTCGACCCGGCGAAAGCCGTGGAGGTCTGCCGGCGTGGACTCGATGTCGCGCGTCGGATCGGGGATCTCGGCTTCCAGGCACGCCTCCTTGCCAATTTTGCCGTTGCGTGTTGCACCTTCACGGACAGATGTACCGAGGAAGGCGTGCCGGCTGCCGAGAAGGCGATCGAAATCGACCGGGCACTCGATCAGCGCGAACATCTCTCTGTGCCCCTGATCGTTCTCGGGCAAATCCATCAATGCCACTTCCGCCCCGATCTGGCCGCCCTTTGCTACAATGAGGCAATCGAGGTGGCGAACGAAACCGGCGAACCGCAGCAGCTCTTTCCATGCTATGATGGTCTCGCCACGCTGAGCCTTGATCGAGGCGACATGCCCGAGGCCGACCGATATTTCGCGCTGGCGCATGATGTCTGCGCCCGCCACGGGCTTGATCCCGCCGGGCTGATCGTACTGCCATTTCTTGACTAGGTCATATGAAGGAGTTCAACCATGTCAGAACTTCATGTCGACGGACCGCTTCAACCGGGCGATCGCGCACCGAACATCGTGCTGGACGCGATCACACGCGATGGAACGATCGCGCTCCAGGATTTTCGCGGGCATAGCCCGATATTGATCGGCTTGTTTCGCGGGCTGCACTGCCCGTTCTGTCGGCGCCACATCGCGGCACAGGCGCAACTTGACGCAGCCCTGCGCGACAAGGGCGTCGAAAGTCTCACGGTCGTGAACACGCCCATCGAGCGCGCGCGGCTCTACTTCCGCTATCATCCCTTGCCCAATCTGCTCGCCGCGTCCGACCCCGAGCGGGTCTCGCACCGCGCGTTCGGCCTGCCCACTATCGAGTTTACGGAGAACGAAACCGAGTGGCCGCGCAAGGTGGGTATGGACGTCGTCAAGAGCATGCAGGTGGAGGTGCCCGGCGAAACGTCGGGGTCGATGAATCGGTTGGCGGCTGCCGAGTACCTCAACAACAAGGACGGCTACGAGATGATGGAGGCCGATCAGCGCATGGCGGCAACCGGCCAGGGCCAGCTGTTCGGCCAGTTCCTGCTCGATCGCGAGGGGATCGTGCGCTGGACCTTTACCGAGGTTCCTGAAGGCGGCCACCGCATGTTCGGGGCTCCGAGCCCTCAGGAGTTGATGTCGGCCGCCTCGCAGGTGGCGAGCTAAGCATCGTCGGCTGGTGACTAACCCGCCACCTTCGGCCGTTTCTCGGCGAGCGCTGCCGCCATCGCCGAGATCAGCGGGCGCATGAAATAGTGGTCTTCCGCCGGTGCGATGTCCGTGCGCAGGCCATGGGCGGCGAGCTCTCCCGACACCGCGGGACCCACCGACGCAATCAGCGTCCGCTCCAACCCTGCGCGCAACTTCGCCTCACTGCCATGTGCCTTCGCGGCTTCCACGAGGCGGCGGACCTGGCCAAGATTGGTCAGCGCGATGGAATCGATCCGCCCCTCGGCCATGTCGTCGATGGCGGCGACGATGTTGGCGTCCGCCGCCTTTGAGTCGTAGGCATAAGGCAGCACCGTATCGACATCGGCGCCTTGCGCGGCAAGTGCGCCGGTCAGTGCGCTGTGGTCCTTGTCCGGATAAAGCTGAAGGCCGACGCGTCGCCCGTTCAAGTCGAGCCTGCCCAGTATTTCGATCACGCCCTCGGTGGTCGGCTTCTCCGTGGTCTGCTGCGCATCGAGGGAGATCTCGCGCAACGCCTTGCCGGGCTTCGGGCCGCGAGTGAATTTTCGCGATTTGGCGAGGGCTGCGACCAGAGCCTGGTCGAGACCACGGCTCCGCGCGAGCTTCATGATCCGCCGCAGGCCTTCGCCCGTCATCAGCACGAGATCGTCAAAGGGCTGGTCGATGGCGCGGCGGATCCAGGCCTCGACCGGGGCGGGATCGGGCGCGTCGTGAATAGTGAACATCGGGCACTGCACGACATCGGCACCTTGCTCCGCCAGAAGCTTTGAAAACTGCGCCTCCTCGCGCGTCTCCAGGATCAGGATGCGGTAGCCGTTCAAGCGGTCGGCCATGGGTGTGCTCCGGCGGTAAATTGCAATGGTCCGTTCATCCTGACTCCGCGCTTTATGCTGACGCAAGTCTTTGGGATCAAGTCTTGGGATTGGCGCGAGGGCGGGGTCGGTGATAGAGCAGGGCGCAAATCGCGGGTCGTTCCGCAGTCGCTGCCCAAACCTTCATCAAGAGCCATGCCCGATCATCAATATGTCCTGACCCTGTCCTGTCCGGATCGTCCCGGCATCGTCTCAGCGGTGTCGACCTTCCTGGCCCATAACGGACAGAACATTCTCGATGCCCAGCAGTTCGACGACATCGAGACCAAGAAGTTCTTCATGCGCGTGGTGTTCACCGCGGCCGATCTCGCCGTGGAGCTGTCGGCGCTCCAGACCGGCTTTGCCGCGATCGCGGAGCGTTTCGGCATGGAGTGGCAGATGCGCGACCGTGCCGCGCATCGCAAGGTGATGCTGCTGGTGTCGAAGTCCGACCACTGCCTGGTCGACATCCTCTATCGCTGGCGCACCGGCGAGCTACCGATGGTCCCGACCGCAATCGTCTCCAACCATCCGCGCGAGGTCTATGCCGGGCTCGACTTCGGCGGAATCCCGTTCCACCATCTGCCCGTCACCAAGGAGACCAAGCGCGAGCAGGAGGCGCAGATCCTCGATCTCGTCGCCGAGACCCGAACCGATCTCGTCGTGCTCGCGCGCTACATGCAGATCCTGTCGGATGATCTTTCTGCCAAGCTTTCCGGCCGCTGCATCAACATCCACCACTCGTTCCTGCCGGGCTTCAAGGGCGCAAAGCCCTATCACCAGGCCCATGAGCGCGGCGTCAAGCTGATCGGCGCTACCGCCCATTACGTCACGCGCGACCTCGACGAAGGCCCGATCGTCGATCAGGACGTCGAGCGCATCAGCCACCGCGACACGCCGGAGGATCTCGTCCGCAAGGGCCGCGATATCGAGCGGCGCGTGCTGGCCCGCGCGATCCGCTACCACCTCGACGACCGCGTCATCCTCAACGGCCGCAAGACCGTGGTGTTCATGGATTGATTGCCCGTCGTTCCGGAGCGCGCGACGCGCGAATCCGGAACCTCGAGATTCTCGGGTGCGCAATTGCGCACCATAGTTCGCCTCTGCGAGGCGTCCCGGAATGACAGCGAGATCGTTGTTGTGCCTCAGCGCACCGCGCCGCCCGACGTGGACCCCGTCGCACCCTTCTGCGCCTGCTCTTCCTTCTCGCGATCCGCCGCCGGCAGCAGCCGCTTGCGTTCGCGCTCTTTCATGTAGGCGTCGTATTGCGGCGTGCCGGGCCGCGGCGGTGCGTCGGCCGGCAGGCCGCCGGCCCATTGCGGGACGTAGTCGCCCATGCCGGCGGTGAGCTTTTCGTTGACGGTGCCGCAGCCGGACAGCCCCGCGGCGAGCGCAAAGAGGGTGAGGACGGAGCGGAAGGGCTTGAGCATTGTGCGCGCGCGAATTCAGTCAGGTTGGACGCCGGGTTAGGCTGGCGCGGGAAGAGTAGTCTTCAACAAGGTAAAATAGACTTATTCGAGGTAGGTAATTAGCTACCGATTTGCGCTGAACCGAAGACTCGCCGGTGTCCGAATTCTGCAAAAGAAAGACGAAATCCTCCATCCACGCGTCTGGTCGCTTTCTAGACTGTGGCAAGGGGCACGCGACAAACTGGCTTGGTCGGGGGCGGGGCTTTTTCGTTGACAGGTCCATTTTATTTGTACAATCGTACAAATAGGAGCGGCCAGGATCGGGGGCTCGGGTTACCCCGACGTAACCACGGCATCGCTCCCGTCGTCGGCCATCGGGACGCGCGGCTTGCGCCGAATGGTCGCCAAACGTCCGATTGACAATAAGGGCGCGAAAGACGCCATGTGGCGCGACATCGCGCGTGCGTGAGCTAAGGTTGAGCCAAGGACCGGGCACTCGGTCCGGCGCACAAGAGGTCAGGAATGAAGGGGAGGGACATCTGATGTTCGAACGGAAGACGTTTTCTTACAAGGTCTCTTGGACCGCAGCAGCGGCCGCCATCGCCGGCCTCGCGGCCATCGTGCCGGCCAAGGCCGAGGACACCGTCAAGGTCGGCCTGATCCTGCCGATGACCGGCGGCCAGGCCTCGACCGGCAAGCAGATCGAGAACGCGATCAAGCTCTACATGCAGCAGAAGGGCGACACCGTCGCCGGCAAGAAGATCGAGATCATCCTCAAGGACGACGCCGCGATTCCGGACAAGACCAAGACGGCCGCGCAGGAGCTGATCGTCAACGACAAGGTCAATTTCATCGCCGGCTTCGGCGTGACGCCGGCCGCGCTCGCGGCCGCGCCGCTCGCAACCCAGGCCAAGATCCCGGAAGTCGTGATGGCGGCCGGCACCTCCATCATCACCGAGCGCTCGCCCTACATCGTGCGCACCAGCTTCACGCTGGCGCAGTCGTCGACCATCATCGCCGACTGGGCGGTGAAGAACGGCATCAAGAAGGTGGCGACGCTCACCTCCGACTACGCGCCGGGCAACGACGCGCTGAACTTCTTCAAGCAGAATTTCACCGCCGGCGGCGGTGAGGTGGTCGAAGAGGTGAAGACGCCGCTCGCAAATCCGGATTTCGCGCCGTTCCTCCAGCGCATGAAGGACGCCAAGCCCGACGCGATCTTCGTGTTCGTGCCGGCCGGCCAGGGCGGCAACTTCATGAAGCAGTATGCCGAGCGTGGCCTCGACAAGGCCGGCATCAAGGTGATCGGACCGGGCGACGTCACCGACGACGACCTGCTCAACAACATGGGCGACGCCGTGCTCGGCACGGTCACCGCGCATCTGTATTCCGCGGCGCATCCCTCGCAGATGAACAAGGATTTCGTCGCGGCCTACAAGAAGGCCTTCGGCAACCGCCCGGGCTTCATGGCCGTGAGCGGCTATGACGGCATCCACCTCATCTACGAGGCGCTGAAGAAGACCAACGGCGACACCGATGGCACCAAGCTGGTCGAAGCCATGAAGGGCCAGAAGTGGGAAAGCCCGCGCGGCCCGATCTCGATCGACCCCGAGACCCGCGACATCGTGCAGAACATCTACATCCGCAAAGTCGAGAAGGTCGACGGCGAGCTCTACAATGTCGAGTTCGCGACCTTCGAAGCCGTCAAGGATCTCGGCAAGACCAAGAAGTGACCCGCGAAAGCGGGGCATCCCGGGGCGCGCATTAGCGCGACCCCGGGATCTCGTGAGCTACACTCTGCGTCATGCCCGGGCTTGTCCCGGGCATCCACGCAAAGCCCGGACAAGAACGTGGATGGCCGGGACAAGCCCGGCCATGACGATAACTCCAAGCTGAGACGATGACCTCTATCCTCACCAACCTGTTCGATGGCGTTGCCTACGGCATGCTGCTGTTCGTGCTCGCTTGCGGGCTTGCGGTCACGCTCGGCCTGATGAACTTCGTCAACCTCGCCCACGGCGCCTTCGCCATGGCCGGCGGCTATGTCTGCATGGTCCTGGTCAATCGGATGGGCTGGCCGTTCTTCGCCGCGCTGCCGCTCGCCTTCGTCTCGTCGGCTGCGATCGGCATCGTGCTGGAGCGAACGCTCTACCGCCATCTCTATGCGCGCAGCCATCTCGACCAGGTGCTGTTCACGATCGGTCTCACGTTCATGTCGGTCGCGGCCGTCGACTACATCCAGGGCTCGTCGCGGGTGTTCATCAATTTGCCGGCTGCGCTCCAGGGCCAGTTCGACGTGTTCGGCGTCGGCATCGGCCGCTACCGGTTGATGATCATCGTGATCTGCGGCCTGCTCACCATTGGTCTCCAGATGGTGCTGGCCAAGACCCGGTTCGGCAGCCGGCTGCGCGCCGCGGTCGATGATCCCCGTGCCGCGAGCGGCCTTGGCATCAACGTGCCGCAGGTGTTCGCCTTCACCTTCGCTTTCGGTTGCGGGCTCGCCGGCCTCGGCGGCGCGCTGAGCGCCGAGATCCTCGGCCTCGATCCGTATTTCCCGCTGAAGTTCATGATCTACTTCCTGATCGTCGTCACCGTCGGCGGCTCGTCCTCGATCACCGGGCCGTTCCTGGCCTCGCTCCTGCTCGGCATCGGCGACGTCGCCGGCAAATATTACGTGCCGAAGATGGGCCCCTTCGTGATCTACACCATGATGATCGTGATCCTGATCTGGCGCCCGAACGGCCTGTTCGGCCGCACGGCCGCGCGTTGAGGCCGCCGATGAGCGCTTCCTCCGACGTCGGTTATCACGCCCAGCGCCAGGCACGCTGGCACTATGGCGAAGTCGCCTTCTGGCTGGTCGTGCTGGCCTGCGGCTTCGCATTTCCCACGCGCTATCTGATCATGACCGACATCCTGCGGCTGGCGCTGTTTGCGATGTCGCTGGATCTCATCCTCGGTTATGCCGGCATCGTCTCGCTCGGCCACGCCGCCTTCTTCGGCGTCGGCGCCTACGCCGCGGGGCTTCTCGCCTTGCATGGCATCATCAACGAGCCCGTGCTCGCGCTGATCGTCGCCGGCCTTGCCGCGATGGTGCTGGGTTTCGCCACCAGCTTCCTGGTGATCCGCGGCGTCGATCTGACCCGGCTGATGGTCACGCTCGGCATCGCGCTGCTGCTTGAAGCGCTCGCCGAGCGCTTCTCTAACATCACCGGCGGCACCGACGGCCTTCAGGGCATCGAGATGCAGCCGATCTTCGGCGAGATTGCGTTCGACATGTTCGGCAAGACCGGCTTTTTCTACTCGCTGGCGGTGCTGTTCCTGTTGTTCCTGTTCGCCCGCCGCGTCGTGCATTCGCCGTTCGGCCTGTCGCTGCGCGCGATCAAGAACAATCCGCTGCGCGCCGCCGCCATCGGCATCCCCGTCAACCGCCGCCTGATCGCGATCTACACGCTCGCGGCGTTCTATGCCGGCATCGCGGGCGCGCTGTTCACCCAGACCACGGCGATCGCCTCCCTCGACGTGTTCGCCTTCGAGCGTTCGGCCGATTTGATGCTGGTGCTCGTGATTGGCGGAACCGGATATCTCTATGGCGGGCTGGTCGGTGCGGTGGTGTTCCGTATGCTCCAGGAATTGTTCTCCACCATCACCCCGCAATATTGGCAGTTCTGGATCGGTCTCGTGCTGGTCGTGATCGTGCTCGTCGGCCGCCAGCGCCTGCATCGCTGGATGCTGTACGTGCCGAACCTGGTCATCAAGCAGGTTGCCGGACGCAAGGCCGTCGTTGCCGTGCCGGAGAGCGACGCATGACCATCGCGCTCGAAACCCAAAATCTCGAAAAGCAGTTCGGCGGTCTGCGCGTGACGCGGGACCTGTCGCTCAAGATCGAGCAGGGCGCCCGCCACGCGCTGATCGGCCCGAACGGCGCCGGCAAGACCACTGTGATCAACCAGCTCACCGGCGTGCTCAAGCCGAACTCGGGCCGGATCCTGCTCGAAGGCCAGGACATCACGGATTTTCCGGTGCACAAGCGCGTGCTGCGCGGCCTGTCGCGCACCTTCCAGATCAACCAGCTCTATCCCGACCTGACCCCGCTCGAGACCATCGGCCTCGCCGTCTCCGAGCGCCTCGGCCATGGCGGCGACTGGTGGCGGCGGATGGGCACGCGGGGCGACGTCAACGGCGAGATCGCCGATCTCCTGAGGCGCTTCCATCTGCTCGACGTCATGAACGAAGAGACCGTGACGCTGCCTTACGGCAAGCAACGCCTGCTCGAGATCGCGGTCGCGATCGCCGTCAAGCCGCGCGTGCTGCTGCTCGACGAGCCCGCCGCCGGCGTGCCCGAGAGCGAACGCCACGACATTCTCGCCGTCGTAGGCAGCCTGCCGCGCGACGTCACCGTGCTGCTGATCGAGCACGACATGGACCTCGTCTTTTCCTTCGCCGACCGCATCTCGGTATTGGTCTCGGGCGCGCTGCTCACAGAAGGTCCACCCGACGTGGTCGCGCGCGACCCGCAGGTCAAGGCCGTCTATCTCGGCGAGGAGGCGGTCAATGTCTGACCTGCTCGCGATCGACGCACTTCGCGCCGGCTATGGCGAGGCGGTGGTGCTGCCCAACATGTCCCTGCGCCTCGCCGAGGGGCAGGTGCTTGCGCTGCTGGGCCGCAACGGCACCGGCAAGACCACGCTGATCAACTCCATCGTCGGCGTGACCCGCCGTTTCTCCGGTTCGGTCGCGCTGGCCGGCACCGATGTCACGAGCTTGCGGCCCGATCAGCGGGCGCGGGCCGGCATCGGCTGGGTGCCGCAGGAGCGAAATATCTTCCGCTCGCTGACGGTGGAAGAGAACATGACCGCGGTGGCGCAGCCCGGCCCCTGGACGGTCGAGAGGGTCTACGAGATGTTCCCGCGGCTGAAGGAGCGGCGGAGCAATTTCGGCAACCAGCTCTCCGGCGGCGAGCAGCAGATGCTGGCGATCGGCCGGGCGCTGACCCTCAACCCGAAGGTTCTGCTGCTGGACGAGCCGACCGAGGGCCTCGCCCCCATCATCGTCGAGGAGCTTCTGAAGGCGATCGGCAGCATCACCCGGGCGGGCGGCATCTGCTCGATCATCGTCGAGCAGAACGCGCAAAAGATTCTGGGGCTCGCCGACCGTGTTGTGATATTGGAGCGCGGAACGATCGTCCACGACGCCCCGAGTGCCGCGCTGAAGGCCGACCCGTCGGTCCTCGAACGCCACCTCGGCGTCGCAGGGGCGGCGGCCCACTAAAATATCCCGGGAGTAGAAAATGCAGCGAACCAAAGCCCCCTTCCGCGCCGACGAGGTCGGCAGCCTCTTGCGTCCCGCGAAGATCAAGGAAGCCCGCGCCAGGCTCGAGAAGGGCGAGATCTCGGTCGACGATCTGCGCAAGATCGAGGACATGGAGATCGAGAAGGTCGTGCACAAGCAGGCCTCGATCGGCTTGAAGCTCGCGACCGACGGCGAATTCCGCCGCTCCTGGTGGCATTTCGATTTCCTGGCCAAGCTCACCGGCTGCGAAATGTTTCACCCGGACACGGGCATCCAGTTCGCGGGCGTCGAGACGCGGCATGACGCGGTCCGCGTGATCGGCAAGCTCGATTTCCCCGACGACCATCCGATGCTGGATCACTTCCGCTTCCTGAAGAAGTCCGCCGACCAGGCCCACGTCGCCGCCAAGATGACGATCCCCTCGCCGGCCGTGCTGCACTTCCGCGGCGGCCGCAAGGCGATCTCCAAGGACGTCTATCCCGATCTCGACGCGTTCTACGAAGACCTCGGCAAGACCTACCGCAAGGCCGTGAAGGCGTTTTACGATGCCGGCTGCCGCTATCTTCAGTTCGACGACACCGTGTGGGCGTATCTCTGCTCGCAGGACGAGTTGCAGAAGGCGCGTGAGCGTGGCGACAATCCCGAGGGTCTCCAGCAGATCTATGCGCGCGTCATCAATTACGCGCTGGCCGAGAAGCCGGCCGACATGGTGGTGACGACGCATGTCTGCCGCGGCAATTTCCGCTCGACCTGGATCTCCTCGGGCGGCTACGAGCCCGTGGCCGAGACCATGCTGGCCGGCACCAATTACGATGGCTACTTCCTCGAATACGACTCTGACCGCGCCGGCGGCTTCGAGCCGCTGCGCTTCCTGCCCAAGGGCAACAAGGTCGTCGTGGTCGGCGTCATCACCTCGAAGTTCGGCGAGCTCGAGAAAAAGGATGACATCAAGCGTCGTCTCGAAGAGGCCGCCAAGTTTGCACCGCTGGAGCAGCTCGCGCTGTCCCCGCAATGCGGCTTTGCCTCGACCGAGGAAGGCAACATCCTCTCCGAGGAAGAGCAGTGGGCCAAGCTCGGCCTTGCGGTCGAGATCGCCAAGGAAGTGTGGGGCAACTAAGTTTGCCACATGGCTGCTGTCATTCCCCGCGAAAGCGGGGAATCCAGTACGCCGCGTCTTCTCGGTGAATCACTGGCGTCTCGGATTACTGGATCGCCCGATCAAGTCGGGCGATGACACCGAGTGAGTGGCGGGCAGCGTCACACCCTCGAAAACCAGTGCGCTTACCCGCCCTCACTTCTCCGCCAGATAAACCTCGCCCAGCAGCGACGAGTTCGACCACGGCACCTGCTTGTTCTTCGTGCTCGAGACCACTTCCGCCCGCACGCGCGTCAGCATCTGCTGAACCTCCAGCCCCGGCGTGCCGAGATGGCGGGAGAGGGCGGCGGAGAACGGCGAGTTGGCGCCTTCGCCATCGAGTGCGACCTGGCCCGGCGCGGTGGCGAACGCGATCAGCGTGCCCGCGCCCAGCGTTGCACCGGCGCCCAGGCTTGTTGGCGCTGCGAGGCCCGAAGCGCCCTCGATGCCTCGGTTGGTGCCGGCGGCTGCGACCTGCTGCGCCATCGGATTGTTGCGGCAGGCATCGAAGATCAAAATGTTGGTGCGGACCTGATCGTCGAGGCCGGCCATGATCGTGTCCATGTCAATCATCGCCTCCGTCATGCCCGCGCCCGGCTTGAGGTCGACGTCGACGGGAATGAGATAGTTGCGGCCGTCGACCTGCACGCCGTGGCCGGCATAGTAGACCAACGCGACCTGCGCCCGCGCCGCCTCGCGCAGGAAGTCGCGCGTCACTTTCTGCATCGCTGCGCGGTCGAGATCGATGCCCTCCGACACCGTGAAGCCGATGTCGCGCAGGCTCCTGGCGACGGCACGCGCATCGTTGGCCGGATTGGGCAGCGCCTTGACATGCGCATAGGCGCCGTTGCCGATCACCAGTGCCAGGCGCTTGCCGAGCGTCACCGGGGCAGGCGAGGGCGCAGGCGCCGCGCCCGTTTGATGCGGGGCCGGCTGCGTCGCCGGTGACGGCGGATCGCGCGGGATGGGTGTGAGCGCATCCGTCACCAGCGACAGCCGCACCTTGGCGGTGGCCTGGTTGGCCTTGCTGCCGGCATCGGAAGCCACGATCGCCAGCGTCGCCTTGTAGTCGTCGCGCGCATGGGCGTAGTCGCCCTTCGCCTCATAGGCCAGCGCGCGGTGGATATAGCCTGATATCAGCACGCTGTTCGGCGGCGTCATGATGTTGACGGGCGGTTTCTCTTTCGCAAGCCGGATCGCCTCGCTGCCATCGGCAATGGCGCGATCGAGATCGCCCCGCACGCGCCAGATCGCGGTGCGATTGATCAGCGGCTGCGGCAGTGTCGGGTCGAGCCGGATCGCCTGGTTGATGTCGGCAAGCGCGCCGTCGAGATCGCCGAGCGCCTCCTTCGCAATGCCGCGATTCTGGAACGAGAACGTCGATTTGGGCTGCAGCTTGATCGTGGCATCGTAGTCGGCGATCGCCTTGGCGTAGTCGCCCTTGCCGCGCCAGGCGTTGCCGCGATTGTGGAAGATCGTGCCATCAGGCGGGCCGAGCTTCAGCGCATCGTCGAAATCGGCGATCGCGATGTCGTAGTCGCCCTTGTCGTAATAGGCCGATCCCCTGAGATTGTAGACCGCCTGGCTCGGCTGGAGCCGGATCGCCTCGGTGGTGTCGGCGATGACCTTCGAATAGTCGCCCTTCTTGTTCCAGCCCACCGCGCGCCAGAAATAGATCGTCGCGAGCTGCTCGCCGCGAAACACCTTCAGCGCGACGATCTTGTTGCAGGCGTCGATCATCTGGTCTGGCGGCGTGGTGTCGGTGGTGCAGAGCGGCCCGAGCTGGCTCCGCGCCTGCGCGAAGGCGGGTGCGGCCCACAGGGTTGCTGTGAGCAGGCAGAGCGCGACGAGCAGGCGGCGCATGGCGATGGTCCCTTGAAGGAGAAGCGCTTGTTTGTTGCTCGGCGGTGCGCCGGGGTTCACGCGCTCGTCATTGGACGTGGGGTAAAGCCAAGAGAGGGTATTCCCTCAGTGGGCAGATTTTGCTACGACGCTGGTCCCAACAGTTCTGCCCACCGCTTTCCCACTCATGAAGAACGACGAAATCCTTAGCCAAATCACCGAGTTCTGCCGCAAGGCGGACATGGCGGAATCGACGTTTGGCCGGCGCGCGGTGAACGATGGGAAGCTGGTCCATCGCCTGCGCGAGGGAAAGCGCATCACGATCGACACGCTGGAGCGGATCCAGGCCTATATCGCCGCATCGACGACGGGCGGCCTGCCGCCGCCGCGGGGACTCCAGGTACCCCCGGAAAAACGCGATCCGCGCGGTAATTTCCGTTTCTTCGAGAACCGGCAAAAATACCTGCTGTTCGTCCATACCTGCAGCGAGAAGAGGGTGGTCGCCGAGCGCGTCGCGCTGGAACTCGCCAGCATCCATCCGCGCCCGCCGGCGCTGCGCATCTTCGACGCAGGCGTCGGCGACGGCACGGTGCTGGCCCGGGTGCTGCGCGCAACGCACCAGCGCTACCCGCACATGCCGTTCTACGTGGCCGGCAAGGAGCTCAGTCTCGAGGACCTGCGGCTGACGCTGGAGAGGGTCCCGGACCGCATTTTCGAGCATCCGGCGTCGGTGTTCGTGTTCACCAACATGTTCTACTCCGAGGCGCCCTGGCTCACGCCGGCATCGCCTGCGGCGGCGGCGGCCACCGTCTGGCACGAGGTTCCGTTACGTGGCGCCTCGTCAGGCGAGTTCGAGCAGCAGATCGCCGAGTTGAGGCCGTTCCTGGAGCAGAACTGGCGCGCCGCGATCAGCCCACGCACGGCCATGCCGCTCTACGAGCGGCCCGTCGTCCTGGTGCTCTACCGCGAGGACCACAGGTTCCTGCTGGATTCGACCATTCCGCGGCCGGGCCAGGCCGAGGCCAATTTCGACCTGGTCATTGCATCCCAGCCCTACCGCGCCCTGTCCTCGGTCAATTTCCGGGCAAAGCGGATCATTGCACCGCTGGCGCGGGCGCTTCGGCCGGGCGGGCGGCTGATCGGAATCCACTCCCATGGTCACGATCCCGGCATGGAAATGATCCAGGCGATCTGGCCTGGAGAAAATCCTTTCGCGGTCAGCCGTCATGAGCTATTGCGCGCCGTGAAGTACGAGCTTGGGTCGTTGGGCCGGGACCTAAATTTTAATGCTTATGCGGACAACCGTTCGATCTTCAGGTATGATATGGAAGCGCTGCCCAACGAGGTGACGGGTACCATCGGAACCTCGACGGCCTTTGCAGCGTGGAATGCGGCGGTGTATGTGGCGCAGATCGAGGACGACCGATTGACAGAAATGACTCAAAACGGCCGCACTCTGGATGCCGCCCGGGACGTGCTGCGGAAGTACAACGGGCTCTGGTTTCTCGACGAGTCCTACGTCATCTCGCGACGGCGTGATTGACATAATCCAAGGTTAAACATCGCAAACGCCCGCCATGTTAACGGCGGAACAAGGGGTTACTGATGCGCGCGTCCTATCTCTTCACCAGCGAATCCGTGTCCGAGGGTCATCCCGACAAGGTCTGTGACCGGATCTCCGATGAAATCGTCGATCTGTTCTACCGCGAAGGGCCGAAAGCCGGCATCGATCCGTGGCAGATCCGTGCGGCCTGCGAGACGCTCGCGACCACCAACAAGGTGGTGATCGCCGGCGAGACCCGAGGTCCCGCATCCGTTACCAACGAGCAGATCGAAGGCGTCGTGCGCGCCGCGATCAAGGACATCGGCTACGAGCAGGACGGCTTCCACTGGGAGAAGGCCGACATCGAAATCCTGCTGCATCCGCAGTCGGCCGACATCGCGCAGGGCGTCGATGCGCTGCAGCCGGGCGAGGTCAAGGAAGAGGGCGCAGGCGACCAGGGCATCATGTTCGGTTACGCCACCAACGAGACGCCTGATCTGATGCCGGCGCCGATCTTCTATGCCCACAAGATCCTGCGCCTCATCTCGGAAGCGCGTCACTCCGGCCGCGAGAAGGTGCTGGGTCCGGACTCCAAGAGCCAGGTCACCGTGCAGTACGAGAACGGCAAGCCGGTCGGCGTGCGCGAGATCGTCGTGTCGCACCAGCATCTGGTCGAGGACATCTCGTCGAAGCAGATCCGCGACATCGTCGAGCCCTATGTCCGCGAGGCGCTGCCGAAGGACTGGATCACGCCGAAGACCATCTGGCACATCAATCCGACCGGCAAGTTCTACATCGGCGGTCCGGACGGCGATTCCGGCCTGACCGGCCGCAAGATCATCGTCGACACCTATGGTGGCGCGGCCCCGCATGGCGGCGGTGCGTTCTCCGGCAAGGATCCGACCAAGGTCGACCGTTCGGCGGCTTACGCGGCGCGCTACGTCGCCAAGAACATCGTCGCGGCCGGTCTCGCCGATCGCTGCACCCTCCAGCTCGCCTACGCCATCGGCGTCGCGCGTCCGCTGTCGATCTACATCGACACCCACGGCACCGGTAAGGTGTCGGAGGACCAGCTCGAGATGGCCGCCGCCAAGGCGATGGATCTCACCCCGCGCGGCATCCGCAGCCATCTCGACCTCAACCGCCCGATCTACGCGCGCACCTCGGCCTACGGCCATTTCGGCCGCACGCCCGACAACGAGGGCGGCTTCTCCTGGGAGAAGACCGACCTGGTCGAAGCGCTCAAGCGCGCGCTCTGATCACCAACGTCGTTCCGGGGCGCCGCGACAGCGGCGAACCCGGGATCCTTATCCATAATGTCGAGATTCCGGGTTCGCCTTTCTAAGGCGACCCGGAACGACCAATTCAACAACAGGACCTCCGCTATGAATGCGAAGCCCGGCTTCACCGACTACATCGTCAAGGACATTTCGCTCGCCGACTTCGGCCGCAAGGAACTCTCGCTGGCCGAGACCGAGATGCCCGGCCTGATGGCCACCCGCGAGGAGTTCGGCCCGAAGCAGCCGCTGAAGGGCGCGCGCATCGCCGGCTCGCTGCACATGACGATCCAGACCGGCGTGCTGATCGAGACGCTGGCAGCCCTCGGCGCCGACATTCGCTGGGTCTCCTGCAACATCTATTCGACGCAGGACCACGCCGCGGCTGCGATCGCGGCCGCCGGCATTCCCGTCTTCGCGGTCAAGGGCGAGACGCTCGCCGAATACTGGGACTACACCGCAAAACTGTTCGACTGGCACGGCGGCGGTCACCCGAACATGATCCTCGATGACGGCGGCGATGCCACCATGTACGTCCATCTCGGTCTGCGCGCCGAGAACGGCGACACCGCGTTCCTCGACAAGCCCGGCTCCGAGGAAGAGGAAGTCTTCTTCGCGCTCCTGAAGAAGCAGCTCAAGGAGAAGCCGAAGGGCTACTTCGCCGAGATCGCCAAGAGCATCAAGGGCGTTTCCGAAGAGACCACTACGGGCGTGCATCGTCTCTATGACATGCAGAAGGCCGGCACGCTGCTGTGGCCGGCGATCAACGTCAACGACAGCGTCACCAAGTCGAAGTTCGACAACCTCTATGGCTGCCGTGAATCGCTGGTCGACGGCATCCGTCGCGGCACCGACGTGATGATGTCGGGCAAGGTCGCGATGGTCGCGGGCTTCGGCGACGTCGGCAAGGGTTCTGCCGCGTCGCTGCGCCAGGCCGGCTGCCGCGTGATGGTGTCGGAAGTCGATCCGATCTGCGCGCTCCAGGCCGCGATGGAAGGCTACGAGGTCGTGACCATGGAAGACGCCGCGCCCCGCGCCGACATCTTCGTCACCGCGACCGGCAACAAGGACATCATCACGATCGAGCACATGCGCGCGATGAAGGATCGCGCCATCGTCTGCAACATCGGCCACTTCGACAACGAGATCCAGATCGCGGGTCTGCGTAACCTGAAGTGGACCAACATCAAGCCGCAGGTCGACGAGATCGAATTCCCCGACAAGCACCGAATCATCATGCTGTCGGAAGGCCGCCTCGTGAACCTCGGCAACGCGATGGGCCATCCGTCCTTCGTGATGTCGGCCTCCTTCACCAACCAGACGCTGGCGCAGATCGAGCTGTTCGCCAACAACAAGGACGGCAAGTACAAGAAGGAAGTCTACGTGCTGCCGAAGTCGCTGGACGAGAAGGTCGCGCGCCTGCACCTCGCCAAGATCGGCGTCAAGCTCACCGAGCTGCGCAAGGACCAGGCCGACTACATCGGCGTGAAGCAAGAAGGTCCGTACAAGTCGGACCACTACCGCTACTGAGATCGCATCCAGCTGCGACACGAAGGCCCCGGAGCGATCCGGGGCCTTTTTTTGTAGACTCATTGTGCTACGCTCGGAGGTAGAGCCAAAACAAGCCCGCCACTTCTGAAGCGGGTGGCCGCGTTTCCCACGTTCATTGTCAAATGCATATGGAGGGAATGCGATGTCTAGCGAAGCCAACGTTCAGTTGCTCAAAGAAGCCTATCGTCGGTGGAACGACAGCAAAGGCGGGAGCGTCGACTATTGGTTCGACAGCGTCATCGGCCCGCAGATCAAATTCGACTCGCTTCCGCAGGGGGCTCCGGCGGTGCCCTTTGCCAAGTGTTATGACGACCGCGCGCAGCTGCGTGGCTATTTCGACGGTCTGCTGGCTGACTGGAGCATGCAGCACTACACCATGAATGAATACGTCGCGCAGGGCGACGCTGTTTTCGCGCGCGGCTCATGTGCCTGGACCAACAAAAGGACCGGGAAGATCGCTGAGACCCCGAAGGTCGATTTCTGGCGTTTCAAGGATGGCAAGGCAGTGGAATTCTACGAGTATTTCGACACAGCCCTTGTCTACGGTGCTGCCACCGCCTGACGGTTGCAATTCGGCACGGCGTCGCCCATCCTGTGCCGGGGAGAACGCCATGGCTAAAGCCGCAGAACATTTCGACGTGCTGATCGTCGGTGCCGGCCTGTCCGGCATCGGCGCGGGTTATCATCTTCAGAGCAAGTGCCCGGGCAAGAGCTACGTCATTCTCGAGGGGCGCGACTGCATCGGCGGGACCTGGGACCTGTTTCGCTATCCCGGTGTCCGCTCCGACAGCGACATGTTTACGCTCGGCTATTCCTTCAAGCCGTGGACCGATCCGAAGGCGATCGCCGACGGGCCGCAGATCCTGAATTACGTGCGCGAGACAGCAGCCGAGAACGGCATCGAGACGCACATCCGCTTCCGCCATCGCGTCAAGCGCGCGTCCTGGTCGACGCCGGATGCGCGCTGGACCATCGAGGCCGAGCGCATTACGGGCGAGGGCGCAACCGAGCTCGTGCGCTTCACCTGCAATTTCCTGTTCATGTGCTCGGGCTACTACAAATACGAGGCGGGCTATACGCCGGAGTTTGCGGGCGTGGCAGATTTCGCCGGCCGCATCGTGCATCCGCAGAAATGGACCGAGGACATCGACTGCGCGGGAAAACGCGTCGTCGTGATCGGCTCGGGCGCAACCGCAGTGACGCTGGTGCCGGAGCTCGCCAAGAAGGCGGCGCAGGTCACCATGCTCCAGCGCTCGCCGACCTATGTGGTGTCGCGTCCTGCGCAGGACCCCGTGGCCAACAAATTGCGCCGCAATCTGCCGACGCGGCTTGCCTATCATGTCATCCGCTGGCGCAACGTGATGTGGGGGATGTTCTTCTTCCAGCTCAGCCGGCGCCGGCCTGCCAAGGTGAAGGAGCTGGTGCTCAAGGGGGTGCAGATGGCGCTCGGCCCCGACTACGACGTCGCGACCCATTTCACGCCGCGCTACAATCCCTGGGACCAGCGGCTCTGCCTCGTGCCGGACGGCGACCTGTTCAAGGCGATCCGCGAGCAGCGCGCCGCCGTCGTCACCAACGAGATCGACACCTTTACGCGCGACGGCATTCGCCTGAAGGATGGCAGCGAGCTTGCGGCCGACATCATCGTCACCGCGACGGGGCTGGTGCTCCAGGTCGTCGGCGGTCTCGAAATCAGCGTCGACGGCCGCGCCATCGATTTCGCCAACACGCTGACCTACAAGGGCATGATGTATGCCGACGTGCCGAACATGGCGTCAGCCTTCGGCTACACCAACGCGTCCTGGACGCTGAAATGCGATCTCACCTGCGAATATGTCTGCCGGCTCATCAACTACATGGACCGGCACAATTTCCGTCAGTGCATGCCGCACAATGACGACCCTGAAATCACCGCGCAGCCGTCGCTCGATTTCACCTCGGGCTATGTGCAGCGCTCGGTCGCGAAGATGCCGAAGCAGGGCTCGAAGCAGCCATGGCGGCTGTACCAGAACTACGCGCTCGACATCGTCTCCTTGCGCTTTGGCAAGATCGACGACGGCGTGATGCAGTATTCCTGATCACGCCGCCGCCCGCTTTATGCCTTGCGCGTGGTGAGCGCGAGCCCAAGATCGATCGCAAGCGCGAGCACCACGGCGGCGCCGCCAAGTCCGAACAGGACCAGATAGTCGCCGCCGGTCTGCGCGTAGATCCAGGAGAAGCCGTAGGCTGCCGCCGCCTGGAACAGCGCAAAGCTCGTGGTGGCGTGGCTCCATGTCGCGCGCTGCTGCTCGGTCGAGTGCGGCACGAGCTCATGAATGCGCCCGAGCACCAGCGGTACGATACCGGGTGTGAAGCCGCCGACCACGACGCTCGACACGATCAGCGAGAGAGGCGCGGTGCTGACGGTGGGCAGCAGCACGGCGGCCGCTTCAATCAGGAACGCCGCGCGCAGGGCCGGTCCAAATCCCGAGCGGTCACCGAGATGGCCGGTGACGAGCGGGCCGACGATGGCGCCGAGACCGTACAGCACCCAGTAGCGCGCGCCCGCGGCAATGCCCTGGCCGAGGCCACGCGCCACGAAGTCGACGATGAAGACCATGTGCGGCACCAGCGCCACCGCGTTGAGGCCATACTGGACCAGAAGCGCGCGCACGGCGGGCGAGGCCTGATGGGACTTCGCGTGATGCGAAGGCGCGGCATCGCTCTTGGCCTCCGCAGGCCAGTTCCACCAGCTCGCGAGTGTGAGCACGGCGGAGAGCATGCCGAGGCCATACCAGCTCTGCTGCAAGCCCTGTTGCAGGAGCAACGGCACCAGCGTGCCCGATGCCGCGACGCCAAGGCCGACGCCGGCAAAGATCACGCCGCCGACGATGCCGCGCCTCGCGGCCGATACGTGCGGCAGAATGACGGAGGCCGCCAGCACCATGATGATTCCGCCGGTCAGGCCCGACAGAAAGCGCCAGGCGAAAAACCAGGTGAACGACACCGGGGTAGAGCTCGCGAAAAAGGAGAGGGTGGCAAGCAGCATCATCGCCCGCAGTGCGCGGACTGCGCCGATGCGGGTGGCTAGTGCGCGTGCGGCGAGCGCGCCCGCGAGGTAACCGGCGAGGTTGGCAGCGCCGAGATAGACGACGTCGGATGCGCTGAACCACTTCGCGGCGATCAGCGCCGGGATCAGCGGCGTGTAGGAAAAGCGGGCGAGGCCAAGCCCGACCAGTGATGCGCACAATCCCGCCACGGCGTACCGCCAAGCCTGCCGCGAATTCGATTGCGATTCCGATCCTGGCCGCTGATGCGGCCGGGCGTGGTGCCCAGTGTTTGCATTGAGTTCGGTCATGTCATCCTCCTGCGCACACAGTGGCGCGCGGATCATCCTGTCTTTGCGGCGCGGCGGCGCCGGAAGTCCTGCACGGGCAGGCCGCCCCAGCCCCAATTGTCGGTGTCGACTTCCTCGATCACGACGAAGGTGGACTCGAGCGGCTTGCCGAGCACGTCGAGCAGCAACTGGCTCGATCCCTTGATCAGCGCGGCCTTCTCCTCCGCCGTGAGCGACGCCGCTCCCGGCGTCGTTCCTTCGCGGGTCACTTGAATGGTGACGGTCGGCATGGTGTTTCTCCGCGCTCAGTGGCCGGCGCTCTGGCCGCCGTCGACGTGCAGGATCTCGCCGGTGACGAAGCTTGCCTGCTCGAGATAGAGCACGGCGCCAACGATGTCGGACATCTCACCCATGTGGCCGACCGGATGCAGCGCGCCGAGCTGGGCATGCGTCGCAACGGGATGCATCGGCGACTTGATGATGCCGGGCGCCACCGCGTTCACGCGGATGCCGCGCCTGGCGTATTCGATCGCGAGCGACTTGGTCGCGGCGTTCAGCCCGCCCTTGCTCAGCGAGGCCAGCACCGACGGCACGTTCGAATTGGCCTGATCGGCCAGGGTGGTCGTGATCTGGACGACGTGACCCGAACCCTGCTTCTCCATCTCCGCAATGGCGAGCTGCGTGATGTGGAAAAAGCCCGCAACGTTGGTGCCCATCACCGCCGCATAGTCCTCGGCCGTGTACTGCGTGAACGGCTTTGCGACGAAGATGCCGGCATTGTTGACCAGCGTGTCGACGCGGCCGAAGCGCGCGACGGCCTGCGAGACCACGCGTTGCGCGGTGGCCCGGTCGGTGATGTCGCCGGGAACGGCGAGGATGTCATCGTCGCCCGACGGCTTGATGGAACGCGCCGTTGCGACGACGCGATAGTTGCGATCGCGAAAACCCTGGACCAGGGCGGCGCCGATGCCCTGCGATGCACCGGTGATGATGGCGACCTTCTGCTCGATACCCATGGCTGACTCCTGTTGTTGGCTTTCAGAACCTGCGCCAGCAGCGGCTGGCTCGCGTACTGAGGTACGCCGCGGCGGCCCGGCTGCGAATACACGTTGTCCGGCAGACACTGTTACGTGGTGCGAACGAATGCCGGACCGGCCTTTGGCGGCGGTTGTCGCGGCGGGGGCGAGCGCCTAGCTTGTCACTGGAATTTGATGGGGCGACGGGTAGGCATGGATCGTCTGGATGCGATGAAGGTGTTCGTCCTTGCGGTGGACGAGGGCAGCTTGGCCGCCGCAGGACGCAAGCTCGGCCGCTCGCCGGCGGCGGTCAGCCGCGCCATCGCTTTCCTCGAGGAGCGGGTCGGCGCCGAGCTGCTGCACCGGACGACGCGATCGATCAAGCTGAGCGAGGAGGGCGAGCGCTATGTTGCGATCTGCCGTCGCGTGCTCACCGAGCTGGAGGAGGCCGACGACATCGTGGCCGGACCGCGCACGGCGCCCCGCGGCCTGCTCGCGATCACGGCGCCGGTGGTCTCGGGCGAGATGGTGCTGCGGCCGATCCTCGATGCATTTCTCGATGCCTATCCGACGGTGTCGGCGAAGCTCCTGCTGTTCGACCGTTCGGTCAATCTGATCGAGGAGGGCGTCGACATCGCGCTTCGCATCGGGCCTCTCGCGGATTCGGCGATGGTGGCGATGCGGGTCGGCGAGATCAGCCGCGTCGTGGTGGCTGCGCCGCGCTACCTGAAGCAGCACCCGCGCATCGCTGAACCCGGCGATCTCGCCAAGCACCAGATCGTGGCGATGGCGCACCTGCCCAATTCCTGGACCTTTGCGCCACAGGCCGGCTCATCGGCAGCCAGGACAGTCCAGTTCATCCCGCGACTCGTCGTCAACAGCACCTATGCGGCGGTGGCATCCGCGGTTGCCGGGCGCGGCGTGGCGCGGATGTATTCGTACCAGGTGGCCGAGCAGGTCGCGAGCGGCGAGCTCGAGATCGTGCTGGCCGGCGATGAGGATCCGGAGATGCCCGCGCATTTGATCTGCCCGCAGGGCCGGCTCGCGGTGCCGAAGGTACGGGCCTTCACCGACTTCGCCGTGCCCCGGCTGAAGAAGCACTTTGCGCAGCTCAAGAAGAGCCTCGGTGCACGCTAGACATTGCGGCCGCGCGGCGACTGCCAATGCGTTGTTTTGCGTATACGGCCGCCGGGCTGAATCGGCGACGGTTCCAGAACGGTTAACGCCGATTTAACGGATGAGTCCTAGCCTGTCTCGGCCGGGGTTACTCGCAAGGCCGAGGTGAGCCCAATGGAAGCCCAGAAGATTGCGGTCGACGCCGTCGTCGCGCTGACCGATTGCGACCGCGACGCCGTCATCGCCTTCATCCGTCGGCTCTATCTCGCCGGCGTCACCGACCCGAAGCGCCTGACCTTCAAGGGTCTCCAGGCGCTGTCGCGGGCTTGATCGAACACAATCGAATCTACTTGATGGTCGGATCGCTGATCCGGATCGAGGTGACGCGGTCCTGCCGCACCTCGAATGAGAAGGGCCATGGCTCGTACGTCCAGAGCTCCGTTTTCTCCAGCCCGCTAGGCCCGACGTGGAATGGGCCGCCGAACTGCGCCATCAGTTTGTCGGTGCTGTCGCCGAGATTGACCCGGTTGAAGCTGTACGCGGCGACCGGTGTCTCGCCGCTGATCTGGAGTGCGACAGTGCGGTTCGCTTTCACGATGGCGGCAAGATAGGGAAACTCGCCGGTCTTGCCGAGGAAGTAGACATAGGCCGTCGCGTTGTTCGGTTGCGGCAGCCTGCGGTGCGGCTCGCCGAGCACGGCCTTGAGCGAGGTCTCCGAGATGCCGACGCCCAGCGCGCCCATACGCTGGCAGGCAAAGCTAAGCACGTCGGGATCGGGCGGGGTGATGCGCTTACCGGCTTCGACCTTGCAGGCGAATGTCTGCCCGACCCGTAGCCACTGGCCGCGCAGCTCCGGATCCGGAGGCTTGCCGCCTTGGGGTAACGGCGAAGTGCCTTGGCCGTTCACGGGTGCGAATATTCCAAGCAGAACCAGCGCGAGCGCGGAGCCCGCCAACGACCGCCACATCCCCAAGACGCACCCCGATTTTCCAACCCTGGAACCAGGATAGCACGCCGCAAACCGACCGCAACGCGGGGATTGGCGGCGGGTCAGCTACGATTTCAAATTGTGCGCGGCGCGCTCGGGACGTCCCAATCACAACCTGCGGAACAGCCTCAGGATGCACGCCAATATCTTGCAGCTCGGGCCGGGTCGGAGTAGATCACGTCCCCAGCTGGGTCACTCGGGATTTGGGGAAATGCTGAAACAGCTTTTTGCGCCGCAACTTGTCATTCTCTATGTGCTCGCGGCTTCGACCATTTACGTTCACTTCCGCGGCAAGCAGCGACTGCGCTTCGCCCGCCAGCTCGGCGATCACTCGACCTATCTCGCGCCCTACAACGTGCTGATGTATGCGGGCTCGGCCGTGCCGAATAAGCCGGTGATCCCGGTCGATCAGTTTCCGGAGTTGAAGCCACTCAGCGAGAATTGGGAGACCATTCGCGACGAGGCGGTGCGCCTGTTCGACGAAGGTTTTATTCGCGCGGCCGCGAAGAACAACGATTGGGGCTTCTACTCGTTCTTCAAGAGCGGCTGGAAGCGGTTTTATCTGAAATGGTATGACGACTTCCTGCCGTCGGCGAACACGCTGTGCCCGAAGACGGTGGAGCTGCTCAAATCGATCCCGAGCGTGCACGGCGCGATGTTCGCGATGCTGCCGCCGGGCGGCAAGCTTGGCGCGCACCGCGATCCCTTTGCCGGCTCGCTGCGTTATCACCTCGGCCTCGTCACGCCGAACTCGAACAAGTGCCGCATCCTCGTCGACGGCGTCGAATGCGTCTGGCGCGACGGCGAGGCCTTCATGTTCGACGAGACCTTCATCCACAGCGCGGAGAATGCGACCGACGTCAACCGCATCATCCTGTTCTGCGACGTCGAGCGCCCGATGAAGTACGGCTTCATGACCGCGATCAATCGCTGGGTCAGCCATCACATCGTCAAGGCCTCCGCGACCCAGAACGTGGACGGCGAGAGCGTCGGCGTGCTCAACAAGGTATTCGGCAAGCTCTACGAGATCCATCTCGGCAGCCGCAAGGTCAAGGAGTGGAACCGCAACGTCTACTACACGCTGAAATATTCGCTGACGGCGCTGATCCTCGGTCTCATCGTGATGTCGGCGCTGCGCTAATCCGCCCTACGAAAAACCCCGGAGCAGGCTCCGGGGTTTTGTTTTTGCGGACGTTGCCGCTGCCTCACACCGGCTTGGCGCCGGTGTTGATGATCGACCCCACATGCTGCCCGCGCAGCGCCGCCGCGATCCGGCCGGGAACGAGGCCGTTGACCACCTGCACGCGCGCGATGTGTCGTGCGTTGGCCATCACCTCGAGCAGCGCGGGATCGAACGGCAGTGTGCCCTTCAGCTTCGCAAGATCGGCAAAGCTCGTCTCTTTCAGCAGCTCGGCCTTCTTGCCATCCGCGCCATTGGGATCGGTCGTGTAGACGCCGTCAACGTCCTCCACGATCGTGAGCCCGGCAGCGCCAAGCGCGTCGGCGAGCAGGAAGGCGCCGGTATCGGCCCGATGCAGCGGGATGCGCGCGGTCGGGAATTCATGATGGTGGTAGGGCGGGAACGCGCTGCCGACGACAGCGCGCGCCGCCTGGAGGTGAATGGCGAGCTGGCTCGCGATGGTCGGGTGCTCGACATAGGAGACACCCTCCGGTGCGAGCAGGCTTGCCAGGATGTGGCCGTTCTGACCGGCCTCGCTGGCGGCGAGCGGTGCGAGCGAACCCACGGGAAGGCCGAGATCGAGGCCGACGCTGTAGAGATGGCGGGCGCGGATGCCGGCGCCGGTCAGGATGAGCAGACGATGCTCCGGCAAGAGCGACCGCAGCTCGTCGACGAGCGGGAGGATCGCTTCGTGACCGCGGTCCATGATGCGGCCGCCGATCTTGATGACCTGCAGCCAGGGCAGCAGCTTGATCGGGCGGTTGCCGGCAACGGGGCGGGTGAGATCGCTGTCGAGCAGAGTCTGGCGCGCGAGCGGCGAGGCGACGTGCTTGATCTGGTTGGTATCAGCCATGACGGTGCTCTCTTCAGCTCGCGGTGATGATGGTGCCGACATGCTCGCCCGCAAGCGCGCGGGTGAGATTGCCGGGGACGAGGCCGTTGATGATCTGCACCTGCCGGACATGGCGCGCCGAGGTGAGGAGATCGAGCACCGGGAATTCGAGGATCGAATCCTGCAGGTCCTTGGCCTTCATCTCCGCCACCGAGATCTTCGGGATGAAGGTGGCGTTCTTCGACGTCTTCGGGTTCGCGGTGTAGAGGCCGTTCTCGTCCTTCACATAGATCATCGCCTTGCAGCCGAACTGCTCGGCGACGAGGAAGCATCCGGCGTCGGTGCGATAGGGCGGGATCACGCCCTCGGCCGCGGGCCGCATCCACAGGCTATAGGGCGGCATGCCGCTGAAGATCACCGCACTCACCTCGGCGAGGAACAGCGGCACGGACGACAGCCCGGCGCTGGAGACGGCGGAGATACCGTGCTTGGCCAGCAGCTGCCCGAGCATCGCGGCGTTCTGATCGGCGACGGAAGCCCCGAGCTGCGACAGCACGCCGGCCGGCAGCCGGAGCCCGGCGGCGATCGAATACAGATGCCGCGCACGGGTGCCGGCGCCGGTTCCGATCAGGAGCTTGTGCGCCTTGCGGGCGGCGACGATCTCCTCGACGATTGGATAGACCGCGGCACGGCCGCGATCGATCATGCTCTGGCCGCCGATCTTGATGACGGTTGCATCGGGGAGGATGCGGAAGTCCGCTGCCTTCTCCGCTGCGGCCACAAGCTGTGGGTCGGTGAGCGAGCGCTGCATCAGCAGCCCCTCGAGCTCCGTGATCGTGTTCGACATCCGAGACATCCTCTCGTTTTCTGATGCAGTCTCTGCGGCGGACCCTTCAGCCTCGACCGCGAATCTTGCCGCACACTTCAGTCCATGGCAACAAGGTCGCCGCGATTTAGCGGCCAAACATGGAGCAGGCAATGGCCCCGTTGCCACTTGCGAACACCGAGATCGTGCAATTCTTCCGCGCGTGGCTGGATACCTTCTCAGGCCATGTCCGCGAGGTCGACTACGCCTCGGCGCGGCCGCTGTTTCACCCGGACGTGCTCGCTTTCGGTACGCATAACGACGTCATCCCGGGGCTCGACCAGTGGGTTACGACGCAATGGAATAACGTCTGGCCGAGGACGACCGACTTCCGCTTCGTCCTTGATCAGGTCTCGATCCTGGCATCCCCCGACGGCACGATGGCGACGGTGGTCGTGCCGTGGACGAGCACGGGCTACCATCCCGATGGCAGCGCGTTTCCGCGCCCCGGCCGCGCGACGATGGTGTTTTCAAAAAATGGCGACAGCTGGCTGTGCGTGCATTCGCACATGTCGCTCAATCGCGGTGTGCCGCAGGCAAGCCACGCCAATCGGCCGGTGAAGGCCTGGTAGAAATGCAAAAGGCCCCGGACGTGTCCGGGGCCTTTCGATTTCCAGATGTCATTCAGCCTATTCCGGCTGGCCGATGCTCACCTTCAGCGTGCCGACGCCGTCGACGCCGCATTCGAGCTTGTCGCCGGGCTGGAGCTGCGACACGCCGGCCGGCGTGCCCGTCATGATGATGTCGCCGGCGGCGAGCTTCACCTGCTGCGAGAGCTGCCAGATGATCTCGGGCACGTTCCAGATCAGCTCGGTGAGATCGCCCTTCTGGGCTTCCTTGCCGTTGACCGTCAGCCAGATCTTGCCTTTGGCGGGATGGCCGATCTTCGAGGCCGGCTGCACCGCGGAGCAGGGCGCTGAGCCGTCGAACGACTTGCCGATCTCCCACGGACGCTCCTTCTTGCGCGAGGCGATCTGGAGGTCGCGGCGGGTGAGGTCGATGCCGACGGCATAGCCGTAGACATGGTCGAGCGCCTTGTCGGCGGGGATGTTGAGGCCGCCGCTCTTCATCGCGACGATCAGCTCGACCTCGTGATGCAGATCCTTGGTCAGCGGCGGATAGGGAATGGTGGCGCCATCGGGCACCAGCATGTCGGCATGCTTGGCGAAGAAGAACGGCGGGGCGCGCTCGTCGTTGCCCATCTCGCGGATGTGCTCGAGATAGTTGCGGCCGACGCACCAGATGCGGCGCACCGGGTAGCGGCCGCTCTCTCCGACGACGGGAAGCGAAGCCTGGGGCGGGAGCGGAATGACGTAGGAGGCGGCGTTCATGGAGCGATCTCGCTGCTCTTGAGGTTGATGAGGAACTCTATGCGGTTGCGCTGATCGGCGCCAGAGCGCCGGCGTCGTGATGTTGCAGGCGGAAGAACGAGGCGTAGCGACCGGAGCGGCGGAGCAATTCGTCGTGCCGGCCCTGTTCGACGATCTCGCCGCCCTCGACCACCAGGATCGCATCGGCGTGCATGATGGTGTGCAGGCGGTGCGCGATCACGATGGTGGTGCGGTTCTGACAGAGATGCTCGATCGCCTCCTGCACCTGCCGCTCGGACTCGGAATCGAGCGCGGCGGTGGCTTCATCGAGCAGGATGATCGGCGCGTTCTTGATCAGCGCGCGTGCCACCGCGATGCGCTGGCGCTGGCCGCCGGAGAGCTGCGTGCCGTGCTCACCGACCGGCGTGTCGTAACCGAGCGGGAAGCTCATGATGAAATCATGCGCGCAGGCGGCTTTCGCGGCATCAATGATTTGCTCTTCGGTCGCGCCGGGTTTGCCGAAGGCGATGTTGTTGCGGATGGTGTCGCGGAAGAGATAGACGTCCTGGCCGACATAGGCGGTCTGCGCGCGCAGCGATTTGCGCGAGATCGCGCCGATCGACTGACCGTCGATCACGATGTCGCCTTGCGTCACCTCGTAGAAGCGCAGCAGCAGCCCCAGCACGGTCGATTTGCCGCCGCCGGAGGGGCCGACCAGCGCGGTGACTTTTCCGGGCTCGGCAACGAAGGACATGCGGTTGAGGACGGTCTCGCCGGTCCGGTAAGAGAAGCTGACATCGCGCAGCTCGATCTTCGCTTCGGACAGCTTCAGCGCCGGCTTGTCGTCGTCGGAATGTTCGCTCGCCGGGCTGTCGACGACCTCGAGCAACATGCGCGCGCCGACGAGCTGGCTGTTCAGATCGATGTTGAGCCGCGCCAGCCGCTTGGCCGGCTCGGTCGCCATCAGGAACGCGGTCATGAAGGAGAAGAACGCGCCGGGCGTGGCGTTGAGCGCAACCACGCTGTAGCCGCCGTAGAGCAGGCAGCCGGCGACCGCGAAGCCGCCGAGCATCTCCATCAGCGGGTTGGAGCGGTTGGCGACGCGGGCCATCTTGTTGGCGTTGCGCTCGACGATCGCGATGTTCTCGTCGATGCGCTTCTGCATGGTGTCTTCGAGCGTGAATGCCTTCACCGTGCGGATGCCCTGGAGCGATTCCTGCATCGTCTCCAAGATGTCGGCGGTGCCGGTGAACTGGTTGAAGGCGAGGCCCTTGATGCGCTTGACCAGCTTGCGCAGCACCAGCATCGCCGGCGGCACCACGACGAGGCCGATGAACGACATCACCGGGTCCTGCCACACCATCACGCCGATCATGGCGAGCAGCATCATGAGGTCGCGCCCGACGGCGTTGACCAGCATGTTGAGCACGTCGGTGATGGATTTGGCGCCGGCCGTCAGCCGCGCCAGGAATTCAGACGAATGCCGTTCGGAGAAGAAGCCGACGCTCTCGCGCATCAGCTTGGCGAACAGCTGGCGCTGGTTGGTGGCGAGGATGGCGTTGGAGATCTTGGTCAGGATCACCATGTGGCCGTAGGTCGCTACGCCCTTGATGAACAGCAGGATCACCGTGATGCCCGAGAACATCGCGATGCCCGGGATGTTCTTGTCGACATAGGCCTGGTTGATGACCTGGCCGAGCACGTAGGTCGCGCCCGCGGTCGATCCGGCGGCAAGCGCCATCAGCGCGAAGGCGACGAGGTAACGCCGCCAGTAGATGATCCCCTGTTCCGTGACCAGGCGGCGAATCAGGATTGCCGCCGTATAGGGATCGTCGGTGATTTTCTTTGGAAACTGGGCCATCCGGTGTCCATTGACGGGGCAAGGAAAAGCCTGCCCGCGCGTCAGGGATCGAAGGGCCTCTGTGCCCGCTAAAGCCGCGCTTTTCAAGCCCAATTAAGGGCTTGCGCTGGGATGGAATCTAGGCCGAGACGGCGTGGCGGAGCTCGCCATGGCGCTCGCGGAACAGCTTGTCCTCCCAGGCCAGCGCGTGGGCCGCGATGGTCTCGAGGTCGTCGTATTGCGGCTTCCAGTCGAGCAGGCCGCGGATGCGGCTGGTGTCGGCGACCATGGTCATGATGTCGCCGGGCCGGCGCGGGGCGTATTGCACGGCGAAGCTGCGCCCCGAAACCCGGCGCACGGCGTCGATGGTCTCCAGCACCGAATAGCCGCGGCCATAGCCGCAATTGAGCGTCGTCGAGGCGCCGCCATTGCGCAGGTAAGCGAGTGCCGAGCGATGGGCCTGCGAGAGGTCCGAGACGTGGATGAAGTCCCGGATGCAGCTGCCGTCCTGGGTCGGATAGTCGGTGCCGAACACGTCGATCTTGGCGCGCTGGCCGGTCGCGGCCTCGACGGCGATCTTGAGCAGATGCGTGGCGCCGACGGTGGCCAGCCCGATGCGCGCCTGCGGATCGGCACCGGCGACGTTGAAATAGCGCAAGGTCACGTATTGCATGCCATAGGCGGCGGCGACGTCGTGCAGCATGATCTCGGTCATCAGCTTCGACGAGCCGTAGGGCGACAGCGGCCGCGTCGGCGCGTGCTCGGGCACCGGTACCAGGTCCGGATTGCCGTAGACGGCCGCGGTCGAGGAGAAGATGAAACGGCTGATGCCGCGCTTGACGGCGACGTTGAGCAGGTTGCGCGCGGTCATGAAGTTGTTGCGGTAGTAGCCGAGCGGATCGCGCATCGACTCCGGCACGACGACGGAGCCCGCGAAATGGATGATGCTCTCGATGTTGTGCTGGGCGATCACGCCTTCGACCAGGTTCTCGTCGCCGGCGTCGCCAATGAACAGCGGCACGCCCTCGGGCAGATAGGCGGAAAAACCGGTGGAGAGATCGTCGATCACGACGACGTCCTCGCCGGCTTCCGCCAGCGCCAGGACCGTGTGACTTCCGATATAGCCGGCGCCGCCGGTGACTAGCACAGTCATGATCTCACCCGTCTTCGATCAACGTGCCACGTTAACGTTTGCGCGGTGAAGAGGGGGTTTCGGCAGCCCTGAACTGGTCACTATGCTTAATGTTGCGTATAGGGGGCTTCCGTAACGGAGCATGACGTGGCGAATTCCCCCGGCGATCTGGAAGTGATCGTGCCAAATCTGCACAGGCGCTATTCCGGGGTCACCGCGACCAACCGGATGGTGGCGCCACGGCTGGCAAAGCTCTATCGCGCGGCGTGGTTCGGCTCGGATGCGCCGGAGGGGATTTCGCGACTAAGCGCTGCCGATTTCCTCAAACTATGGGGCCGCAAGACGCCATTGATCTGGCATGCGCGGCGCAACAACGAGATGATCGCGGGCGTGCTCCTGCGCGCGCTCGGCTGGCCATTGAAACTCGTGTTCACGTCGGCCGCGCAGCGGCATCACAGCTGGATCACGCGCTGGCTGATCCGGCGCATGGACGCGATCATCGCGACATCAGACATCTCGGCCTCGTTCCTGAAGGTGAAGGCGACGGTGATCCCACACGGCGTCGACACCGACGTTTATGCGCCGCCGAACGATCGCGCCGCGGCCTTTGCGGAAGCCGCGCTGCCGGGCCGCTACGCGATCGGCTGTTTCGGCCGGGTGCGCGCGCAGAAGGGCACCGATGTGTTCGTCGATGCGATGTGTCGCCTGCTGCCGCGCTATCCGGATTTCACTGCAATCATCGTCGGCCAAGTCACGCCGGAGCAGACTCCCTTTGCGAACGATCTGAAGAAGCGGATCGAGGCCGCCGGCCTGCAGTCGCGCATCGTCATCACCGGTGAACTGCCGATCGAAGCGGTGCAGCGCTGGTATCAGCGGCTGACGATCTACGCCTTCACCTCGCGCAACGAAGGTTTTGGTTTGACGCTGATCGAGGCGATGGCGGCCGGCAGCGCGCTCGTCGCCGCGCGCGCCGGTGCGGCCGCGCTCGTGGTCGAGGACGGCTCGACAGGTGTGCTGATCCCGACTGGTGACGCTGATGCGTTGGCCGCCGCGCTCGAACCGCTGATGCGCGACCCGGACGCCGCGCTCGCCATGGGCGCGCGGGGGCGGGCACGGGTGCTGGCGAAGTTCAGCCTCGATGCCGAAGCGGCGCGGATCGGTGACGTTTATCGTCCGCTGCTCTGAACTGCCGTTTTCGCGACAGCAAACAAAAATCTCGAAAACAACCCCATGCAAAGTAGCCGGTGCCAGCGGAATTAACGGGTTGACGGCCGGTGCAATGCGTTGCGGATTTTACGAGGCCGTTTGACACGTCGGGCAAAACAGCGGCACGATGTCATCATCGGCCGCAGTTGCGATACCCGGATCATCCATCCAGGTTCCTTCAGACCGTCGCGGTCGACTTCACATTGGGCAGCGCACATACGGCATTTGCACTGGCACCGGCTCCTTGGAGCTGAGTGTGATATTATTCTCTCCGGAGAATGTCAGGTCGAATGCGACGTCTGAAATCGCGACGCCGTCCGAGCACGACGCGATTATTCGCATATTCGGCCCGTCATCGCGCAACGATTTGACCGTGCATTTTTCAAATGTGCCGGTTACTTGCCTTCCCTGGACGATTAAACCGCCCGCGTGGAGATCAGCATCTTTCTTGAAGGCAAGCCTGTTGTTCTCTTTCGTAAATATTTGGCCACAGGCCGAGGCGTCGATTGTCCAAGCTCCGTTCAAATCCGCAGCCTGAATCGAGGCCGATTGCGTCACGAGAAGTACCAACGTCACCAAAGGATTGAAGGTCCTCATGAAACTCTCCGACTAAATGGTCAATACTGCCAAATCAGCCTCTTCGACGCCGATGGGGGCGCAGCAAGACGCGCCCCTTCGTATCGGTCTTGAGCAGTATTTGGGTGCGGCGAACTGGCGAAGCTGTTGTTGATCTAAGTCAATAGGCTCTGCAGAGCGCTCGTCTGCTTGAGGCAAAGCGCAGCGTAGCGCGATGACGAGTGCGATCTGTCAGAGCTGGAAAGGCCGCCGCATTTGTCCGGCGGCCTCCGCGCTTGAGTGGCTTGCGGGGCGGCGCCCCAGCTAGAGATCGATGCTAACGGCGATGTTGCGGCCCTGTAGTTGGGAAATCTTCATTCCGTCAGCCTGCACTTGCGCGAACTCCGGGTCGTTTGCCACGGCTTCCTGCACTTTGCCGTAAACTTCCCAATTGGAATAGCGCGTCGCAACCAGCAACTCTCCTGCCCACTGGCCAGTGTGGAAGCGGGAGAGCCGAAGAAATTCGGCGCCGTGTTTCTCAAAGATTTTCTTCGCCTGCCTGACGATCTTGATCATTTCCTCGGGCTTGTCGGTCTTGAAGCGAGTGAATTGAACGATCGGCATGGGGCTACCTCCATAACTGTGTAAAATGTCCAAGAGGCATGTATCGAGCGACGTTTGAGGAGCGAACCTCTTGTTCGAATCTCGATGAAGATTCGTCTTTGTCGACGTGATCTTGGTTCAGCCCTCACAAGCGGCAGCGACGCAGCCTTATCCCGCGAATGAACTGACAACGTCACTGACTAAAGCTGGCGGACGGAAAGACCTGCTGTTGGATTCGCTGCCAGTTGCCCGACCAACGCATGGCGTCAATGAGTTCACACTCCGAGCACCCGCTGCGCGATCGCCACGACCTCGGAAGCCGCGATATCCCGCATGCAGCGGTGGTCGTTCATCTTGCAGATCGTGCTCTGGCAGGGCTGGCATGAGAGCACGCTCTTGTCCTGGACCACGGTCGCGGCGAGGCCGTTGAGGGGGGCCCAGAGATAGGGGCTGGTCGGGCCGAAGATGCCCATGGTGGGTGTGCCGAGCGCGGCTGCGATATGCATCAGGCCGGAATCATTGGAGATGGCGACGCCGGCCGCGGCCATGGCAAGGACGCCGTTGCGCAGATCGGTGCCGGTGAGGTCCCGCACGCCCGGACCGCCGGCGGCGACGATCTCCTGGGCGAGGCCCTTTTCGGCGGGGCCGCCAACCACCCAGACCTCCAGCCCGCGCTCGGCCAGCAAGCGGGCAGCCTCCGGATAATAGGTCCAGCGCTTTGAGACGCCGACTGAGCCGGGAGCCAGCGCGACCGCCGCCCCGGCGCTGAGGCCATTTGCCTGCCGCCAGCGGACGACGTCCTCGGCCGGGACCCGCAATTGCGGCACCGGCCATTCCGCGGGCAGGGGGGCGCCATCGGGTTGGGCCAGGGCGGCGTTCTTGTCGATGAAGCGGGGCAGCTTCTTCTCGCCCCAGCGCCAGCGGTTGAGTAGGCCGAACCGGAACTCGCCTACGAAGCCGACCCTTTCCGGAATCCCGGCCAGCGCGGGCGCGATGGCCGCCTTCCAGGTCCGGGGCAGCACCAGAGCTGTCCCGTAATTCCGCTCGCGCAGGAGCTTCGCCAGGCCGAGCTGGCGGCCTACGGCGAGCTGGCTGCGCGGCAGGTCCCACATGATGCCATCGCGCACGCCGGGCATGTAATCGACCAGGGGGGCGCAGAGGGAGGTGGTCAGGAGATCGACCGGCCGGTTGGGCCAGCGTTCGTTCAGGACCCGGACAACGGTGTGATTCCGGACGAAATCGCCGATCCACATATAGGGGATGATCAGGATCGGGCGTGTGTCGCTCCGATCTGCATCTCGATCAAATTGCGAATCTTGGTTCATTCGTTAATAGGACCGGAACGTGCTGATGTGGCGGTTCGGTTACCCGCTCCGGGGCGGCAGGTAAAGCCGGGACAGCGCCCGATCCAAAACCGCTTACACTTTGGTGGATCATGCGCTAGGGCAGGACTGGGCCGTGAAATCGGGCAGGGCAAAACCTGGGCAGGGTAGGTTGAATGTTGCTGGTGACCGGCGGGGCCGGTTTTATCGGATCGAATGTCGTGGCTGCGCTGAATGAGGCCGGCCGCAGCGACGTCGTGGTCTGCGACCTGCTCGGCAGCGACGGCAAATGGCGGAACCTCGCCAAGCGCCAGCTTGTGGATATCGTCCCGCCGGCGGAGTTGCTCGACTGGCTAGAGGGCCGCAAGCTCGATGCCGTGATCCATCTCGGGGCGATTTCCGAGACCACCGCGACCGACGGCGACCTCGTGATCGAGACCAATTTCCGCCTGTCGATGCGCCTGCTCGACTGGAGCACGGCGAATGCGGTGCCGCTCATCTACGCGTCCTCGGCGGCGACCTATGGCGACGGCGATGCAGGCTTTGACGACGACGCCTCGCTGCCCGCGCTGAAGAAACTGCGGCCGATGAATCTCTACGGCTGGAGCAAGCACCTGTTCGATCTCGCCGTCGCCGAGCGCGTCGCGCGCGGCGACAAGCTGCCGCCGCAATGGGCCGGACTGAAATTCTTCAACGTGTTCGGCCCCAACGAATACCACAAGGGCTCGATGATGAGCGTGCTGGCGCGCCGCTTCGACGACGTGAGGGCCGGCCGTGTCGTGCAATTGTTCAAGTCGCACCGCGAGGGCATTGCCGACGGCGATCAGCGCCGCGACTTCATCTATGTCGACGACGTCGTCCGCGTCGTCATGTGGCTGCTGGCGACGCCGTCGGTGTCCGGTCTCTTCAACGTCGGTACCGGCAAGGCGCGCAGCTTCAGGGATCTGATGCTCGCTGCCTATGCCGCGCTCGGCACCAGGCCCAACATCGAATATGTCAACATGCCCGAGCAGATCCGCAGCAGCTATCAATACTTCACCCAGAGCGAGGTCGATCGCCTGCATCGCGCCGGCTATAACGGCGGCTTCACGACGCTCGAGGATGCGGTGAAAGCCTATGTCGGCGATTATCTCGACCGGCCAGACCGCTTCCGCTGAGGCTTCAAGGACCATGCCGACGCCCATTCTCGATTTCGACGCCCTCGCGCAAGCCATCTCAGGCCGTACGGTGCTGTGCATCGGTGACATCATGCTGGACGAGTTCGTCTATGGCGAGGTGTCGCGGATCTCGCCGGAAGCACCGGCGCCTGTGATCGCCGCCCAGCGCAGCGAGATCCATATCGGCGGCGCCGGAAACGTCGCGCGCAATATCGCGTCCCTCGGCGCGCGCTGCATCTTCGTCGGCCTCGTCGGCGAGGACGATGCCGGTGCACGGCTCAAGGCCGCGCTCGATGAGCAGGACAGCATCGAAAGCGCGCTGGTGTGCGATCCGTCGCGGCCGACCACGCGAAAAGTCCGCTTCGTCTCCGAGCATTTTTCCACGCATATGCTGCGCGCGGATTGGGAGCAGGCGATGCCTGCCTCCGACGACATCGAGACCAGGCTGATCGACGCAATCCTGCCGCAGATCGCGCGCGCCGACATCGTGCTGCTCTCCGACTACGCCAAGGGCGTACTGACCGCGCGGGTGATCCGCCACACCATCGACGCCGCGCGAACGCTCGGCAAGCCCGTGATCGTCGATCCCAAGAGCCTGAACTGGGCGATCTATCGCGGCGCCACGCTGCTCACGCCCAATCGCAAGGAATTTTCGGAGGCGACCCGCAGCCGCGCCGACACGCCGCAGAGCATCGTCGATGCCAGCGAGGACGTGATGCGGCTCGCCGATTGCGAGGCGATCCTGGTCACGCAAGGCGAGCACGGCATGACGCTGGTGCCGCGCAATGGCGAAGCCGTTCATGTTCCGGCTGTCCCCGTGCAGGTGCGCGACGTCTCCGGCGCCGGTGACACCGTCGCCGCCGCGCTTGCGGTGTCGCTCGCGGCGGGTGCGGACTGGGACACGGCGTTGCGGATGGCCAATGCGGCCGCTGCCGTCGCCGTCGGCAAGCAAGGCACGGCCAGCGTGAGCGCGGCCGAGCTGCGGCGGAAGATCCTGCCGCATGCCTATCTCGCGGCCGAGGAGAAGATCGTGCTCGAGCCTGATGCGCTCGACGCACAGCTCGCGGAATGGCGCCGGCAGGACCTGCGCGTCGGCTTCACCAATGGCTGCTTTGACATCCTGCATCCCGGCCACGTCAAGGTGTTGACCGCGGCGCGCGGAGCCTGCGATCGCCTGATCGTCGGCCTCAACAGCGATGCCTCGGTGCGGCGGCTGAAGGGCGCCGATCGCCCGGTTCAGGACGAGCGGGCGCGTGCGGAAGTGCTCGCGGCGCTCGAAGCCGTCGATCTCGTCGTCATCTTCGAGGAGGATACGCCGATCGATTTGATCACCCGGATCAAGCCGAGCGCGCTGGTGAAGGGCGGCGACTACACCCGCGAGCAGGTGGTCGGCCACGAGGTCGTCGAAGCCGCCGGCGGGGCCGTCGTGCTGGTCGACATCCTCCAGGGCTTCAGCACGACCGCGCTGGTCCATCGCGCGCGGGGAGGGGGCAAGTGACGGACCAAGCGACGACGCTCGCCCGGGAGACGACCGGCCAGACGCTGTGGCGGCGCTTTCGCAGCCCGGCGGCGTGGTACGAGACGGCCGACCTGTTCGCAATCCTGACCGTGGCGTCGCTGCCCTGGTCGACCTCGCTCACGGCGATCTTCAACGCTGTGTTCCTGCTCTGCATGGTGCCGTTTCTCGACGTCCGCGCATTCCTGCAATCGCTGAAGCGCCCGATCGCAGCCGCGCCGATCGCGCTCGTCCTGCTCGCGCTGGTGGGCACGCTGTGGTCGGATGCGGCCTGGGGCGCGCGTCTCTATGCGGTCAATCCGACCGTCAAGCTGCTCGTGCTGCCGGTCTTCCTCTATCATTTCGAGCGCTCGCCGCGCGGGCACTGGATGTTCATCGCGTTCCTGGTGTCCTGCGCGCTGCTCTCGGTGATGTCGTGGCTGGTGGCCTTCTATCCCAACCTGACGCTCAAGCCCGATCAGCTTGAGCGCGGCATCTTCGTCAAGAACTACATCGACCAGAGCCAGGAATTCGCGCTGTGCGCGGTCGCGCTCGCCTATCCCATCGTGATGCTGCTGCGCGAGAAGCGCTATTGGTTCGCGGGGCTATTGATCGCGCTGGCTCTGAGCTTCTTCGTCAACATGGCCTTCGTGGTGGTGTCGCGCACCGCGCTGGTCACCGTTCCGATCATGTTCGGCGTGTTCGCACTGCTGCACCTGCGCTGGCGCAGCATCGCGATCATCTCGGCCGCTCTGCTCGCCGGCGCCGCTCTCGCCTGGCAGGCCTCGCCGCAATTGCGCAAGACCGCGGACACCTTCGCCAGCGACTACACGCGCTATGTCGAAAAGGGCGAGCCGACCTCGCTGGGCCTGCGGCTCGAATTCTGGCGGAAATCGCTCGGCTTCTTCGCGGAGGCGCCGATCAAGGGGCACGGCACCGGTTCGACGCGTGGATTGTTCGAGCAGGTCAAGACCGGCAGCGGCTACCAGGCCTCCGCCGAGGTGATCGGCAATCCGCATAACCAGACGCTCAATGTCGCCGTGCAATGGGGCGTTATCGGCATCGCCGTTCTCTACGCGACCTGGATCCTGCATCTCCTGTTGTTCCGCGGCGATGGGCTGGCCTATTGGGTTGGCCTACTGGTCGTGGTGCAGAACGTCTTCACCTCGCTGTTCAACTCCCATCTGTTCGACTTCCACGAGGGCTGGATGTATGTCATCGGCGTCGGCGTTGCCGGCGGCATGGTGATCCGGGCCAGACGCGTCGATGCGAAGGTGGGGGAAGCTGGTTCCTGAACGGCCGCGCGGCTGGCAAGTCTTGTACTGGCAAGTCTTGTCGAGATGGGCTATCAGCGCGGTCAGGTTGCACCTAACTGGGATTTCATCGGTCGGCGGATGACGCGTCTTTCGCATCTCACCTTGCGCAATTTCCTGATCGCGCTCCACGACCTGCTGGCGACCACGGCGGCGCTGTTCGCAGCCTTCTACGTGCGTTTCGAGGGCGGCGACGGCTTCTTCGATCGGCTGCCGCTGCTGTTCCGGATCCTGCCCTACTTCCTCGCCTTCAGCGTGGTCGTGTTCTTCCTCTTCAATCTGACCACGACGAAATGGCGCTTCATCTCGCTGCCTGACGCGCTGAACATCATCCGCGTCGCGACCGTGCTGACGGTTGCCCTCCTGGCGCTCGACTACATCTTCGTCGCCCCCAACGTCCGCGGCGCCTTCTTCCTCGGCAAGGTGACGATCGTCCTCTACTGGTTCCTCGAAATCGCCTCCCTCAGCGCGCTGCGCATGGCCTATCGCTATTTCCGCTATACGCGGGTGCGGCGGCATGCGAGGGGCGAGGATGCCGCGCCGACGCTGCTGATCGGCCGCGCCGCGGATGCCGAGGTGCTGCTGCGCGGCATCGAGAGCGGGGCGATCAAGCGCATCTGGCCGGTGGGCGTGCTGTCGCCGTCGAGATCCGATCGCGGCCAGTTCATCCGCAACGTGCCGGTGCTGGGCGACATCGACGACATCGAGGACGTCATCGGCGACTTCGCCAAACGCGACAAGCCGATCGCACGCCTGGTGATGACGCCGTCCGCGTTCGAGCCGGACGCCCATCCGGAATCGATCCTGATGCGGGCGCGCAAGCTGGGCGTGATCGTCAACCGCATGCCCTCGCTGGAGAGCGGCGACGCGCCGCGCCTCACGGCCGTCGCGGTCGAGGATCTCCTGCTGCGGCCGAGCGAAAAGATCGACTATGCGCGGCTCGAAGCGCTGATCAAGGGCAAGGCTGTCATCGTCACCGGCGGCGGCGGATCGATCGGGTCCGAGATCTGCGAGCGTGTCGTTGCCTTCGGCGCCGCACGTTTGCTGATCGTGGAAAATTCCGAGCCGGCGCTCTACGCGGTCACGGAGACGCTGGCTGCGCAGGGCGCTGCGGCCGCGATCGAGGGGCGGATCGCCGACATCCGCGACCGGGAGCGCATCATCCGCCTGATGGCGGAGTTCAAGCCGGACATCGTGTTCCATGCCGCCGCGCTCAAGCACGTGCCGATCCTGGAGCGCGACTGGAGCGAGGGCGTCAAGACCAATATCTTCGGCTCGATCAACGTTGCCGATGCGGCGCACGGCGCCGGCGCCGAAGCCATGGTGATGATCTCGACCGACAAGGCGATCGAGCCGGTGTCGATGCTCGGCCTCACCAAGCGCTTCGCCGAGATGTACTGCCAGGCGCTCGACCACGATCTTGCCGCAGCTAGCGGCAGTGCCAGGCCGCCGATGCGGTTGATCTCGGTCCGGTTCGGCAACGTGCTGGCATCGAACGGCTCGGTGGTGCCGAAGTTCAAGGCCCAGATCGAGGCCGGCGGCCCCGTGACGGTGACGCATCCCGACATGGTCCGCTACTTCATGACCATCCGCGAGGCCTGCGATCTCGTCATCACGGCGGCAACGCATGCGCTCGGAACGCAGCGTCCCGACGTCTCGGTCTACGTGCTCAACATGGGCCAGCCGGTGAAGATCGTCGATCTCGCCGAGCGCATGATCCGCCTCTCGGGCCTCCAGCCCGGCTACGACATCGAGATCGTGTTCACCGGCATGCGGCCGGGCGAGCGCCTGCACGAAATCCTGTTCGCCTCCGAGGAGCCGACCCGTGAGATCGGTGTCGCCGGCATCATGGCCGCGCAGCCGAACGAGCCGCCGATGCAGACGCTGCGCAAATGGATCGCGGCGCTGGAGCAGGCGATCGCGCGGGACGATCGGGCCACGATCAAGACCATCCTGAAGGATGCGGTTCCTGAATTCGGGTCGACCGCGGCCTGACCATGCAGTCTCAAGGCAAGATCGTCGTCGCGAGCCAGCACTATCCGCCTGATCCGAGCACGACCGCCGCGATCATGGCAGAGATCGCATGCCGCGTCGCCGTCAACCACGAGGTCATCGTGCTGTCGGGCTCGCCCGGCGAATTGCCGGCCTCGCAAACCGGCCCGGGCAAGCCGCGCGTGATCGCCATCAAGAACCGGATGGCGGGAAAGGCCGCGCTGGTGCGACGTGGCGCCTCCGAGCTGCTGTTCGCGGCGCGCACCTTCTTCGCGTTGATCCGGGAGCTTAGGGCTGGTGACGTCGTGGTCACCGTGACCGCGCCGTTCATGCTGCCTTACGCGGTCGCGGCCGCGGCAAGATGCAAGGGCGCGCGCTCGGCGCTGATCATGCACGACCTCTTCCCCGATGTTCTCGTGATGGCGGAAATCCTGAAGCCCGGCTCGTTCGTGACGCGAACGATGCGCGCGGCCAACAGCCTGATGTTCCGCGCGCTCAATGCCGTCATCACAATCGGCCGCGATGCGGAGCGGCCGCTCTTGAGCTATTCCGGCATGACGCGGAACAAGATCCGCTTCATCCCGAACTGGGCGACGCTCGTACCGGCGGCACGTCCCCTGGCGCCGGACAATCCGTTCCGCAAGGCGCTTTCCGCGCGATTCATTGTCGGCCTGTCGGGCAATCTTGGCTTCACTCATGATCCGGAGATCGTGTTCGAGGCGGCACGCCTTTTGAAGGACGAACCGGACATCCACTTCCTGCTGTCCGGCTGGGGCATCGGCTTCAAGCGGCTGAAGCAGTTGCAGGCCGAGGCGAACTTGCCCAATGTGTCGTTCGTGGCGCGGGTGGCGGATGCCGAGCTCGAGGCGTTCCTGGCGGCTGCCAATCTCTGGATCATTCCGTACCGGAAGAACGTGGCGGGGGTGTCGGTGCCGAGCCGGTTCTACAATCTGCTGGCGGTCGGCCGTCCGGTGGCGCTGGTCTCCGAGC
The DNA here is from genome assembly GCF_023073075.1 of Bradyrhizobium sp. 61. Classification (NCBI taxonomy): domain Bacteria; kingdom Pseudomonadati; phylum Pseudomonadota; class Alphaproteobacteria; order Hyphomicrobiales; family Nitrobacteraceae; genus Bradyrhizobium; species Bradyrhizobium sp. 61. Next base: position 13,142 of record NZ_JADPIU010000056.1, on the reverse strand, counting down.
CGGAGGCCGAGGCCGCGTTGACGGTGGCGGAGAACGGGCTCGGCTGGGTCGTGACGCCGGGCCGCGCCGATCAGCTCGCCGACGCAATCCGCGCGGCATCACGTTGCGACGCCGCCGCCATGGGCGAACGCGCGGTGAAGGCGGCAGCGAGATTCGACCAGACGACCGCGATGAACGCCTATGCCGGGTTGATCGACGAATTGTTGCGCAACCCCGATCTGACGGAGCAACGATGAGCGAGCGGAAACCGGTCGTGCTGGTGACAGGGGCGAGCGGCTTCGTCGGCCGCCACGTCGCGCCTGAGCTCGCGCGCGAGGGATGGTCGGTCCGCCGCGCGGCGCGCAGGCCGGAGGGAATCGAGGACGAGGTCGCGATCGGATCGATCGGGCCCGATACCGATTGGGAGGCGGCGCTCGAAGGCGTCGACGCCGTGGTCCATCTCGCCGCGCGCGTGCATCACAAGCACGAGGAGCACGCGGTCCAGCTCTACCGCAACGTCAACATCGCCGGCACGCTGCACCTGGCGCGCTCCGCGGCAACGGCGGGCGTTCGCCAGTTCATCTTCGTCAGCACCGTTCTCGTGCACGGCCGCAGCAATGATGGCCGCGCGCCGTTCAGCGAAGAGGACATCCTCACGCCGCGCGGCCTCTACGGCATGTCCAAGGCCGCCGCCGAGGCGGGCTTGAGGACGCTGGCGCGCGACAGCGACATGAATATCTCGGTGATTAGGCCGCCGCTGGTCTATGGCGCTGGCGCTAAGGGCAATTTCGCGCTGCTGACGCGCGCCGTGAATCTGGGACTGCCGCTGCCCTTTGGCGCAATTCGCAATCAGCGTGCGTTCCTGGCCGTGCAAAATCTGTCGTCGTTCATCCTGCGCCGGCTGGCTCACCCCGATCCCACGAGCAATTTCGAGATCTTCCTGGTCGCGGACACGGAACAGGTCTCGACGCCCGAATTCATCGAGCGGCTGGCGAAGGCTGCCGGCAAGACCTCGCGGCTGTTCGGCATGCCGCCGGACCTGCTCTCAACGCTGCTCAGCGTGATGGGCCGGCAAGATACTCATGACAGCCTGATCGGCTCGCTCGAGCTCAACCTCGCCAAGGCGATAGCGACCGGCTGGCAGCCGCAGGTCTCCCTCGACGAGGGCCTGCGGCTCGCGCTGTCGGCTCAGGACGCCTGAGGTCGGGAGAAGCGGTGCAGGACGAATCCGATTGCGATCGCGCCCGCGACAAGCGCGAGCCATGTGACCGAGGTCGAGCTTGCGCGAACCGTGATGATGGCAAGCACAGCCAGCAATAGATTGAGCGCGAACACATCGCCGATCACGCCGCGGACCGTGAAGCCGTTGTCGGTAGCGCGCTGGTAGAAGTGCGAGCGGTGCGCCGACCAGAATTGTTCGCGGCGCGCGATGCGCCGAAACAGCGTGATGGTGGAATCGACGAGGTAATAGGCCGGCAGCAGCAGTGCCGCAGCCGGCTGCCCATGCCAGGCGAGCTCCAGCAGGCACCAGCCGAGCAAAAGGCCGATCGGCAGGCTGCCGACATCGCCCAAAAACACTTTTGCGACCGGACGGTTGAACGGCGCAAAGCCGAGCATGGCGCCGCACATTGCCGTGGCGATCAGCGCCGCCGGCCACGAGAGATCACCGAGCAGTCCCAGCAGCAGCAGCGCCGCGGTGACGGGCACGACTTCCGCGACCGTCATCAGGTCCAGCCCGTCCATGAAGTTGACGAGGTTCACGAACCAGACGCCGGCGAGCAGGATGAGGCCACGCTCGAGCGGAAGGGGCAGTGCCGGCACGATGCGCGCAGTCTCGGACGCGGTGAACACGACCGCGCCGACGCAGGCTGCTTGCAGCGCCAGCCGCGCCAACACCGGCAGCGACACGATGTCGTCGGCGAATCCGACCAGGGCGATCACGATCGTTGCAATGACTAGCGCCGGCGGGATCGCAACGTTCGCCCAGGCGGCCCAGGCCGATGCGACCAGCAGCGTGGCGGTGATCACCGCGATGCCGGCGCCCTGCGGGGTCGGAATGCGATGCGAGGAACGGGCATTCGGTCGCGCCAGGGCATAGCGCTGGAGCAGGGGACGGCTGGTCCAGGTGATGATCGCCGACATCAGCGCGGCGACCGCGACGGCAAGCAGCGACGACATGACGGCAACAGCGTCGACGGTTGGGCTCACTGCGGCACCCCGAGCGGCGCCGACCCTTTCGCGGCCTTCTCCGCGCTGAGGATCCAGACCAGGCCGCCGATCGCGCCGACGATGAAGAGCACGGCGCCGAATAGCAGCGAGACGTTAACGCCTTCATTGGCGGAAAGCCCGGCGAAACCGAAGGCCAGGCCCATCGTCGCCTCGCGCACGCCCCAGCCGGCGATCGAGATCGGCATCAGGGTGATCAGCATGATCGGCGGAATGAGGAGGAATGTTTGGCCGAAGCTGACGGGGGCGGCAATCGACTTCACCACGCACCACGCAATGACGACGGCGAGCACGTGAACGAGAAGCGACAGAATTGCGACGATCGGTCCGCGCTTGGCGTTGAAGATCACGCGGTTAGCAATCACGGCGCAGGCGTGGATGTGATGGGTGGCCCACCAGGTCTTCAGCCACGACCATTTCAGCGCGCCGAAGATCAGGAAACCGACGCCGCCCGCGAGCGCGGCGAAATCGACGAGCAGCAGCGCCGAGCGTCCGTGCGGATCGGTGATGAGCTCGTAGCTCCAGGGCAGGCTCGCGACGACGACGATCGCCAGCGCGACAAGGCCGATCGCGCGGTCGACGAAGATCGAGTAGGTGGCCGCACGCCATCCGGCGCCGGCGCGCGCAACCAACCATAGCCGGACCGCATCGCCACCGATCGCGGAGGGCAGCGTCTGGTTGAAGAACGCACCGATCACGTTGTAGCGCATCGCGCGGCCGAGCTCGAGCGGCGCGCCGCATTCGGCGCTGACCTCGCGCCAGCGGACCACGCCGACGAAGATTTGCAGGAACGTGACCGCGATCGCCATGGCGATCCAGAGCAGGCTGGTCGCGGTCAGGCGTGAAAACAGTTCGGACAGATCGACCTTGCGCAGCGCCAGGTAGAGCAGCGCTCCGGAAATCAGGATTTTGGCCGTCGACAGCAGGATTCGGCGCATCTCGCCCGCATGAACAGGGTTTGCGAAGATTTGAGGCAACCCGACGCGAGGCGTCGAATTCGGCCGCTTTGGTATGGTCTTGGCGCCGATCTTGCAATAGCGCTTATCTGGAGCGGTGACGAATAGCGGCGAGGCTATTGCGACGGCCTCGATACCGCGGCTAAAGAGGCGCCGCGGGGCCGGCTTGGGGATCGCGTGGCAACAGATCGCTTGGGAACAGGATGACGGATCAGGCGATTTTGGTCACGGGAGCCGCCGGGTTCATCGGCTTTCACGTCGCCCGGCAGCTGCTGGCCGAGGGCCGGCCCGTGGTCGGGCTCGACAATCTCAACAGCTATTACGATCCGGCGCTGAAACAGGCGCGCCTGGCCCTGCTTCGGAGCGATTCCCGCTTCGCCTTCGTCGAGGCCGATCTCGCCGACCGCGAGACCATCTCGGCGCTGTTTGCGCGACATCGATTTGACAAAGTCGTGCATCTCGCGGCGCAGGCGGGCGTGCGCTACTCGATCGACCATCCGCACACTTACGCCGATTCCAATCTCCAGGGCTTTCTCAACGTGCTGGAGGGCTGCCGCAACAACTCTTGTCGTCATCTCGTCTACGCCTCGTCATCCTCCGTTTATGGCGCCAACACTAAACTGCCATTTGCCGTGCAGGACCGGACCGACCATCCAGTGAGCTTCTATGCCGCGACCAAGAAGGCGAACGAATTGATGGCGCAGTCCTACAGCCATCTCTACCGGCTGCCGGTCACGGGCCTGCGCTTCTTCACCATCTACGGCCCGTGGGGCCGGCCCGACATGGCCCTGTTTCTGTTCGTGAACGCCATCATGGCGGAGCGTCCGATCCGGCTCTTTAACCATGGCAAAATGCGTCGCGACTTCACCTATATTGACGACGTCACCCGTGTAGTATCCAAGCTGATCGATCGGGTGCCCGCGGATGACCCGGCTGCCGCAAATGCGCCGTCTAAGGTCTACAATGTTGGCAACCACCATCCGGAAGAGCTGATGCATGTCGTCGGACTTCTGGAGCAGGAGCTGGGTCGGACGGCAATCAAAGAATTGCTGCCGATGCAGCCGGGAGACGTCTTGGAAACGTTCGCGGATGTCGAGGATCTGACGCGCGACACCGGCTTTGCACCGTCAACGCCGATCGCGCTCGGGGTCCGCAATTTTGTCACCTGGTATCGGGACTACTTCAAGGTTTGAAATGACGATGGACAAACGCATTATCCCCCTGATCATGTGCGGCGGTGCCGGCACGCGGCTGTGGCCGGCTTCGCGCGAGGTGCGCCCAAAACAGTTCCTGCCGCTGTTCGGCACGCGCTCGACCTTCCAGGACACGCTGCTGCGCGTGTCGGATGCCTCGCTGTTTGATCGTCCGATCGTCATCACCAATGCGTCCTATCGCTTCATGGTGCTGGAGCAGCTCGCCGAGATCGGCATCGAGGCCGACGTGATCCTCGAGCCGATGCGGCGCGATTCCGGCCCCGCGATCGCCGCGGGCGCGGTGTTCGCACAGAACCGCGCCAGTGACGCGATCGTGCTCGCGCTCGCCGCCGACCACGTGGTGCAGGACAACGCCGCCTTCGTCGCGGCGTGCCGCGAAGGCCTCACCGCCGCGAGCGCTGGGCGCATCGTCACCTTCGGCGTCAAGCCGGAGCGGCCGGCGACTGAATACGGCTATATCAGCCCGGGCGAGGTGATCTCCGGCGAGGTGCACGCGGTCGCGCGCTTCGTCGAAAAGCCTGATGCCGTGAAGGCGGCCGACTACGTCAGTTCGGGCTATCTCTGGAACAGCGGCAACTTCATGTTCCCGGCCACGGTCCTGCTCGACGAATACCGCAAGGTCGACGCGGCGAGCATCGAGGCGGTGTCCAATGCAGTGACCAATGCGGGCCGCGATCTGGGCTTCGTGACGCTGGAGCCCGAGGCGTTCGGCGCGGCGAAGGCGATCTCGATCGACTACGCGGTGATGGAGAAGACCTCGCGCGCAGCGGTTGTGCCGGTGTCCTGCGGCTGGTCCGACGTCGGCTCCTGGCACGCGGTGTGGGAGTTGTCGGAGAAGGACGCGCAAGGCAATGCTTCGCATGGCAGTGCGGTGTTCGAAGACTCGCGCAACTGCAACGTCACCACAGATGCAGCGCTGGTCGCGCTCGAAGGCGTCGACGATCTCGTCGTGGTCGCCACCGCGGATGCGGTGCTGGTCTCGCGCCAGAAGGATGCCAACGGCCTGAAGCGCCTCGTGACGAAGCTGAAGGCGGTCGCACCGAAGGTCACCGAGGAGCATCTCAAGGTGCACCGGCCCTGGGGCAGCTACCAGTCCGTCGACAACGGCGAGCGCCACCAGGTCAAGCGCATCGTCGTCAAGCCGGGCGGGCGGCTGTCGCTGCAGAAGCACCATCATCGCGCCGAGCACTGGATCGTCGTCCGCGGTGCCGCCCGGGTGACCGTCAACGAGACCGTCAAGACGGTGCACGAGAACGAGTCCATCTACATCCCGATGGGCGCGGTGCACCGGATGGAGAACCCCGGCAAGATCATGCTGGAACTCATCGAGGTCCAGACCGGAAGCTATCTCGGGGAAGACGACATCATCCGGATTGAAGACGACTATCAAAGGTCGTAACCAGCAAGCTCCGAATCACGCGACCCGGGCCGGAAGGCGCAAGCTTTTGGCGCTAAGGCCCGGGGAACGTGTAACTTTTTGAATCAAATCGTGTCCGGTCAATTCGGCTGACATTCGCCACAAATGTGGCGCCCGTGTTAGAAGCGGCCCGGGGATTTGCGTTGAATCGGGGTTTACTCAGATGAGTTCCAAAGGGTTTGCACCGGCAAAGGCCGGCTTGCGCGTTGGCGTCGTTGGCGCGGGCGTGATGGGCAGCAACCATGCGCGCGTGCTCGCGGGTCTTCCAGGCGTCAGCCTCGTCGGTGTGGTCGATCCGTCGCCGGCGCATCTGACGCGCACCACCGAGCTTGCCAGCTGCCAGGGTTTCGAGACGCTCGACCAACTCCTCGCCGAAGGTGTCGACGCCGTCACCATCGCCGCGCCGACCCATCTGCATCACGAGGTCGCGCTCGCCTGCATCGGCAGGAACGTTCATGTGCTGGTGGAGAAGCCGATCGCCTCCACGGTCGCGGAAGGTCGCGAGATCGTCGCCGCCGCGCAAAAGGCCGGCGTGACGCTGATGATCGGCCATGTCGAGCGCTTCAATCCGGCGGTCGCCGCCGTCAAGCAGGCGATCGCTGGCGAAGATATTCTCTCCATCGCGATCACCCGCGTCGGCCCGTTCCCGCCGCGCATGTCCAATGTCGGCGTCGTCATCGACCTCGCCGTGCACGACATCGATCTGATCCGCTGGTTCACCGAATCCGACATCGTCGAGGTGCAGCCGCAATTGTCGAGCGCGGTCGCCGAGCGCGAGGACATCGCGCTCCTGCAGTTCCGCACCGCCAATGGCGTGCTCGCGCACATCAACACTAACTGGCTGACGCCGTTCAAGGCGCGCAGCGTCACGGTCGCGACCCGCGGCAAATACGTGATGGGCGATCTGTTGACGCGCCAGGTCACCGAGTGCTTCGGCTTCAAGCCGGACGGCAGCTATTCGATGCGGCATCTGCCGGTCGGCCACGACGAGCCGCTCCGTGCCGAGTTGATCGCGTTCCTGAAGGCCGTCCGCAACGGCGAGACGCCGGCGGTTACCGGCGACGAGGGCGTCGCCAGTCTCGAGATCGCCACGCAGTGCCTCGAAACGCCGTCGCGGCCCGCGGCCTCGTCGGCTGCCCGCAAGGGCCCGCGCCGCGTCGCGGGCTGATCTCTTCTCCATGTCGACCGCTCAAAACCCGCAAGGCGCCATGAACCAGCATCTGCGTTCCGAACCCATTCCCTTCGTCGACGTCGCCTCGCAGCGCCGCCGGCTCGGCGCCTCGCTCGATGCCGCCGTCAAGCGCGTCCTCGACCATTGCCAGTTCGTCAATGGTCCTGAAGTCGCCGAGCTCGAGAAGCAGCTTGCGGCCTATAGCGGCGCCAAGCACGTGATCGGCTGCGCCAGCGGCACCGATGCGATCCTGATGGTCATGATGGCGAAGAATGTCGGCCCCGGCGATGCCGTGCTGTGCCCGTCCTTCACCTTCATCGCAACCGCGTCGCCGGTGGCGCGCACCGGCGCGACGCCTGTTTACGTCGATGTCGATGAAGCCACCTTCAACATGAGCCCGGAGTCGCTCAAGCGCGGCATCGCGACCGCCCGCAAGGCCGGCCTGAAGCCGGTCGCGGTGATTCCGGTCGATTTGTTCGGCCAGCCCGCCGACCACGATTCCATCGCCGAGATCGCCAGGGCCGAAGGCCTGTTCGTGCTGGATGACGCAGCCCAAGGGTTTGGTGCGAGCTACAAGGGCCGCAAGCTCGGCACCTTCGGGCTCGCCACCGCGACCAGCTTCTTCCCGGCCAAACCGCTCGGCTGCTTCGGCGACGGCGGCGCGATCTTCACCGATGACGACGAGCTCGCCGCGACGCTGCGCAGCATCCGCGTGCACGGGCAGGGCGTGGACAAATACGACAACGTCCGCCTCGGCCTGACCGGCCGGCTCGACACCATGCAGGCCGCGATCCTGATCGAGAAGCTGAAGATTTTTGACGACGAGATCGCCGCCCGCAACAAGGTTGCGGAGCGTTACGCGCGTGGCCTGTCCAACGTCGTCACCGTGCCGCGGCTTGCGCCGGGCAATACCTCGGTCTGGGCGCAGTACACGATCCGTCTCCCTGAGGGCACCGACCGCGACGGCTTCGCCGCCGCGCTGAAGGCCCAGGGCGTGCCGACCGCGATCTATTACGGCAAGTCGATGCACCAGCAGACCGCCTACAAGCAGTATCCGGTCGCCGACGGCGGCCTGCCGGGCTGCGAGAACCTGTCGCAGGACGTCATCAGCCTGCCGATGCACGCCTACCTGACGGAAGCCGACCAGGAGCGAATCATCGCCGCAGTGCGCGGCGCGATCGCGGGCTGATTTCTTCCCCTCTCCCCCTGTGGGAGAGGGTGGCTCGCCGCGCTAGCGGCGAGACGGGTGAGGGGTATCTCTCCGCGCAAAAAGCGGAGAGATACCCCTCACCCCAATGCGCTTGTGTCTGATCGCGGCGATGCCCTCTCCCGCAAGGGGAGAGGGCACAGCAACGCACATCGCAAGATGCAATCGACCTCTGTTCGATAAGTCTCTAAAACAGACGCATGCTCGGACGCATCTTCACGGTTGGTGGTTACACGCTGCTCTCGCGGCTGACGGGATTTGCCCGCGACATCATGCTCGCGGCGATCCTGGGCGCCGGCCCCGTGGCCGACGCCTTTTTCGTGGCGCTGCGGCTGCCTAATCATTTCCGCGCGATCTTCGCCGAGGGCGCCTTCAACGCCGCCTGGGTGCCCGCCTATGCGCATGTCCATGGCGAGCGCGGGGAGGGGGCGGCAAAATTGTTCGCCGACCGCATCTTCACGCTGCTGCTGGCATCGCAGGTGGTGCTGCTGATCGTCGCCTGGCTGTTCATGCCGCAGGCCATGAGCATTCTGGCGCCCGGCTTTTCCGAGGACGCCGAGCAGCGCAAGCTCGCGATCGAGCTGACCCGGATCACCTTTCCCTATCTGCTGCTGATCACGCTGGTGACGCTCTATGGCGGCATGCTCAACGTGATGCAGCGCTTTGCCAGTGCCGCGGCGGCATCGATCTTCCTCAACATCTCCATGATGATGACGCTGGCGCTCGCCGCCTGGTTTCCCAGCGCGGGCCACGCCGCCGCCTGGGGCGTCCTGATTTCCGGCTTCCTGCAATATTTCCTGCTCGCGGGCGATCTCGCGCGCCATGGCGGCCTGCCGCGCTTTGCGCCGCTGAAGCTCGACGAAGACGTCCGCAGCTTCTTCAAGGCGCTTGGGCCGGCGACGCTGGGATCGATGGGCACGCAGGTCGCGCTGTTCGCCGACACCATCATCGCGACCTTTCTGCCGGCAGGCGCGCTGTCCGCGCTCTATTATGCCGACCGCCTCAACCAGCTGCCGATCGGTGTGATCGGCATCGCGATCGGCACGGTTCTGCTGCCGGAGATGTCGCGGCGGATCACCGCCAACGATCATGACGGTGCGATGAAGGCGCAGCGCCGCGCCTTCGATTTCACGCTGCTGTTCTCGATCCCATTCGTGGCGGCCTTCATCACTGTGCCCGACGCGATCATGCGTGCGCTGTTCGCCCGTGGCGCGTTCTCGAAGGCCGATGCCGCCGCCGCCGGCGCCACGCTCGCGGCCTATGCCATCGGCCTGATCCCCTTCGTGCTGATCCGCAGCGCAGTCGCGACCTTCTATGCCCGCAAGGACACCGCCACGCCAGTGCGCGCCTCGCTGACCGGCATCGCGGTCAACGTCGCCCTGAAGGTGGCCTTGATGGGATCGCTCGCCCAGATCGGCCTGGCGCTCGCAACCGCCGTCGGTGTCTGGACCAATCTGCTGCTGGTGCTGTTCTTCGCCGTACGGCGCGGCTTTCTCGTGCTGGACCGCGCCTGGCTGTTGTCGCTCGCCAAATTCCTGCTGACCGGACTGATCCTCGCCGCCACGTTCTGGCTGATCGCGCGCTTCAGCGGTTCTATGCTGGGCTCGATGCACTTCCGCGATGAGCTGATGCTGGTGCTGCTGGCCGTCGGAGGCACCATCGTCTACGCGCTCGCGATCCTCATCCTGTTCGGCCGCAGCTGGTTGGTCTCGCTGGTGCGTGGCTAGGAGTGAGCCAACAGGTTTGTCAGGTCCGCTCTGCCCACGAAAGGCGGACCTGCAGTAGACGTCAGTGCACTTCGGCTAAGGGCCTGGAGTCGACCTTAGCGGGGCATCACGAGGCAGTCTCAGTCGGAGCTCAGAACCGCGCATCGCTCACCTGCGTGAAGCTTTGTGTATGGCGTCGGTGAGTTCATCATCGCTGGACCGATCGCTCCTTGAGGTTGTTCGCCCCGTGAGCTGACTGAATAAGTCCAGTCGGTTGGTGTCGGCAGCGACTTGCCAAGCCCAGTTTTGCGATTCTCGTCGGCTCACAGTCTCAAGGCCGACATCATGGCATCGGTTGGTACAGCCAGAATCGTCAATCTTGGTACTTTTTTATAGCCAGGCGCAACGCATCTACTCGCTACGACCATGGATCGGAGCGAGCCCGATCCATCGGGCTTAGCGGGAGTTCCGATCAGTGCAGACAACTCAATCGCCGACACGGAGACAGGAGTTCCACACTGCCTAGCATTTTGTGGAAAGCCGGCGCGTGCGCGCTCCCTCACATTTCCACCGAAGAGACCAAGGAGAAAATCCCATGAAGGCGATCGTTGTAACGGAGCAAGCCGCGGGAACGGCCGGTATGAAGCTGGTGCGCCGGCCCGAGCCGCAGGCAGCGATAAACGATGTCGTCGTCCAGGTTCATGCGTCGAGATTTATCCCGACTGAGCTTGCGTGGCCCTCGAGCTGGGCCGATCGCCTTGATCGCAACCGAACGCCATCGATCCCTGGGCACGAGCTGGCCGGAGTGGTCTCTGCCCTTGGATATGGAACAACGGGGCTGTCGGTGGGACAACGGGTGTTCGGCCTCGCGGACTGGTATCGCGACGGCACGCTGGCCGAGTACGTGGCAATCGAGGCGCGCAACCTTGCGCCGCTGCCGGGCGACGTCGACTTTACCGTGGGCGCGAGCCTGCCGATCTCCGGCCTCACCGCGTGGCAAGGGCTGTTCCAGCACGGTCGCCTTCAGGCGGGGCAGAGCGTGCTGGCACACGGGGCGGCAGGCGCAGTCGGGTCTATGGTGACGCAACTCGCACGAGCGGCCGGAGCTTACGTCATCGGCTCCGGACGTGCCGCCGATCGTCAGACAGTGCTCGACCTCGGCGCGAAGGAGTTCGTCGACCTCGACAACGACGCACTGGAGGACATCGGCGAAGTCGATCTGGTGTTCGATGTCATCGGTGGTGACATCCAGAAGCGGTCCACAGGACTCATTCGAGCCGGGGGAACACTGGTGTCCATCGTCGGTCCGGCGGAGGCGCCGCCTTCCAACGGGCTGGCGATCGACTTCGTCGTCGAGGCTGATCGTGCCCAACTGAGTGAGATCGTCGAGTGGGTGCGGGACGGACGACTGCGGACTAACATCGGCAACGTCTCGACCCTCGACGATGCCGTCGCCGCCTTAAATTCGACCGAGCGACGTAAGGGAAATACGATTATCCGCGTTCGTCCCTAAGCGACGCACGTCCGTTGATGCGCGCAGCCGGCCGGCTCGTCCAGGTCGGCCGGCTGTTGAGAATGTCCCAGGGGGCAATGGCCGCCCTCTCGGAGCGGTCGTAAACGTCCGCTTTGGAATGCCCCTCGCGTAGGGGACATGAACCGTCGCGTCGAATGAGCGAATTCGTCGGAGCGAGGGACTCGCCTCCAAGGTGCAACCGACCTCCGCACATCCCTTGATTTTGCACGATTGCCGTGGTATTGGCGCCGCATGATCAAATCGTCGCGCCATTTCAACCGCAACCACATGACCCGCTTCGGCTGGGCCGTGGAAGGAGTCGCGCGCTAGGAATTCGACGACGACATCTTTTCCACCAGGCCCCGCCGGCATCGGACGGGGCCTTTTGTTTGGCCACGCTCCCTGCCGGCACAACAGCAGGAGCATCCGATGCCACCCCAACAGACGAACAGCGCATCCGAGATTGAGCGCGATGCCGCGAGGCTTCGCCTCGACCTCTCCATCGTCTTGAGACTGATCAAGCGATACTGGCTTGCGTTTCAGGAGCGGCGGCCGCGCCCAGGGCTCGGATTGCAGGACCTGAGTGACAGGGAGCTGATGGATATCGGCTTGACGCGTAGCGAGATCGACTACATCTCGCCTGAACGCGCTATCGATACGCTGAGAGATCGCGCCACGGATCTTTGGAGGCGGGGCGTGATATAGGTGATCAACCGTCGGAAGCGGAGATACGCTTTGCGAACAAGCGGCAGTCAGCGCGACTACTTCTTAGGAGTGCACCGCGGGACGAGTTCGGCAACTATCGTGCCATCAACCGGACCGTTCCTCACAGGGAAATGACCGGGCTGCGGCGTTTTCGTCGCATCCCGCTCTGACAGGCGAGGCGCCGGGCGAGTCTTCGCGGCCTGTGCACGCCTAAAGCCGTTTGCCTTGCCACTTTTTCCACGGCAATATGCCCGCAAAACAACCATGAGGACGGGATAAGAAAATGGCGGCTCCCATCAAGTTCGGCGTTGGCCAAAGCGTGCTGCGCAAGGAGGATGACGCGCTCATCCGCGGCAAGGGCCAATATACCGATGATTATGCGCCGCAGGCCGCGCTTCGCTGCCTGATGCTGCGCTCGCCGCACGCGCATGCCAAGTACACCATCGATGCGAGCCGGGCCCGTACGCTGCCGGGCGTTGCGCTGATCCTGACCGCCGATGATGTGAAGGATCTCGGCAATCTGCCCTGCCTGTTCAATCTCGAGACCGATCCCTTCACCGGCCCGCCTTACCCGATCCTCGCCAAGGACGAGGTGCGCCATGTCGGCGATTCCATCGCCTTCGTGGTCGCCGAGACCATCGACCAGGCGCGCGACGCGATCGAGGCGATCGAGGTCAAATGGAGCCCGCTGCCGGCGGTGACCGGCGTCGTCAACGCGGTCAAGAAGGGCGCGCCGCAGGTCTGGCCGGACAAGGCCGGCAACGTGCTGTTCGACGTCTCGATCGGCGACAAGGCGGCGACCGAGGCTGCGATTGTCGCGGTCCGAGTCCACCAGACCTGCCGCTCGTGCCGTTCGATATCCGCCTCGGATTTTTGATTATCTTTCCAGTTCAGCCATTCCTGGGCGAACCCGATCGTCATGACGGGCGCGGTTCCGATCGCGATCGCTCCTGCGGATGCCGCGACGGTCTGGGCAAGGCGCGCTCGGACGTTGGCTGCACCCGTCTTTTCAAGCACCGTAAGCCATTTCCGGGACTGTTCGTCTGAA
>NZ_JADPIU010000063.1:0-154010 GCF_023073075.1 Bradyrhizobium sp. 61 | reverse complement strand
GCAAGCGGTTGCTGTTTTCACCAAGGCAGGTGGCCGGCGACAACGCCGCGAAAAAAGCTGCAGTCAGCACAAGCGCACGGAGTGCCGTGGCGCCGATCACGACCTTACCTCGGGCGTGGAATCTGCTCATTTGGGTAGCGTGTAGTCAGTGGGTTCGTAAGGCAAGCCCAGATGGACGCAGTCACCGGAGAAGTTCGAGCTTATCGTTGGCCTTGGGGATGCCAAGACGCTCGGTCTCGTCGTCCGCTTCTGGCCCATCAGCGAAGTGGCGACACCTTTCATTGAGGTCCGCCTGGTGAGGTAGAGCGGACTGACTTTGCTCACTCTGAGTTCTTCGCATTTTGATCCAACTGAGACATTGGCGGTCCACTGCGCAACGGCTTTGAAGCCGGTTTCAGCCCTATCCGAATATTCGTGTTAGCCGCTAAGGCTGGTGGAAGGGCTGCGCGCTCAACGTTTCGGGGTGCGCCCGCGGATGTGGTCAAAGCCTTGCTTGATTGCGGCGAAGCGCGCTTCGATCATCGGCTCAAATTCGAGGTCGGTGAAGATATATGGCAAGTCCTTTTCGACGCCTTCGCGGACGAGTTCGCCGACATAGTTGGGTTCTATGCCCTGAGAGATGCGTTCCCGGAGCATATTGATCCACTCGGCACGTGGGCCCGAAGTCGGCAAGGGAGGAAGCGCCCCCTCGAAGCGTTTGGGGAGATTGCGTCTCGAGTCCATGATTTGAGTGCGGATGATCCCTGGACACAGCACCGATACGCCAATCCCTCGGGGCGCGAGTTCACGCCGCAGGCCCTCGGACAGCGCGACAACGCCATACTTGGAGACGTTGTATGCGTTGCTCTCTCCTGAAATGAGGCCAGCGATCGAGGCTGTGGAGACGATGTGCCCACCCTCGCCATGCTGCTCGATCAACGGCCCGAAAATCTCGATCCCCCAAATGGTCGCCATCAGGTTGACGCCCAAGGTCCAGTTCCACGACGCCTCGGTCCAGGCGCCATAAGGCCCACCGCCGCCGACGCCCGCGTTGTTGACGAGGATATGCACCTTGCCATAGCGAGCAGTCGTGGCTTCGGCGGCCGCCGCGAGTTCGGCTTTGAGTGAAACGTCCGCTTTCACGCCGTCGACATCGACGTTGGTGAGCCTCAGTTGCTCGAGCGCTGCGGACAGAGCCGCTTCTTCAATGTCGCAAAGCATGACCTTCGCCCCCGCTTGGGCGAAGGCGGTCGCGATCCCCAGTCCAATGCCTGACGCTGCACCGGTCACGAACACAGTCTTTCCAGCGAGTTCCTTCACGCGCGTTCTCCCCGTGCAAGCGGATACCCTCGCGCCAAAACGCCAAGTGTACCCGGACGCCATATGACCGCGTTTTCGAGGGATTGGGAAGCGTGCCGGATGTCCGTTCGTGGCCCATCATTGACATGGGCAACCAGGTATCAACGTCGTCTTCCATGCGCATAGCGGACGCGACAAGTCAGGAGCACACATCTGCTTCTGCGCTCGTGCCTTGGAGGCAACGCGGCGCTTCGGGGCGCGCTGTCACGAGCGTCGGCACCCGAGGTGTCTCCTCCGGCAGAACGATGAGCATGAAGACCCGAGGAGAATCACGCGTTGGCCGTGACGCGTAAGGTGTCATGGAAAGTTCGAGACGCCATCTCGACGGCGCCTCGAATCCAACCGGGTCATCTGGCCATCCGTTCGGACGTCCACGTGATCCGGTGACTTGCGGCTTTGCATTACCTGCAGATATGGCGGTTGCCGTCCCACCCGAGGTAGGTGCCCGTTGCCGGATCGTAGGATCGATAACGCTCCGCGCAGGAACGTGAAGCAGTGCCGTCTGCGCGAGCCATGGCGCTGTCCGCGCCTTGCGCAGGAGCTGCGCCATCCGGCAACTCGAGGCCCAGCCGACCGGCCGGCGTCAGCGTGCCGTTCAGGTTGCGATTGGGGTTCTCGCCTCGTACGTATCAGGATGGCTGCTCGCAAAGCCGGATTGCGCGTAGGCGGCGCTTGCGGTCAGGCCCGACAACAAAGCCACGGCAGCGAGAATTTTAAGTCCAGTCATGATCCATCTCCATCATTGCCCGGTGCAATCGTGCTGCCGGTGCGAGAGGAGTTGGATCGACATCTGCGCTGAACAAGCGCGCTTGATCGCATACCCGCGACCTGACGCGGTCTCGTCGTTCAAATGCAGAAAGAATCGTTTGCTTGTGGAACGCAAAAGAATGGGCCACCGCCGCCAGCAGCGCGCCTGTCTTTGCTCTCGTGCCCCGGACACAGCGCAGCGTCACCTCGACGGTGCGCTTGCGCGCGACCGGCGGGCGACGCTGGGGCTAGCAGCGGCCAGCGCTGGCCGACATCGGGTCCAGGTTCAACTGAAACAGAAAGCCAGCGGGCGGTATGGACTAGCGACGTCCTGATCGCTTGAGTTCGGCGACCTTAAACCTGTTGCCGGCGGCCAGGCTGCTGCAAAACCAGTGGGCCTTGTTTCGGTTTTCGCCCAGGAACACCTTGGTTTCAACGCAATCCAGGTAGGATTTATGGGTGATGGTGTCTCGGCACGTTGGCGAGAAAGGTCCATAGTCCGTACCGCCGCCCGACTCGCTGCATCCGACCCAGGGATCTTTGCCGCTTGGGAAGCTTGATGCACAGCCACCGTTGCAGCTCCTGGCGACTTTCTCCAGGCTGGCAAGCCTCCCCATCACCGAGCCCGGCGCATACGAAGGCGTGCTCGCGGTTGACGTTCGAGCGGTTGACGCAGTCCGACGCGGCGCCGTTGTGTTTGCTCCCCGCTCCGACACGTGCGGCTTTGCCACCTGTTTCGGCGCGTCGACCGTGACAGGGGGAATCGTGGCGGCGGAGCCAGTCGGGATTTGCGACGCTGCCGGGGCGCACAGCAAGGCAGTTGATAAGACAGCGACGGCTGAGGGCACGACAAAGCTTGACGAGAATTTCATGAGCATGTCCTTCCCAAATTCGGGACGGAGATGCCGCCCCGGTAAATGCACGGTAACATACATTTCGGATTGGGCAACCGAGGGTTGAGGTGGCATCTGCCTATAAACTCGCCATCCACACAAAGCGTGGCCCTCGGCGGAACGGCTCTGGATTGCTCCGTCGCAAGAGCTCCTCGCAACGACGGCGTGGAGAAGGAGCAGCGCGTCAACTTCGGTCTCGTGCCCCGACAGGAGAGGGCACAAATAAAAACGGGGCCGTGAGGCCCCGTCAAAAGTCCGTAGCTTATTCCGCGATCTTATTTGATCTTCTTACTTGATCTTGGCTTCGCGGAATTCGACGTGCTTGCGCGCGACGGGATCGTACTTCTTCTTGACCAGCTTGTCGGTCATGGTGCGCGAATTCTTCTTGGCGACGTAGTAGAAGCCGGTGTCAGCCGAGGACACGAGCTTGACCTTGATGGTGACCGCTTTGGCCATGTTCAGAACCTCAGGAATGAAGGGAATCTGGAGCCGGCCAAACGGCCCGCGTTGGCCGGCAACCTAGCCAGAAACCGCCTGATGTCAAGGTTTCGAAGCGTTTTCGAGCGAAGTGGGTACCGGTTCGCGTCAAGAAAACGCGTCAAAAACAACAACCTAGAGCCCCGAACGGGGCTCTAGGGCGGAAAACCACCCAAAACGGTCCCATTACGCCTCGAAGAACCGGTTTTTCGGCCGCGGCAGGCCCAGATTCTCCCTCAAAGTGGCCCCTTCATACTCTTTGCGGAAAATCCCGCGCCGCTGCAGCTCCGGCACCACCTTGTCGACGAAATCGTCGAGGCCGGCGGGCAGGAACGGGAACATGATGTTGAAGCCGTCGGAGCCGCGCCCGACCAGCCATTCCTCCATCTGGTCGGCGATGGTCTTGGCCGTGCCGACGAAGGATAACCCGCCATAGCCGCCGACGCGCTGGGCGAGCTGGCGCACCGTGAGCTTGTCGCGCCTGGCGAGGTCGACCATGCGCTGGCGGCCGCTCTTGCTGGCGTTGGTCTCCGGAATCTCCGGCAGTTGTCCGTCCGGATCGAAGCCTGAGGCGTCCGTGCCGAGGATGACCGAGAGCGAGGCGATGGCGCTGTCGTAATGCACGCGGCTGTCGAGCAGCGCGCGCTTCTCCTTGGCCTCATCGACGCTGTCGCCGACCACGACGAAGGCGCCGGGAAGAATCTTGAGATGTTCAGGATCGCGGCCGATCTTCTCCATGCGGCCCTTGATGTCGGCATAGAGTTTCTGGCCGTCGGCGAGGGGGCCGCCGCCGGTGAACACAGCTTCCGCCGTCTCTGCCGCAAGCTGCCTGCCGTCCTCCGATGCGCCGGCCTGCACGATCACCGGCCAGCCCTGCACGGGCCGCGCGATGTTGAGGGGGCCGCGCACCTTCAGATATTTGCCGTTGTGGTCGAGCACGTGCATCTTCGCGGGATCGACGAACACGCCGCTTTCGACGTCGCGCACGAAGGCGTCGTCGGCGAAGGAATCCCAGAGGCCCGTGACCACGTCGTAGAACTCGCGGGCGCGCTTGTAGCGCTCGGCATGCTCCATGTGGTCGTCGAGGCCGAAATTCAGCGCCGCGTCCGGATTCGAGGTGGTGACGATGTTCCAGCCCGCGCGCCCGCCGCTGAGATGGTCGAGCGAGGCGAAGCGCCGCGCCACGTGGTAGGGCTCGTCAAACGTCGTCGAGCCCGTCGCGATCAGGCCGATGCGCTCGGTGACGGCGGACAATGCCGACAGCAGCGTGAACGGCTCGAACGAGGTCACGGTGTGGCTGCGCTTGAGCGCATTGACCGGCATGTTCAGCACCGCGAGGTGATCGGCCATGAAGAAGGCGTCGAACTTGCCGGCCTCGAGCTTCTGGATCAGCGTCTTGATATGGCCGAAGTTGAAATTGGCGTCCGGCCAGGCCCCGGGATAGCGCCAGGCGCCGGTGTGGATGCTGATCGGGCGCATGAACGCGCCAAGCTTGAGTTGCCGTTGTGCCATCGCCCCGTATCCGTTCTGGGTGTCGTTAGGGAAGACATAGGGACGCCTGGGAACTCCGCCATTGGGGGAGGCGGGAAGATTTTTTCGTTTTTCGCGACGCGCTCAGCACAATCGCGTCATTCCAGGCCGCGCGCAGCGGCAAGGGCATGACGAATGCGGCCCGCATCGAACCAATCCCGCGCTCGCCCCGACCAAGCCAGGACCCGTGAGGAGACCTTCAATGGCAGGCGCAATGACCGTGGACGGCGGCACCGTTCGCATCGACCGGCCCATGCCCTGGGTCGGCCGCCTGCTGTCGCTGCCGCTGCTCGCAGCGAGCGGTTATCTCTTGTGGAACGTCGGCCTCGGCTTGCGCCAGGATTTTTCCGGCTTCGGCCGGCTCGCCGATGATCTCGTGCCGGTGCTGGTGTTCACGGGGTTGGGACTGCTCGTCGGCATCCCCGGAATGATCCTGCTGACGTACCGCACTTTCGTCGTGCTCAACGAGACGCTGCGCCAGATCGTCATCACCAGGCAGTTCGGCCCGCTCAATATCCGCAGCCAGCGCGATCTCGCCGACTATCACTTCGTCAGCATCACCGACGACTATGATGCGGATCTGACGACCTACGACGTCAATCTCTGCGGCAACAGAGGCACCGAGCCGATCACGCTTCAGAGCTTCACCAGGCGCGAGGAGGCGGACGAGCTCGCAAGCGAGATCGGCCGCGTCCTCAAGCTGCCGGCGCGCGACTATGTCGGCACCGAGCCTGATGATTCTTGATTAGGTCCAGCCACGGCCTGTTGCTACCCGTTGCGGAAATTGCCATCCTCGCGGCCGAACACCGCAATGGAAGGCCATGACCTCAGCGAATAATTCCGTTCCCGCGCTTCGACCGCGCGGCAAGGGCCACCAATTCCTGTTGTATGGCGACTCCTGTTCGGGCGTGCCGGGTGCATTGCACGAAAAGACCTTCGCCTCGGTCAATGCGGTCGTTCAACGCCTGAGGCCGCAGCCTGAATTCGTTCTCTTCCCGGGCGATGAAATCATCGGACTGACGCCGGATCCGGACGCGCTCCGCGCGCAGTGGCGCTATTGGCTGGATACGGAAATGGCATGGCTCGACCGTGCGGCCATTCCGATGTGGCACACAACCGGCAACCACACGACCTATGATTTGATGAGCGAGGCGGTGTTTCGCGCCGTGCTCGAGTTGCCGAAGAATGGGCCGCCGGGACAGGCGGGCCTCTCCTACTACGTGCGGCGCGGCGACCTGCTGATGGTGTTCGTCAACACGCTCTGGAGCGGCCTTGGAGGTGAGGGCCATGTCGAGCTCGCGTGGCGGGAAGCGACGCTCAGAGAACATGGCGATGCCCGACACAAGCTCGTCCTTGGCCATCACCCGGTGTTTCCCGTCAACGGCTTTACGGGGACGTATCAGCGCGAGATCGGCCACGAATACGCTCGCCCGTTCTGGGACATCCTGGTGAACGAAAACGTGCTCGCCTATCTGTGCAGCCACATCCTCGCCTTCGACGTGCAGGCGCATCGCGGTGTCCTGCAGATTTGCACCGCGGGCGCGGGAACGGCTCACAGGATGCCGGAAGGCGTCGAGTATCTGCATTGCATTCAGGCCGCGCTTGACGAGGAAGGCCTGCGTTATCAGGTGCTCGATACCGACGGCGTTGTCAGGGAGAGGATGGAATGGCCGCTGCGCGATCCTGATCCCGCCCTGTGGAGGGAGCTGCCGCTCGGGGAAACCGAAGCGCCGTTCAGCGGATGCGTGGCGAGCGGGCGGCGGATCGAGCTGAGGCTTATGGGGCAAAGCGCTGCGACCGATGTCGCATCGGCCCAGACGATTTTCACGGCTTTCGCGCCTGGTTCGATCGCGCCGTTCTGGCTTGGGCTTCGGGGACCGAAGCAAACCCTGACAGCCATCGTTGCTCGTGAGCCGGGGCGAAGCCCAACCTATTGGTTTGGACCTGATCTTCCGGCGGGCGAGGGTTTCGATATTCACGTCGCGATCTACCCGGACATGGGCCCGGGCGGTCTCTTGTATCGTCGTCACGATTCCACGCGTTGGTCGTCCTTCACCTCTGCGACGGCGCGAGGGTTGGAGCAGCTTGTGTGGCCGCAGCAATGGGCGATCGGCCACGGACAAGGTGGCAGCGAAGACCGCGCCTTCAGAGGTGCCGCGCTGAGTTTGCGGATCGCGTGAACGAGCCCGGGAGGGGTTCGGTGGCTGGATCAGCCCAAGATATCCTTCTGCATCTTGCCGCCGTAGAAATGGAAGAACGGCACCGGCGCATCGTGGCGGAGCGGGCCGGTGGCAAGGCGCGTGTCGAGCTCGTTGAGCACGTTGCGTGTCATCGGATGCAGATCGGCGAGCGGCTTTGAGCCGAGCTCGACCCAGACCAGCTCGACCAGCTCGGCATCCGCATGGATCACCCCCTCGACGCGGTGGGTGATCGCGGAGGCGTCCGCGGTGAAGAAGCGGGTATCGAACCGCTTGACGCGGCCGGGCGGGGTGATGGCGCGTGCGATCAGGAACAGGCTTGAGGGGTCGGGCAGCAGGCCCGCATCCGCGAACGGCTTCCAGGCGCCCTCGAGTTTTGCTTTCCCCTCGGTCTTGCGTCCGAGGCAGAGGCCGGTCTCTTCGCAGGCCTCGCGGATTGCTGCAATCGCAAGCGACTTTGCGCGCGAGGCCGGAGTCTTCGGGCTGCCCTTGGCGAGATTGGCTTCCAGCTCAGTGGTGATGGGTGCAGCACACGGCACGCGGTAATCGTCCTTGTCGACGCGGCCGCCGGGGAAGACGAACTTTCCGGGCATGAAGACCACCTTGTCGTGGCGCTTGCCGACCAGGACTTTTGGAATGCTGCCGCTGCGATCGACCAGGATCAGCGTCGCCGCATCGCGGGGGCGGAAATAGGGATGATGGTCGGCTTCCTTGCCCTCGTGGATCTTGGCCTTCTCGGCTCCCTGCGACGTATCCGTCATGTCCTCACCCAAACCGCTTTTTGATTATTTGCTTAGACCGGCGGAATACCATCCGGAGGGTTGTCGTCAAAGCCGTGCATGCGCAGAGCCCATTGCAAGCCGACCACAGCTCCCTTGACCGGCTGGAGCAGCGCGAGCGAGGCGACGAAGGTGAAGGGCAGATAGGCCGCGAAGCTGAGCCAGACCGGCGTGGTGTAGTTGGTCTCGATCCAGAGGATCGTGGGCACCACGATGTGGCCGACGATGACGATCACGAGATAGGCCGGCAGATCGTCGGCGCGATGCGGCGTGAAATCGAGGCCGCAGACCGAGCAATTGTCCGCGGTTTTGAGAAAGGCGCGGAACAGCTTGCCCTCGCCGCAGCGCGGGCAGCGGCTGCGGAAACCGCGCTTCATGGCCGTCCAGACGTCGCGCTTCTCGACGAGGCCGGTCTCGCGCGTCCAGATCTTTGGGGCCGTGCTCGTCGTCACCATGCCTTGCCCTTCTGCCCCCCGCCTTTTCCTTTGTTCTTGCCCTTGCCCTTCTTGGGTTTGCCGGACTTTTGCTTCGGCGGCTTGCGTTTTTTATCCGGACTGCGTCCAGGATGTGCCTTGAACGAGGGGCGGCGTTGTGGGCCGGGACGCCTGCGGTCGCGCGGTGCGGTCTCGCTGGAGGACGACAGCAGCTCGAAGCGCAGCGCGCCCGCGATGGGGGCCGCTTCGATCAGGCGGACGTCGACGACGTCGCCGAGTTGATACATGGTGCCGCTGCGCGTGCCGACGAGCGCGTGCCGGCTCTCGTCATAGTTGAAATATTCCGTGCCAAGGGATCGGATCGGGATCAGGCCGTCGGCGCCGGTCTCGGCGAGCTTGACGAACAGGCCGGCGCGGGTGACGCCGGAGACGCGGCCCTGGAAGCTTGCGCCGATGCGGTCGGCGAGGTGATGGGCGATCAGCCGGTCGACGGTCTCGCGCTCCGCCTTCATCGCGCGCCGCTCGGTCACCGAGATATGGGCTGCGACCTCGCCGAGGCTTTCCGGCGTCTCGCTGTCGGGCAGGGCGCCTTCGCCGAGGCCGAGCGCGCGAACCAGCGCGCGATGCACGACGAGGTCGGCATAGCGGCGGATCGGCGAGGTGAAATGCGCGTAGCGGCGCAGGTTCAGGCCGAAATGACCGTAGTTCTCGGAGGAGTATTCGGCCTGGGCCTGGGCGCGCAGCACGACCTCGCTCACCAGCGGGAAGTGGTCGTGGCCTTCGAGCTGCGCCAGCACGCGGTTGAACAAAGCCGGCCGCAGCGCGCCGCCTTTCGCGAACGGAACGTCCAGCGTCTCCAGAAACTCCGCGAGCGCGTGGACCTTCTCCAGCGTCGGCTCGTCATGCACGCGGTAGATCAGCGGGAGAGACTTCTTCTCGAGCATCTCCGCTGCCGCGACGTTGGCGAGGATCATGAACTCCTCGATCAGCTTGTGCGCATCGAGACGTTCAGGCACGACGACGCGATCGACCGTGCCGTCGCTCTTCAAGAGGATCTTGCGCTCGGGCAGATCGAGATTGAGCGGATCGCGCTCGTCGCGGGCGCGCTTGGCGCAGGCATAGGCGGCATAGAGCGGCCTCAGGATCGGATCGAGCAGGGGTCCGGTGGTGTCGTCGGGCCGGCCGTCGATCGCAGCCTGCGCCTGCGCATAGTTCAGCTTCGCCGCTGAGCGCATCAGGATGCGGTGGAAGCTGTGCGAGCGCTTGCGCCCGTCGGGGCCCAGCACCATGCGCACCGCGAGCGCGCCGCGCGGCTCGCCCGGCACCAGCGAGCAGAGATTGTTGGAGATGCGCTCGGGCAGCATCGGCACGACGCGGTCCGGGAAATACACCGAGTTGCCGCGATCAAGCGCGTCCCGGTCGAGCGCGGTGCCCGGCCGCACGTAGAAGCTCACATCGGCGATGGCGACATCGACGATGAAGCCGCCTCTGTTGTTCGGATCAGGATCGGGCTGCGCATGCACCGCGTCGTCGTGATCCTTCGCATCCGGCGGATCGATGGTGACGAGCGGGATATCGCGCCAGTCTTCACGTCCCTTCAGATTGGCCGGCTCTGCCGCTTCGGCTTCACGCTCTGCCGCGGGCCGGAACTGCAGGGGGATGTCGTGCGCGTAGATCGCGATCAGGCTGATCGCCTTCTCCGACTTGACCGAGCCAAGCTTCTCCTTGACCCGGCCTGAGGCCAGCCCAAAGCTGCGCGTGCGGACGATATCGACGCTGACGAGGTCGCCGTCCCGGGCGCCGTGCGTGTCGGCCGCGGCGATGTTCAGCTCGCGGTCGGCGGACTTCTTGTCGACCGGGACCAGCCGTCCGCCGCCTTCGGGAAGCTCGCGGAACACGCCGAGGATGCGGCTCTTCGTCTTGTCGAAGACCTTGATGATGTGGCCGCGATAGGCCGGGCCTTCGCTCTCGTCCGAGCGCTCGACGCGCAGCAGCGCGCGATCGCCTATGCCGGCCGCGGTGCCGGGCTTCGGCCGGCGCGGCATGACGATGAGGATTTTTGGCGGCTCGCCGCTTTCGACCTCGTCCCATTCGGTGGGGGAGGCGATCAGCTCGCCGTCACTGTCACGGCCGGTGATGTCGGCGACCAGCGTCGACGGGAGCGCGTCCGGCTCGGAAACCTTGTGGCGTTTCTTCTTGATGGTGCCGTCGTCGGCGAGCTCGCGCAGCATGCGCTTGAGCTCGATACGATCGGCGTTCTTCAGGCCGAACTCGCGCGCAATTTCGCGGGTCCCGACCTTTCCGGGATTTGCCTTGATGAAGGCGACGATGGCGCTCCGGTCGGGAAAGCCATGGTCATTCTTGCGTTTCACTTAACCTCTAATTCTTGATCTAGGTCTTGCCGGCACTCTTCTTGGCCGGAGCCTTGGGGGCGGCGGCCTTGGTCGGCGACGTTTTTGCGGTCGACGACACGGCGGCGCGCGCCTTGCTGGTGGATTCGGATTTGGGTTTGGCCGCCTTCTTGGCGGCCGGTTTCTTCGGCTTCGGCGCGGCGTCATCGCCGTCGGCGGCCTTCTCTGTAGCCTTCTTGGCCTTAGCCGGCTTCGCCGCCTTCTTCGGCTTCTTGCCGCCGCCCTTGGCCGCGCGCTCGTCGATCAACGCGATCGCCTGCGGCAACGTGACGGTGTCCTTTTCGAACTCGGCCGGGATCGTCGCGTTGACGCCGCCTGCCGTGACATAGGCGCCGTAACGGCCGCTCTTCACCGTGACGGTGCCGAGGGTCGGATGATCGCCGATCGCCTTGCCGGGGTCGGCGCCGAAGCGGCGGCTCGGGCCCTTGGCGACCTTTTCCGCGATCAGCGTCACCGCGCGGTTGAGGCCGATGTCGAAGACCTCGTCGCCGCTCTCCAGGCTGGCGTAGGTCTTCTCGTGCTTCACGAACGGCCCGAAGCGACCGAGACCTGCCGTGATCGGCTGACCGGTCTCCGGATGCTTGCCGATCTCGCGCGGCAGCGACAACAGCTTCAGCGCAAGCTCGAGCTCGACATCGCCCGGCGAGGTGCCCTTCGGGATGCCCGCGCGCTTCGGCTTCTCGCCTTCCTCGTAATCCTTGGGCTCGCCGAGCTGGATGTAGGGACCAAAGCGGCCGGCCTTGACCCAGACATCGCGACCCGTATCAGGGTCCTGGCCGAGCGAACGGTCGGCGGTGGTCTCGCTGTCGGCGGCGAGCTGGCGGGTGTAGCGGCATTCCGGATAGTTCGAGCAGCCGACGAAAGCGCCGAACTTGCCGGCCTTGAGATTCAGCCGGCCGTTGCCGCAGCTCGGGCACTGCCTGATATCGCCGCCATCGGCGCGGGGCGGATAGATGTGCTGGCCCAGCATGTCGTCGAGCACGTCGAGCACCTGGGCGACGCGCAGATCCTTGATCTCGTCGACGGCGCCGATGAAGCCGGTCCAGAAGTCCTTCAGCACCTGCTGCCAGGAGATCTCGTTGTTGGAGATGCGGTCGAGCTGCTCCTCCAGATTGGCGGTGAAGTCATATTCGACGTAGCGGCTGAAGAAGCTTTCGAGGAAGGCGACCACGACGCGGCCCTTGTCCTCGCCGTGCAGGCGCTTCTTCTCCAGCTTGACGTAGCCGCGGTCCTTTAGGACCTGGAGGATCGAGGCATAGGTCGAGGGACGGCCGATGCCGAGCTCTTCCATGCGCTTGACCAGCGAGGCCTCCGAGAAGCGCGGCGGCGGCTCGGTGAAGTGCTGGGTGACGGCGAGCGACTGTCGCTTGAGCGCGTCGTTCGGGCTCATCGCGGGCAGGCGGCGGGAGTCCTCGTCTTCCTCGTCGTCGCGGCCTTCCTGGTAGAGCGCGAGGAAGCCGTCGAACTTGACGACCTGACCCGTCGCCCGCAGCTCCAGCGTGCGGCCGCCGGCCTTTGCGGTGATGTCGACAGTGGTGCGCTCGAGCTCGGCCGATTCCATCTGGCTCGCGATGGTGCGCTTCCAGATCAGCTCATAGAGTCGGGCCTGGTCGGCATCGAGCTTGCGGCTCATGCTGTCGGGGCGGCGCGACATGTCGGTCGGGCGGATCGCTTCGTGCGCTTCCTGGGCGTTCTTGGCTTTGGCCTGGTACTGGCGCGGGGCCTCCGGCACGTAGGCGTTGCCGTAATCCTCGCCGATCACCTTGCGCGCCTGGGTGATCGCGGACGGATCGATCTGCACGCCGTCGGTACGCATATAAGTAATGAGTCCGGTGGTCTCGCCGCCGATGTCGATGCCTTCATAAAGGCGCTGGGCGATGCGCATCGTGTGCGCCGGCGCAAAGCCGTATTTGCGGCTGGCTTCCTGCTGCAGCGTCGAGGTGGTGAAAGGGGCCTGCGGATTGCGCCGGGCGGGCTTGGCATCGACCGAGGTCACGGCATAGGCGGCTGCTTCCAGCGCCTTCTTGAAGTCTTCCGCTTCCGCGCCGGTGCCGATGTCGAGCCGCTGGATCTTCTTGCCATCGGCACCGACGAGGCGCGCCTCGAAGGCATCGCCGCGCGGCGTCAGCAGCGTCGCGATCAGCGACCAATATTCGCGCGCGACGAACTTCTCGATTTCGAGCTCGCGGTCGCAGACGAGCCGCAGCGCCACCGACTGCACGCGGCCGGCCGAGCGGGCGCCCGGCAGCTTGCGCCACAGCACGGGGGAGAGGGTGAAGCCGACCAGATAGTCCAGCGCGCGGCGCGCCATGTAGGCGTCGACCAGCGCGCCGTCGATCTGGCGCGGATTCTTCATCGCATCCGTGACCGCCTGCTTGGTGATGGCGTTGAACACCACGCGCTCGATCTTCTGATCCTTCAGCGCGCGCTTTTCCTTCAGCACCTCCAGAACGTGCCAGGAGATGGCCTCGCCCTCGCGATCAGGGTCGGTCGCCAGAATCAAGCGGTCGGCGTTCTTCAGGGACTTGGCGATATCGTTGAGCCGGCCGGCCGCCTTGGGGTCGACCTCCCAGATCATCTTGAAATTTGCGTCCGGATCGACGGAACCGTTCTTCGCCGGGAGGTCGCGGACATGGCCGAACGAGGCCAGAACCTCGTAGGACGAGCCCAGATACTTGTTGATCGTCTTGGCTTTCGCCGGCGACTCCACAATGACGATATTCATGTAGTTCCAGTAGCTTACGGGGAAATTACGAGCCGCTTTCGATGAGATTCGGATCGGCCGTTTCGACCCGAACATGGGTGGTGAGGCCCTCGCTGTCAAATCGAGGGGTGTTGAAAGCATCACAAATGGGAAAAGTTTCATATCGAGAAAGTTGCAAAATACCACCTTGGAGTTGCGGTCAATGTCGGCGTAGAGTCCTCCCGGGGCATGGATTCGGGTGGGGTCTGGTGACTAAGCCAGGAAAGAAACGGGCGCGCGCCGCGTCAGGCGTGGCGGGAGGCTCGCGCGGTGAGGAACCAGGGGAGGGCGGCGTCGAAGAGGCCGTCGCCTTCATCGCCGAGCAGGTCGGGGCGTTGCGCAAGCTCGCCGAGCGCCACAAGCTCGATGTGCTGCATTATCTCCTGGGGATGACCAAGCTGGAGGCCGACGAGCACCTGCGGCTGCGGAGCAAGCGCAAGCTGTCGTAGCGGCGCTCACCATCCAATCCGTCATCCTGAGGTGCTCGCGTAGCGAGCCTCGAAGGATGAGCGGCCGAGATGCCGCAGCCGGGCCGTCGCCCTTCGAGGGCCGCTGAAGAAGCGGCCACCTCAGGGTGACGGCGATATATGGAGGCGCGCTGCATCGACGTCGTCATTGCGAGCGCAGCGAAGCAATCCAGAGTCTTTCCGCAGAGGGATTCTGGATTGCTTCGCTGCGCTCGCAATGACAAGGGGATCAGCCGCTACGGCCCGCCATTCTCGCCAGTCGTCGGCCGAGATATTCGGCCGTGCCGAGGTCGCTCTGCGGTAACGAGGCGTCGACCAAGTGTGTCGCCAGGCCAAGCTGACTGCCTAAACGATTCCGGCCACTCAGATCCTCCCCACCCGGAATATCCAGTCCGCACCAGAGCATGCCGTGCTGCGCGGCGAGAATGGAGAAGTAGGTCAATGTGTGGAGTTGATCGCCGCTTGCGCAGGCGCCCGTGGTGAACCCGGCTGCGATCTTGTTGGCCCATCTTTGCTGGCTCCATCGATCACTTGAAGCATCTGCAAAGGCTTTGAATTGAGCCGCTGGTCCGCCCATGTAGGTTGGGCTGCCGAATGCTACCGCGTCGGCGCCGTCAATCGTTTCCAGGAACCCCTCATTCTGAAACCGGCCTGACACGATGTCGTCGCCTGTGATTCGGCAAAGCGCGACGTCTGCCATGCCATCCGCTCCGCGCGCCAACGCATGCGCCAGCTTCTCGGTGGTGCCGGAGATGGAAAAATAGACGATAGCGAGCAGGGGCATGGCGGTGCCACTTTGGGGTGTTCAGCCATCTTTGACGCCGTCGATATTTTGTACAAGTCCCCCCAACGCAGTCATTGCGAGCGCAGCGAAGCAATCCAGAATCCCTCCGCGGTGAAATCCTGGATTGCTTCGCTGCGCTCGCAATGACGGTGTGGTGGCAGTGTGCCGCGATCAGGCTGACCGCCGCCGCGGTGCCGGTCGGGGCTTCAGCGTGATGTCGGCCAGGCTGAGCAACCGTCCATCCTCGGCGTGCAGCTCGAGCTTCTTCACCGGGCGGCCTTTGACGCGATCGACCATGACGGTGTCGATCTCCTCGGGCGTGTCGTCGAACTCCTCGCTCCATTGCCGGAGCGCGACCAGGATCGGGAAGAGGCCAAGTCCCTTCGGCGTCAGCACATACTCCTGGTAGGCGCTGCCGTCGGAGGCGGGGGCGGTCGCCAGTATGCCGTGTTCGAGCATTGAGCGCAGCCGCGCCGACAGGATGTTCTTGGCCATGCCGAGCTTGCCCTGAAACTCGCCGAAGCGGCGCATACCGAGCATCGCTTCGCGGATGATCAGCAGAGTCCACCAGTCGCCGATCGCCTCCAGCGACCGCGCGACCGGGCAGCCGTCACCCTCAAAACTCGTTCGTTTCACCATCGTCTGAGGTCTCCTCACATTCGCACGATGTCGGCGCCAATCACGCGCTTGTGTGGTTGCATCATAAAACCATACGGCTAGATTGCAATATGGTTTCATAATGAAACTACTGGAGAGGCGAGCATGAGACTGAGCGGCAAGACGGCACTCATCACCGGCGGCAACAGCGGAATTGGATTGGCAACGGCAAAGCTGTTCGTGGCCGAGGGCGCGAAGGTGATCATCACCGGGCGCAACAAGGAGACGCTGGAGGCCGCAGCAAAGGAACTCGGGCCGAACGGGCTCGCGCTGGTTGCGGACGCGACCGACGTCGCCGCGACTGAAGCGGCGATCAAGAAGGGCACCGAAAAATTCGGCAAGCTCGATATCGTGTTCGCGAATGCCGGCATCCCCGGCAGCACGCCGCTGGGCTCGACGACGCTGGATGTCTTTGAGAAGGTGATCAGCACCAACCTCACCGGCGTGTTCTTCACGGTGCAGTCGGCGCTGCCCTATATCAACGACAACGCCTCGATCATCCTCAACGGTTCGGTGATCTCCGTGCTCGGCGTTCCCGGCTACTCCGCTTACGGGGCCGCCAAGGCCGGCGTGCGCGCGCTGGCGCGGATCATGGCCTCGGAACTGTCGCCGCGCGGCATCCGCGTCAACGTCGTTGCGCCCGGCGCGACCCGCACGCCGATCTGGGGCGCCGCGATCGCAACGCCTGAAGCGGAGAAGGCGTTCGAGAAGCGCCTTGGACTATCCACGCCGCTCGGCCGCATTGCTGAACCGGATCACATCTCGAAGACGGTCCTGTTCCTCGCCTCCGACGATGCCGGGCACATCCAGGGCCAGGAGATCTTCGTCGATGGTGGCGCGGTTGCCTCTCCCGCGGGCGCACCGATCTATCGCGGCTGATCAACGTTTGCGAAAATTGAATCGGTCGGCGCGACGACATCGGTTGCGCCGGCCTGTTCCTACACCTCGGTGGCTGTATTCCTCTGAACCTTCCGTGAGGCGTTGAACCTTCGCTTGCGCTGCCAAGACCCTTTTGCGGGCAGGGTCATAAGACTCACTTTCAGGGAGCCCGCGATGTCAAAAGCAGCTCGTATTTCTTCGTCGATTTCAGAACCACGTATTTACACCGAACATTCCGCCATTCCAGCCAAGCACTCCGATACGTCCGAGTTCATCGGGGTGGCACTTTTCTCAGGCATCGGGCTTTTCATTTCGCTCGTCGCCGTCATTCTTGGCGTTCAGGGCGCCTGGTTTTAGCGCTGTCGAATTCTCAGCCGCCGCCGGGCTCCGGCAGCGGCTGGTGTCGGCGTAAGTCTTACGCCGCCTGCAGGCTGGTGGCAGCCTGAAGCGCTCCGGCCAGCGCTTTCTCACGATGCTCAGGGCCAACCTGGATGCCGTCGGCGACGATGAATTCGGGGCTCGTGATGCCCATGAACGCGAACACGCCACGTAAATAGGTTTCGAGGTGCTCGAGCGAGGCGGCCGGCGTGCCCGGGCCATAATAGCCGCCGCGCGAGATCGCCACGATCACGCGCTTGTTGCCGGCAAGGCCCTGCGGGCCGTTCGCGTCGTATTTGAACGTTTTCCCCGCCACCAGGACGCGGTCGATCCAGGCCTTGAGCTGGCTCGGGATCGTAAAATTGTACATGGGCGCGCCGATCACGACGATATCGGCATCGAGGAACTCGTTGAGCACGGCCGCGCTCGCGGCCAGGTCGGGACCGAGTTCCGCCGGCGCCGGCGCGCCTTGCGCGGCCGCAAGGTGCGAGCCGGAGAGGTGGGCGAGCGGAATCTGCGTCAAATCGCGGTAGACGAGGTCGAGCGACGGCGTCGCCTGCCTGAGACGGTCGACGATGGCGGCGGAAACCTGCCGTGAGACGGAGTGGGGGCCGAGCACGCTGGAGTCGATATGGAGGAGTTTCATTGGGGTTCACCTATGGTATAGATTTGTAACCCGCACTACATGAGTGACTGTCAAATTCCCCGCAAGAACGCACTTTTTTGAGCCATGGGCACATCTTTGAGACCTGCACACACCGATTTTCCTGCTCCCCAGATGCCGGATCGCGACCACGCGGACTGCCGCGGGGTCGCCTCGATCCTGGCGCGCGTCGGCGACAAATGGAGCGTGTTCGTCATCATGATGCTGAGCGACGGGCCCAAGCGCTTCAACGAGCTGAAGCGGATGATCAACGGCATCTCGCAGCGGATGCTGACCTTGACCCTGCGCGGGCTGGAGCGCGACGGCCTCGTCACGCGCACGATCTTCCCGACCATTCCGCCGCGCGTGGACTATGAGCTGACCGATCTTGGCCGCGGGCTCCAGCAACCCGTGATGGTGCTTGGGCTATGGGCGAAGGAGCACCAGGCGCAGATCGCGGCGGCACGCACGCGGTTCGATGAGCGCAACGACACCTAGAGAAGAGAGACGAGACCGCCGCCGTGGCGTTCGAGGCGGCCCGCAAGCTCGAGCTCCAGCAACACGGTGCGCACGATCGCCGGCGAGGCGCCGGACATCCGCACGAGATCGTCGATCGAGATGGGGACGGGGCCGAGCAGGCCGGTGATCTGGTCGCGGTCGTGTGATTGTGGATCGCTCTCGAACGGTTCGCTGTCGGGCTCGCTCGCCGGATGCATCAACGGACGCTCCATGATCGGTGCGACTGCATTGACGATGTCGGACGCTTCGGTGACGAGCGTTGCGCCCTGCTTGATCAGATCGTTGGTGCCGGCGGCGCGCGGGTCGAGCGGCGAGCCGGGCACCGCGAACACCTCGCGGCCCTGTTCGGCCGCCATGCGCGCGGTGATCAGCGAGCCCGAGCGATGCGCCGCCTCGACCACGACCACGCCGAGCGCGGCGCCGGAGATCAGCCGGTTGCGGCGGGGGAAGTCGCGGGCGCGCGGCTCGTGGCCGAGCGGCATCTCGGAAATCGCAGCGCCCGCGTGATCGAGGATCAAGGCGAGCAGGTCGCCATGCTCGGGCGGATAGATGCAGTCATGTCCGCCGGCGAGCACCGCGATGGTGCCGCTCTCGACACTGGCGCGGTGCGCCGCCTGATCGACGCCGCGGGCGAGCCCCGAAATGACGATGAAGCCAGCTTCGCCAAGCTCACGGGCCAACTGACCGGCGAATTTCAGTCCCGCGCCGGAGGCATTGCGCGAGCCGACGATCGCGATCATCGGACGCATCAGCGTCGTGGTGTCGCCGCGCACGGCGAGCAGTGGCGGCGCATCGTCGAGTGTCGCGAGCCGCGCCGGATAACCGTCCTCGCCGGGTGCAAGCCAGGCGATGCCGAACTTGCGGCTTGCGGCGAGCTCGGCCTTCGCCTCGTCCACGCTACAGATGCGCCCCGATCGCTGAGCACCGCCGCGGCGCGCCAGATCGGGCAGCCGCTCGAGCGCGGCGCGCGCCGTGCCGAAATGGTCGGCCAGCGATTTGAAGGTGCGCGGCCCGACATTGTCGGAGCGGATCAACCGCAGGCGGTCGATCCGTTCAGCCTCGGTCAGCTCAACGCTCGGATTGATGGCGTCCACGGCGTCTCCTTGTGGGAGCAGCATGGAACAACCTGAGGGCGTGGGCAACAGTGGCGTGTGGTTGTTTCTATCGCCCCAATCATGGGCGGAGGAGGAAAGGAGCAACGCGCTGCCTTATTCCTCAAGGCTTTTGCTATTCGATGACCTCGTCCGCGCGCACCTGCAACGACTGCGGTATCTCGAGGCCGAGCGCCTTGGCGGTCTTCAAGTTGATGACCGTCTTAAACTGCGTCGGCTGCTCGATGGGGATGTCGGCCGGGTTCGCGCCCTTCAATATCTTGTCAAC
Organism: Bradyrhizobium sp. 61; assembly: GCF_023073075.1. Lineage (NCBI taxonomy): Bacteria > Pseudomonadati > Pseudomonadota > Alphaproteobacteria > Hyphomicrobiales > Nitrobacteraceae > Bradyrhizobium > Bradyrhizobium sp. 61. The sequence continues at coordinate 134,753 of NZ_JADPIU010000063.1, read as the reverse complement.
GAAAACAGTGGCGCGGCGAAACATGGAGGTGAAGTCTACCCCGTAGCCTACCAGTGCGCCCCCCCGGGACGCGACGATGGGTGCGGCAATCGATGGCACGCGGCACTTGTCGACAATCGCCGCGACCAACGCCGAATTGGTGACAAACGCATTGGCGTCCGTGATGACGAGACCGTCCATGGCGGTGGAGCCGAAGATTGATAGCGCGTTGTCGAGGTCGCCGGGGACGTCAAGCTCGATCGGTCGCAGCTCAACCTTCATTGCCCGCGCGGCGTTCGTCATGGCACTCATGGTGCCGTTGTTCAGGGGGTTGCCTCGCTGCATGAGCACCCCTGCGCGGGTCATCGAGGGAGCTATGCTCGCAAGAACCTCTAACCGCTTCGCAGCTAGTTCTGTAAGGAAAAAGGTCTGTCCCGTAATGTTGCCACCGGGATGAGCCATGCTGGCTGCAAGGCCCAAGGTCACCAGATCGGGACCCACGATCATCACGGTTGGAATTGTGGTCGTCGCACGGTGCGCGGCAAGAACCCCGGGAAATGTGGCTGTCACGAGAACGTCGACGCCGAGGGCGACCAGTTCAGCAGCCAGCGCCGGAAGCCGGTTATCGTCGCCGTCGGCGTCGCGATATTCAACGTGGACGTTCTCGCCCTCAACCCAACCGAGACCGCGAAGCGCAACGAGGAACGCGTCGACCTCCGAATTTCGCGGTGGGGGGAGGAAAAGGCCGATCCGCGAGACGCGCTTCACTTGCTGAGCGCGTGCGGCCGTTGCCCACGCCAACGCCCCGCCAGCCAAAGTGATGAATCCGCGTCGTTTCATAGCACCGCTAAATCGCTTATCCTCTGGCAGAGAGTAAGCATTTTTCGACATTGGTCCAGCCGCGTCAATGAACAGGTTGGGTCAGAAGGCGCACAGCCTAAGCCGAGACGGCGTGAGCGTCCGACAGTCCGGCAATTCGAATCTCATCGCCTTGATTGTCGGGGCAATTTAGAACTAACGCAAAGGTTGCGGCGTTTCCGCGTTAGTGCCACGCGGCCCGACATTGTCAGAGCGGATCAGCCGCAGGCGGTCGATCCGCTCAGGCTCGCTTCAGCTCCACGCTGGGATTGATAGCGTCCACGGCGGCTCCTTATGGAGGCAACATGGAACAACCTGAGGGCGTGGGCAACAGTTGCGTGCGCTTGATCGGGCTTCAAAGGCGCTGCCGGAAGACCCGACGTGGTCGACGGGTCTTCCGCAAGGTCGTCGATTCAACGCGCGTGCGCCGCCTGAGCGACAGCGACGCCGCTCCGCGAGACGCGAGCGTCAAGGCTGAGCGCACCGGCACCGAAGGCAAAGATCTGGAGCAGGCCGCCTGCCATCATCACGTTCTTGAGGAAGTGGATCATCTGATTCTGGTCGGCAAAGTTGTTGTGGAACGAGACTGCCGCGGCCAGCGAGAATATGGCGAGCGCCAGCGCGACCGAGCGGGCTTGATAGCCCGCGATCAGCAGAAGACCGCCACCGAGCTCGACGAGAACTGCGATCGCATATGCCAACGGGGGCACCGGCAATCCCGCAGAGGCGATGTACGCGGTCGTCGCGCCATAAGCGGTGAGTTTGCTGAAGCCGCTCATTGCGAACGGGAGGCCGATCAGCAGCCGGCCAACGAGGGAAGCATAACGGGTCGTATCCATGGTCATCGCTCCTGTGCTTGGTTGAGGTCCGACGGCGGTGGCGCACCAAGCGTTTGTGGTCCGTAAGAGAGTGCGCGCCGCAGGGCCCTGCGTTGTGACCTCACACTGGCCCGATCGAATTGCGATAAAAATAGAAATAATTGAAAGATACTGTTTCCATTTTTGATCTCACCGGCGCGGCGCCCGCGGAGGCGAATGCTCTGGTCGAGCCGCTGGTCCCGGTCGACTGCACGCATGGTTCGACCGCGTCCACGTGCGCTTGCGCGACCTCGTCCCGATGCTAAAAGCGATGGCAATAAGAAGGGTATTGCCATGATCTCACTCGCCGACCTCCAGCGCCGCATCGAAGCGGGCGAGCTTTCGCCCGATGACGCCATCGCCCAGTCGCACGCGGCGATCGAGGCCAGGGAGAAGGACGTCCGCGCCTTTGTCCGTCACGACAAATCCGCGAAGGCGCAAGCCTCCGGCCCGCTGCGCGGCATCGCCGTCGGCATCAAGGACATCATCGACACCGCCAACATGCCGACCGAGATGGGCTCGGAGATCTATCGCGGCTGGCAGCCGCGCTCGGACGCGCCGGTCGTGATGATGCTGAAGCGAGCAGGCGCGACCATCATCGGCAAGACCACCACCACGGCGTTCGCCTCGCGCGATCCGACCCCGACGCTCAATCCGCACAATCTCGGCCATACGCCGGGCGGCTCGTCCTCGGGCTCGGCCGCGGCCGTCGGCGCCGGCATGATCCCGCTGGCGCTGGGCACCCAGACTGGCGGCTCGGTGATCCGGCCCGCCGCCTATTGCGGGGCTGCGGCGATCAAGCCGTCGTTCCGGATGCTGCCGACCATCGGCGTGAAGTGCTACTCATGGGCGCTTGATACTGTCGGCCTGTTCGGATCGCGCGCGGAGGATCTCGCGCGCGGGCTGCTGGCGATCACCGGCCGCACTGAATTCGATGGCATCGCCGCGGCCAAGGCGCCGCGCATCGGCGTGGTGAGGCAGGAGTTTGCCGAGGCCGTGGAGCCGGCGGCGGGAGAGGGCTTGCAGGCTGCGATCAAGGCGGCCGAGAAGGCCGGTGCCAGTGTCAAGACCATCGATCTGCCGGAGTCGGTGCAGGAAGCCTGGCGCATCCACCCGATCATCCAGGATTTCGAGGCGCATCGCGCGCTGGCCTGGGAGTTTTCGGAGCATCACGACGAGATCGCGCCGATGCTGCGTGCCAGCCTCGATGACACCGTCGGCTTGACGCCGAAGCAGTATGACGACGCGCGTCGGATCGCCCGCCGTGGCCGCCGCGAGCTCGGCGAACTGTTCGAGGGGTTTGACGTGCTGCTGACCTATTCGGCGCCGGGCACCGCGCCGGCCAAGGAGCTCGCCTCGACCGGCTCGCCCCGCTACAACCGGCTCTGGACGCTGATGGGCAATCCTTGCGTCAACGTGCCGGTGCTGAAGGTCGGCGGCCTGCCGATCGGCGTGCAGGTGATCGCGCGGTTCGGCAACGATCCGGGCGCGCTTGCGGCGGCGTGGTTCCTGGAGGATGCGCTGGCGAAATCAGGCTAGCGCAGGCTCAGCGGCGGGCAGCACGCGTTCGGCCTCGGCGCCTGTCGCGCCTTGTCCGAGCCAACGCTCGGCGGCCTCGCGGCCACTCCGGTGCAGCGTACGAATGAAGCCGCGGCCGAGATCGGTGGATGAGCGCTGCGCCAGGCCCTCAATGGAGTCTTCGGCCGCGATCCTGGAGAGCCGCAGCGAAGGTGCGGCTGTGGCTCGCGCCCATTCCAGCGCCGCGATCTCGGCGTTGAGAGCGGCGTTGGCTGCGATCTGGTCGAGCCTGCGGTCGATCGCGGCGAGCGTGATCGGCACGTAGCTGTCGCGCGTGGGCGTGACCTGGACGAGCAGCAGATCGGAGGCTGTCGATTCCTGCGCCAGGCGCACCAGCGGCGGATTGCCGCCAATGCCGCCATCCCAATAGGCCTCGCCGTCGATCTCGACGGCGCAGTGAACCAAAGGCGGGCAGGTCGAGGCCAGCGCGACGTCGGCGGTAATGCAATCGTTGCGGAAGATCTGCTGCTGCCCATCGCGGATTCGCGTCGCGGCGATCAGCAGTTTTGGGCAGGCCGCGTCGCGCAAGGCGGCAAAATCGATGTCGCGCGACAGTGCCAGCCGCAGCGGATCGAGATCGAACGGATCGAACTGGCCGGAGCGCAGCGTCGGACCGAACGCGACCGAGCTTCCCGCCGGCGAGAATCCACCGACCAGCATCAAGGAGCGGAACGAGGCCTCGTGCATCAGGCGGGCCCAGAACCGGTTCAACCGCGAATGGGCGCCTTCGCGTCCGCCTTCGGCGAGGCCGGAGGCGAGCAGCAGCGCATTGATGGCGCCGGCACTGGCGCCGCTGATGGTGTCGATGTGGATGGTCGGGTGTTCCAGCAACCGCTCCAGCACGCCCCAGGTGAAGGCGGCAAAAGTGCCGCCGCCCTGAAGGGCTAGCGACAATCTTTGCGGCGGCCATTGGCCGGAGTGCGGCTGCATGGGCGCGACCGGCGCGGCAATGGTCACAATCTCGACTGGCGCTGCGGCTTGCGCGACGGGCGCAGGCTGGGTCACTGGCGGGGGAACGGGAGCAGGTTCGGGCGCGGGCCGCGGCGAGGGCGCATCGCACCAGACATTGGTCGCTGAGAGCAGCCGGCTTGCTGCGGTGCTGGAAGCACCGTGCGAACCGGACCCGTCATGCGCGCCGACAATCTTCTCGCTCATTCTGAGCTACCGCGTAACGCCATTTCCGCTGTCAGGATGACAGGCGTGGAACTCGTTCGCCACTCCGGCCGCGAGCAGCTTCCGAGTTGCGAACAGGAATTGGCACATAATGCGGAGGCGGTGCGGCGATATCCGTACTTTTTCCGGCCTTGGGATTTTGTTTTGACGCGTTTTCTTGACGCGAACCGGTATCCACTTCGCTCGAAAACGCTCTAGGCCTTCTCGCCGATCCGGCTTTCCTTGCCGGATTGCAGTCGCTTGATGTTCTCGCGATGCGCGTAGAACAAGAGCAGCGTCAGCGCGGCGAACAGCGATGCAAGCGCGAGGTGCCCGAACCACCACAGGAAGATCGGGGTGATGAATGCCGCCACCAGCGCGGACAGCGAGGAGTAGCGGGTGGTGAAGGCGGTGGCGAGCCAAAGCAGGCAGAACACGATTGCGCCGGGCCAGAACAGGCCGAGCAGGATGCCGATATAGACGGCGACGCCCTTGCCGCCTCTAAACTTCAGCCAGACCGGGAAGAGATGGCCGAGGAAGGCGCCGAGCCCGGCCACCATGGCGGCATTGGGTCCCGCGATGTAGCCGGCGATCACCACCGCGACCGTGCCCTTGAGCGCGTCGAGCAGCAGGGTGCCCGCGGCAAGGCTCTTGCGGCCCGTGCGCAGCACGTTGGTGGCGCCGATGCTGCCGGAGCCGATCGAGCGAATATCCTGCGTGCCGGCGAGTTTGGTCAGGACCAGCCCGAACGGAATCGAGCCGAGCAGGTAGCCGATGACGAAGGCCACCGGCAGGAAGGCTTCAAGCCCCATGGCCGCATCTCCATGCTGAACTGCGACGCCACGCATGAATTTGCCCGTCAGACATGTTCGTAGACCGTCCGTCCGCCGACAATGGTGCGCACCACGCGGCCTGTAAAGCGGGCCTCGTCGAACGGGGTGTTCTTGCAGGGCGATTTGAGGTCGGCGGGATCGACCACCCAGGGGACGTCGGGGTCGATCACGATGACGTCGGCCGGGCTGCCCGTGCGCAGGGTTCCACCCGGCAGGCCCAGGATCTCGGCCGGCCGCGTCGACATGGCCCGGATCAGCGTCTTCAGGTCGAGTTCCTCATTGTGCACGAGGCGAAGGCCCGCCGGCAGCATGGTCTCGAGCCCGATGGCGCCGGGTGCGGCTTCCGCGAACGGCAGGCGCTTGACCTCGACGTCCTGCGGATTGTGGTCGGACATGATGATGTCGACGAGGCCGGAGGCGACCGCTGCGACCAGCGCGCGGCGGTCGTCCTCGGTCCGCAGCGGCGGCGACAGCTTCAGGAACGACCGGTAGGGGCCGATGTCGTTCTCGTTCAGCGCAAGATGATTGATCGAGACGGAGGCGGTCACGGCGAGGCCGGCGTCGCGGGCGCGCGTCAGGACGTCGAGCGAGTCGATACAGGTCAGCGATGCCGCGTGATAGCGCCCGCCGGTGAGCGCGACGAGACGCATGTCGCGTTCCAGCATCACGGCCTCCGCCGCGTTCGGGATGCCCATCAGGCCGAGCCGCGAGGCGAACTCGCCCTCGTTCATCACCCCTTCGCCGACGAGATCGGGATCCTCGGTGTAATGCACGATCAGCGCGTCGAAATCGCGCGCGTAGGTCAGCGCGCGGCGCATCACCTGCGCGTTGATCACGCTCTTGTCGCTGTCGCTGAAGGCGATCGCGCCGGCGGCCTTGAGGAGGCCGAACTCGGTCATCTCCTCGCCGTGCATGCCCTTGGTGAGCGCCGCCATCGGCAGGATGTTGACGATCGCGGTGTCGCGGGCGCGGCGCATCACGAAGTCGACGGTCGCCGAATTATCGATCACCGGAGACGTGTCGGGTTGGCAGATGATGGTGGTGATGCCGCCGGTCGCAGCCGCCTGGCTCGCGGAGGCAAAGGTCTCGCGATGGCTGAAGCCGGGCTCGCCGACGAAGGCGCGCATGTCGACCAGGCCGGGGGCCACGATCTTGCCGGCGCAGTTGACGACGTCGGTGCCCTCGGGGACGCCGGCAGCGCCAATGCCGCGGCGGGTCTCGCGGATGATTCCGTCGGCAATCAGGACATCGCCGGGGCCGTCGAAATCCCTGGAGGGATCGACGACGCGGGCGTTGGCAAGCAGGATGGGACGGCGGTCAGTCAGCATGAGCATCACGCGTTCGGCAAGTTGCGGGCGAGCGCTTCGAGCACGGCCATCCGTACCGCCACGCCCATCTCGACCTGTTCGCGGATCAGCGATTGCGCGCCGTCGGCGACCGCGGTGTCGATCTCGACGCCGCGGTTCATCGGGCCGGGATGCATGACGAGCGCGTCCGGCTTGGCGTAAGCGAGCTTTTTCTGGTCCAGCCCGAAATAGTTGAAATATTCGGAAGTCGACGGCACGAAGGAGCCGTTCATGCGCTCGCGCTGGAGCCGCAGCATCATGACGATATCAGCGCCGTTGAGCCCTTCGCGCATGTCGCGCGCAACCTCGACCCCCATCCGCTCGATGCCGGGCGGCAGCAGCGTGGAAGGGCCGACGACGCGGACACGGGCGCCCATGGTGTTGAGCAGGATGATGTTGGAACGGGCCACACGCGAATGCAGCACGTCGCCGCAGATCGCGACCACGAGGCCCTCGATCCGGCCCTTGTTGCGGCGGATGGTCAGGGCGTCGAGCAGCGCCTGCGTCGGATGCTCGTGCGCGCCATCGCCGGCATTGATCACGGAACCGTCGACCTTGCGCGCCAGCAGTTCCACCGCGCCGGAGGCGTGATGCCGAACCACCAGAATGTCCGGGTGCATGGCGTTGAGCGTCATCGCGGTGTCGACCAGCGTCTCGCCCTTCTTGATGGACGAGGAGGAGACCGACATGTTCATGACGTCGGCGCCCAGCCGTTTGCCGGCGAGCTCGAACGAGGACTGGGTCCGGGTCGAGGCCTCGAAGAACAGATTTACCTGCGTCCGTCCACGCAGGACGGTCCGCTTCTTGTCAACCTGGCGGTTGAGCTCGACATATTCTTCGGACAGGTCGAGGAGGCCGGTGATGTCGGCCGCGGAAAGGCCCTCGATGCCCAGCAAATGCCGGTGGCCGAGGACGAAGGTCGATTTCGATGTCATTAAAGCGAGAGCTATAGGCGCGGATGGCTGGGGGGGCAAGGGCCAATGCCGGGGCGGGGAGTTATCCCCTGATCTGTCGGTGCGGGCTCATCCTCTCCGTCATGCCCGGCCTTGTCCCGGGCATCTACGTGCTTCATTCGCATTTGACGTAAAAGGCCGTGGATGGCCGGGACAAGCCCGGCCATCACGATGTGGGGAGCTCCAGTTGAAAACAATTTTGACCGCGCTCTTGGCAGCAACCGTGATCAGCGCAGCCCACGCCCAGTCGCTCCCCGGCGGCTTCGTCTATCTGCGCGACATCGATCCCGGCATCATCCAGGACATCCGCTACGCCAGCTCGAACAATTTCGTCGGCCGTCCGCTCGCCGGCTACGGCGCCGGCGAATGCGTGGTGAAGCGGGAGGTGGGGCTGCGGCTGAAGGCGGTCCAGCAGGAGCTGGCAGCGCAAGGCCTGTCGCTGAAGATGTTCGACTGCTACCGGCCGGCGCGGGCCTCGCTCGACATGGTGAAGTGGTCGCAGAACGGCTACGAGACGGCGGCCGAGCGGCGCTACAATCCGAAGATCCCGAAGAGCGAGCTGTTCCGCCTCGGCTACATCGCGAGCCGCTCGCAGCATTCCACGGGTGCGGCGCTCGATCTCACGCTGGTCGATCTCAAGGCTGACAATTCCGCCAGATACGATCCGTCAAAAGCCTATGCCGATTGCACGGCGCCGGTCGAGGCGCGATTGCCGGAGGGCAGCGTCGACATGGGCACGGGCTACGACTGCACGGACATGAAGGGGCACACTGCGGCACCGTCGATCAATCCGGAGCAGCGTGCCTGGCGCAAGCGGCTGGTGGCCGCGATGGAGAAGCAAGGCTTTGTGAACTATGCGAAGGAGTGGTGGCATTTTTCCCTGCCGGGGGCGGACGGGGCGGCCTATGATTTCCCGATTCCGCCGCGAACGAAGTAGATCGTCGTGCGACGGCCCCGGAATGACGGTGCCGTCCCAACGAAAGCGCTTGAATGGACTCCCTCAATCCCGATCTCCCGCCGATGACCGTGACGCCAGCCGCACCGCGCGTCTGGAAATTCTGGGGCACGGCGGTGTGGGGCCTGCTCATCTTCGTCGCGATGTTTCTCGGCCAGGTCGGTGCCATCCTCTATCTGGCCTGGGAACGTGGCGATCCCCTCGACCTGATGTCGATACAGCGTGTCGGTCGCGAGCCCGCGGCGCTCGCGCTGTCGGTGACCATGGGCCTGCCGGCGACGCTGGCCGCGGTGTGGCTCGCCATCCGCATCAAGAAGGCCTCGTTCGTCGACTATCTCGCGCTGCATTGGCCGTCCTGGAAGCAAATGCTGTTCGGCGCCATCGGGCTTGTCCTGATCGTGGTCGCCTGGGAGACGATGTCGCGGAGCCTCGGCCGCGAGGCGACGCCGGGCTTCATGACCGATCTGTTGAAATCGGGCCGCGACAAGGGCGCGGCTGTGATGCTGCTGTTCGCGTTCAGTGTCGCTGCGCCGATGTCGGAGGAGGTTTTGGCGCGCGGCTTCCTGTTTCGCGGCTGGTCGGCGAGCTTCCTGCGCGTGCCCGGCGCGATCATCCTGTCGTCACTGGTGTGGACGGTCGTGCATCTGCAGTACGACATGTACTTCCTCGCCGAGGTCTTCTCCATCGGCCTGTGGTTCGGCTACATGCGCTATCGCGCCAACTCGCTCTGGCTCACCATCGTGCTGCATGCGCTGAACAATCTGACGGCGGTGGTGCTGACGATGTGGCTGGGGAGCTGAGGCCTCGCACGAGGGTCTAAGCCACCAGCGCGATCGCGATCGGCATCGTGACCGCCGCCAAAATCGTCTGCAACGTGATGATCTGCGCCAGTAGCGGCGCATCGCCGCCCATCTGGCGGGCCAGCACATAGGCGCTGGGCGAGGTCGGCACCGCCGCGCAGATTGCGACGATCGCCAGACTGTCGCCCGAGAGCCCGAACCAGGCGGCGAGCGCGAGCGCCAGCACGGGCATCAGCGCCAGCTTGAACGCCACGCCGATGGTTGCGCTCACGCTCGGGCGGAGCAGGCCCTTGAGCTGCAGGCCGGCGCCGGTGACGAGCAGGCCGATGGCGAGCGAGGAACGGCCGAGGGCATCCGCGACCTCGTGCCAGATTCTTGGCAGCGGCAGATGAATGACGTTGATGACGAGGCCGATCACGCAGGCCCAGATCAGGGGATTGCGGACCACCGTCATGACGATGGCGCGGGCGGACTGCTTCTCGGGTGAAGCATAGTGCGCGAGCACGGCGACGCTGAACACGTTGACCAGCGGAATGATCGCGACCATCGCCACGGAGGCCAGCGCCAGCCCGACGTCGCCGAACATGTTGGCGGACACCGAGAGCGCCACATAGGTCTGCCAGCGCGGCGCGCCCTGGAAGATCGAAGTGAAGGCGGGACCGTCGATGTCGAACCGCGCGAGCGCCGGGCGGAGCGCGAGGCAGAGCAGCGACATCGCGAGCACCGACAGCAGTAGCGCGCCGCCGACGCCGGCGACCGGCACCCTGGCGAGGTCGGCCTTCACCAGCGTCTGGATCAGCAGCATCGGGAACAGCACGAAATAGGTCAGCCGCTCCAGCCCGTGCCATTGCGTGTCGAGCCGCATCAGGGTGCGCCTGAGCACCACGCCGAGCACGATGAGGATGAAGACCGGCAGCAGCGCCGCGATCACGACGGCCATGGCAGGCGCCTATTCCTTTTTCAGAACGAAGTCGGCCCCGCGTGTCCCGTAGCGGCGCCTCTTCGGCGTGATGGTGTGTTTGGGGTCCATCCAGTCGCCGGCGATCTCGTTGTCCGTGCTGAAGCGCGCGACGTACAGTCCGCCGAGGACGGCATCGTCGCCCTTGAGATATTCGGTCTCGGTCCACTTGATCAGCGGGCCGTCGACTATTCCCTTCACTTTTGTCCGGGTGCCGTCAAAGCTTGGCCACTCCATGGCGCCCGTGAATTCAGCCCCAGAGATCGCGTCGATGGTGAGCTTGACTGGAAAACTGCCGTTGATGTCGTGCGAATACTGGTTGAACGTCCCGGACCACGTGCCTTTGAGCTCCGACACGGCATGATCCTCCGCGGAAGAGGAACCCTGCACAGCGAGGAGAACCAGGAGGACGGCGCCGATCGAAATTTTTGCTCTCGTCGGCAATGCCATGTTGTCGCTTCCGGGAATTAGGCTTGTCGCAAATTGGCGAGGCGGTCGAGCGCGCCTTGCAGGATGAAGATCGCGGCGTGCTCGTCGATCACTTCGGCGCGCTTGGCGCGGCTGACGTCCATGCCGATCAGCTCGCGCTCGACCGCTGCGGTCGACAGACGCTCGTCCCAGAGGCCGATGGGGAGTGTGGTCAGCCCGGCAAGGTTGCGGGCGAAGGCGCGGGTCGATTGCGCGCGCGGGCCCTCGCTGCCGTCCATGTTGATGGGCAGGCCGAGCACGAAGCCGACCGCCTTGCGCTCGGCCGCGATCGCGAGCAACCGCGCCGCGTCCTGCTTGAACGCCTTGCGCTGGATGGTCTCGACGCCCGTCGCGAGGCGCCGGTCCGGATTGGACACGGCAACGCCAATGGTCTTGGTGCCGAGGTCAAGGCCGACCAACCCGCCGCGTTCGGGCCAGTGGGTTGCAGCATCGATCAGGGGCAGGATAAGAGCCGGCATGGGACTAGCGCTTATCACGCGTCGCGCCGCGGAGTGAACCCGGAACATGGATGCACTGACACTATTCGGCCTGTTTGCCGTGACGGCGATGCTGGTCTGCTATGCCCTGGAGGATCGCAGCCATTGGTTCGTGCTGCTGTTCGCGGCGTCCTGCGCGCTCGGCTCGGCTTACGGCTTCCTGCAAGGCGCCTGGCCGTTTGGCCTCGTCGAATCCATCTGGGCCTTCGTTGCATTGCGGCGATGGCATCTGAGGCCGCGATGACGGACAGGTCGGGCGAGGGCGCCTGCCGGGCGGCAGGCCGATCCTCGCCCGCTTTGGACGTCGCCGATCAGCGGATCGCAATCGGGTTGATCATGGCCTGCACGCCGCCGGTCCAGCGCGGCTGGCCGAGCACGAACAGGAATTCATAGCCCTTGTCCTTTGCGAGCGCCGCCGTGTCCATGTTCTCGAGGATGTAGGTCCCGTTCATGGCGAGCAGGATCTGGTGCACCTCGAACACGTTCTTGGACTCGAACGGCAGCACCTCGAGCGCCCAGGTGTCGGCACCGATGGCGACCACGCCCTTGCGGGTCAGATACTTCGCGCCTTCGACGCCGAGACCGGGCTCGCCGGCCGAGTAGCGCTTGTCGTCCTTGCCGATCAGGCTGAGCCAGCCGGTATGGAAGATGACGACATCGCCCTGGCGGATCTCGACGTTCTGCTGCTTGGCGGCTTCCTCGATCTCCTTGACGTTGAAGGCGGTGCCTTCCTTCACGATGTCGGTCTTGAAATAGGCGGCCATGTCGAGCAGCACGCCGCGCGTGACCATCGGTGGGACCTTCTCGATACCGAGCTTCTTCAAGCCATTCGGATCGGCGAAATCGGCGAGCTTGTTGCCGTTGTAATAGACGTGCTCGACGCCGAGATGGCCGAGACCGTCGAGCTGGCTGCCGATGCCGACCCACGTATCAAGGATGTCGTCGTTATAGGTCGCCTTGTTCGGACCGAGACCCGGGCTGCCGGCCTGTCCGGGCTGAACGATGGTGAGCTTGAACGTGCGTGGCGGATAGGCGGGTGTCTGTGGCGTGACGGGAATGCCGAGGGCGTAGGTCTTGCCGGTCTTCACCAGCGAGGCGGCCTTCACCACCAGCTCCGGCGTCATGTAATTGGCGGCACCGATCTCGTCGTTCGGTCCCCATTTCGATTTGGTCCAGTCCTGTGCGCTTGCAGTTCCTGATATCGCCGACAACGCGGCGACACAGCACAACACGAGCGTATTGCGCATCGATAGTCCTCCCGATGTTTTGGCTTCGTTATGTTTTCGCGCTGGCCAGTGACGCATCCTAACGTAGAACGGATGCGTGCTTCAAAGCATTTCGAGGTGCTGCGCTGCGGCGGCTGAACGCAGCGCAGACTAATTCAAGCGCGATGGATTTGTGACGAATTTCGTCGCGTGGAACGCTGCGCCGGTGTCAGGCCGCGATGACGTCGTTGTCTTTCTTCAGGCAGGACATGAAACCTTGAAGCGCGCTGTATTGATGTCCGCCGCTGCGCTGGATGAAGAGCGTCTCGACGCGCGCATGTGACGGGCTCAGCGCGTGGATCGACACGCTACCGGCCATCGCGCTGCGTTCGACCACGGCGCGCGGCAGCAGCGTTACGCCCATGCCGGCGGCGACACAGCCGATCATGCCGTCGAGCGTGCCGAGCTCGAAGCGTGCGGCCGACGGCCAGCCGAACTCGACAAAGATCTGTTCGAGACGCTGGCGGTAGGTGCAGCCGGTGCGGAACACCAGCGCAGTCGGACCGGACTCCGGCGTGCCGGCGCGCAGCTCGGCGAGCGAACCCCAGCGCCGCGCGCCGACCAGCACCAGCTCTTCGCGAAACGCGCTCGTCGCAGTGAGGTCGGCATGTGCGATGGGACCCGCGACGAAGGCGCCGTCGAGCGTGCCTTCGAGCACGCCCGCGACGAGGTCGGCGGTGGTCGCGGTGCGCAGGCTCAGCCGCACGGCAGGGAAGTTGCGGTGGAAATCGGCGAGGAGGGACGGCAACCGCACGGCTGCCGTGGTCTCCATCGAGCCGATCGCGAGCGGTCCCTTCGGCTCGCCGTCGTCACGCGCGGCAAGCACGGCCTCCCGTGATAGCGCGGCCATCCGTTGTGCGTAGGGCAGGAGGCGTTTGCCGGCGCCGGTCAACGTCATGCCGCGGCTGTGGCGCTCGAACAGCGGTGTGCCGATCTCCGCTTCCAGCGCCTTCACGCGCTGGGTGACGTTGGATTGCACCGTGTTCAGCTCTTCGGCGGCGCGGGTGATGCCGCCGGTACGGGCGACCGCGGCAAAGGTCTGGATATCGCTGAGTTCCATGGCGTCGTTTCGCTTTTGTGATGGCAGCGTTCGCAACAATTCATTTTTCGAGAATGCTAGTCGCGCCTAGTCTTCCTGTCCAGATCAGGGAGGGGCTATGCCCATTGAGACGTCGCTGACCAGGCTGCTGGAGATTGAGCATCCCATCCTGCTGGCGCCGATGGACATCGTTGCCGGCAGCCGGCTTGTGACGGCCGTGAGCCGTGCCGGCGGTTTCGGCATTCTGGGCGGCGGCTATGGCGAGAAGGTGTGGCTGGAGCAGGAGACTGCGAAGCTCGCGGGGTTGTCGGCGCCATTCGGGATCGGCTTCATTACCTGGAGCCTCGCCAAGCGGCCCGAGCTACTCGATGTCGCTCTTGCCGCAAGACCGTCTGCGATCATGTTGTCGTTTGGCGATCCCGCGCCGTTCGCGCCGAAGATCAAGTCCGCAGGCGCACGCCTGATCTGCCAGGTGCAGGATGAAGCCATGGCGCGGCAGACGCTCGATGCCGGCGCCGACATCCTGATCGCGCAGGGCACGGAGGCGGGTGGTCACGGCGCCTCTCGCACCACCGTCGATCTCGTGCCTGCAATCGTCGATCTTGCCGCGGGCCACGTGCCTGTCGTCGCGGCCGGCGGCATCGCCGACGGGCGCGGTCTCGCCGCCATGATGATGCTGGGCGCGAGCGGCGTGCTGCTCGGCACGCGCTTCTATGCGAGCCAGGAGGCTGATGGTGCGGAGGAGGCCAAGCGACGCATCTGCGCAGCGAACAGCGGCACGACCGTGCGCGGCATCATCTTCGATCTCTCGCGCAACAATGTCTGGCCGGCGCCGTTCACGGGAAGGTGCCTCATCAACGACCACGCCAGGCGCTGGATCGGCCGCGAGGTCGAGCTGATGCAGAATGTTGCCGCAGTCGCGGCGGACTATGCTGCGGCAAAGGCCGCCGGCAATTTCGACGTCGCGGCGGTGATCGCGGGCGAGGCGGTCGGATTGATTCATGATATTGCACCGGCCGCCGAGATCGTGGAGCGGATTGCGATTGAAGCGGAGCAATTGCTCGCCGGCCGGCGCAACTCGGTTTCTTCTTTTCCTTCTCCCCTTGTGGGAGAAGGTGGCGCGGATGCAATCCGCGCCGGATGAGGGGTCTGTCTCCGCGGATGCAAACCCCTCACCCGTCTCGCCGCTGCGCGGCGATCCACCCTCTCCCACAAGGGGAGAGGGAAGAGCGAACATGAGGCAAGAATTATGTGGCCTGACCGTCGACTGATCGATCTCTTCAAGACCGAATTCCCGATCGTGCTGGCGCCGATGGCCGGCGTGATGGATGCCGAGCTGGTGATCGCCGTGGCAGAGGGCGGCGGGCTCGGCTCGCTGCCGAGCGCGATGCTGTCGCCGGAGAAGGCGCGCGAGCAGGTCAACATCATTCGCCAGCGGGTGAAGGCGCCGGTGAACATGAACTTCTTCTGCCACACGCCGGTTGACCTCACGGCCGAAGCCGAAGCGCGCTGGAAGCAGCGGCTCACGGGCTATTACACCGAGCACGGCCTCGATCCCGCCGCGCCCATCAACGCCGCGAACCGTGCGCCGTTCGACACCGCGTTCTGCGAGGTCGTCGAGGAGCTGAAGCCGGAGATCGTCAGCTTTCATTTCGGCTTGCCGGAGCAGGGGCTGCTCAAGCGCGTCAAGGCGGCCGGCTGCCTCGTCATCTCGTCCGCCACGACGGTGAAGGAAGCAGTCTGGCTGGAAGAGCGCGGCGTCGATGCCGTGCTTGCGCAAGGCGCCGAGGCCGGCGGCCATCGCGGCATGTTCCTGACCGACAAGATCTCCGAGCAGCCCGGCACCTTTGCGCTGGTGCCGCAGGTCGCCGACGCCGTGAAGGTGCCTGTCATCGCGGCCGGCGGCATTGCCGACGGGCGCGGCATCGCCGCGGCCTTCGCGCTCGGCGCCTCCGGCGTGCAGATCGGCAGCGCCTATCTGCGCTGCCCGGAATCCAAGGTCAGCGCGGGCGGGCGCAAGGCGCTGGCTGAAGCGCGGGACGATTCCACCGTCATCACCAATGTCATGACCGGGCGTCCGGCGCGCGGCGTCCAGAACCGCCTGATGCGCGAAGCCGGCCCGATCTCGCCCGAGGCGCCGCCTTTTCCCCATGCCGCGACCGCGCTGGGGCCGCTCAAGGCAGCTGCCGAAAAGCAGGGCAGGGTGGATTTCACCAATCTCTGGGCCGGCCAGGCCGTGGCCCTGGGCCGTGAGGTCCCCGCGGCCGAATTGACCCGGGATTTTGCCAAATCGGCCCTGGCCCGCATGAAGGGACTGGCTGGCTAAGGTCGCGCCGCCGGTTGCGGCGCAAAACCGGCCTCTGCTATACGGCAGTTAGATTTTGCCGTGAGAGGCCTTATATAATGTCCGTCGACGACGCTACCGTCCGCCGCATCGCGCATCTGGCGCGCATTGCGGTTTCCGAGGGCGAGGTTCCGCATCTGCGGGGCGAGCTCAACGCCATGCTCGCCTTTGTCGAGCAGCTCTCGGAGGTCAACGTCGAGGGCGTGGAGCCGATGACCTCGGTCACCCCGATGCAGATGAAGAAGCGGCAGGACGTGGTCAATGACGGCGAGATCGCCGACGATATCGTTGCCAACGCGCCCGCGACCGAAGGTCACTTCTTTCTTGTGCCCAAGGTGGTCGAGTGACGTGGCGTTTTCGAGCGAAGTGGAAGCCGGTTCGCGTAAAGAAAACGCGTCAAACTAAAGAGCCTTAGGACCAAGTCCGATGTGCATGCTTTGCGACGATGAGAAGGCCTATCAGGCCTACATGAACTATCTCGACAAGATGGAGCGGCAGGGCAAGGCTGCCGATCCCAACGTCGCCGTCAATGCCGTGCTCGACGAGATCGAGGCCGCCGCGAACGCCGCCGCCAAAAAAAAAGACGACCCGGCCAACGACAAAACCCTGTCTCCGTTCTTCTGCAGCCCGATCAATAAATGACCGATTTGACATCGCTGACGCTCGCCGAGGCCCGCAAGGGTCTCGCGGCCAAGACTTTCACGTCCCTCGAGCTGACCGACGCGCATCTGAACGCGATCGAAGCAGCACGCGTGCTCAATGCCTTCGTGATGGAGACGCCCGATCGCGCGCGCGACATGGCGAAGGCCGTGGACGAAAAGATCGCCAAGGGTGAGGGCGGCCCGCTCGCCGGCATTCCGCTCGGCATCAAGGACCTGTTCGCGACCAAGGGCGTGCGCACCACGGCGTGCTCGAAGATCCTCGGCAATTTCGTGCCGACCTATGAGTCCACGATCACCTCCCAGCTCTGGCGCGACGGCGCCGTGATGCTCGGCAAGCTCAACAATGACGAGTTCGCGATGGGCTCGGCCAACGAGACCTCGTGCTTCGGCCCCGTCGGCAATCCCTGGCGGCG
This sequence comes from Bradyrhizobium sp. 61, assembly GCF_023073075.1. Taxonomy (NCBI): domain Bacteria; kingdom Pseudomonadati; phylum Pseudomonadota; class Alphaproteobacteria; order Hyphomicrobiales; family Nitrobacteraceae; genus Bradyrhizobium; species Bradyrhizobium sp. 61. The sequence continues at coordinate 117,796 of NZ_JADPIU010000063.1, read as the reverse complement.
GGAGGGAAGCAACACGACGCTGGTGCCGGGCGGCTCGTCCGGCGGCTCGGCCTCGGCCGTGGCGGCGTTGCTGTGCATGGGTGCGACCGCGACCGACACCGGCGGCTCGATCCGCCAGCCGGCCGCGTTCACTGCGACCGTCGGCATCAAGCCGACCTACGGCCGCTGCTCGCGCTGGGGCATCGTCGCCTTCGCCTCCTCGCTCGACCAGGCCGGTCCGATCGCGCGCAGCGTGCGCGATAGCGCGATGCTGCTGCGCTCGATGGCCGGGCACGATCCGAAGGACACGACGTCGGTCGACATTGCCGTGCCGGACTATGAGGCCGCGATCGGCAAGTCCGTGAAGGGCATCAGGATCGGCATCCCCAAGGAGTATCGCCTCGACGGCATGCCGGCCGAGATCGAAAAGCTCTGGAGCGAGGGCGCGGCCTGGCTGAAGGCGGCCGGTGCCGAGCTCGTCGAAGTGTCGCTGCCGCACACCAAATACGCGCTGCCGGCCTATTACATCGTGGCGCCGGCGGAGGCGTCCTCCAACCTCGCGCGCTATGACGGCGTGCGCTACGGACTGCGCGAGCAGGGCAAGAACATCATCGAGCTCTACGAGAACAGCCGCGCCGAGGGTTTTGGCGCGGAGGTGAAGCGCCGCGTCATGATCGGCACCTATGTGCTCTCGGCCGGCTATTACGACGCCTATTATCTGCGTGCGCAGAAGGTGCGGACGCTGATCAAGAAGGATTTCGAGGACTGCTTCGCCAAGGGCGTCGACGCGATCCTGACGCCGGCGACGCCGTCGGCCGCCTTCGGCATCGGCGAGAAGGGCGGGGCGGATCCCGTCGAGATGTATCTCAACGACATCTTCACGGTGACTGTGAACATGGCGGGTCTGCCGGGCATCGCCGTGCCCGCCGGCAAAGATGCGCAAGGCCTGCCGCTCGGCCTGCAGCTGATCGGCCGTCCGTTCGATGAGGAGACGCTGTTCTCGCTCGGCGAGGTGATCGAGCAGGCCGCCGGCCGCTTCACGCCCGCGAGGTGGTGGTGAATGTCGCAGCGTTCATCGCGAGCCTCGACGGCGCGGCGCCCGCGCCGGATCTGAACGCGCCGCTCGCCAGCCTCTGGTGGGCCGCGAAGGGCGACTGGGATCAGGCGCACAAGATCGTTCAGGACGAGAGCAGCCGCGACGCCGCCTGGGTGCACGCCTATCTGCACCGGGTCGAAGGCGATCTCGGCAATGCCGGCTACTGGTATCGCCAGGCCGGCCAACCCGCGGCAAAGGATTCATTGGAGGCGGAGTGGGAGCGGATCGCTGCCACGCTGCTCGGGAGCAGGACATGAGCACGGCCACGCACAAGCTTCTCAAGGGCGCCACCGGTGACTGGGAGATGGTCATCGGCATGGAGATCCATGCCCAGGTGACGTCGAACTCAAAACTGTTCTCGGGCGCCTCCACCACGTTCGGCGGCGAGCCGAACAGCCACGTGTCGCTGGTCGATGCCGCGATGCCGGGCATGCTGCCCGTCATCAACGAGGAATGCGTCAGACAGGCTGTCCGGACCGGGCTCGGGTTGAACGCGCAGATCAATCTGCGTTCGGTGTTCGACCGCAAGAACTATTTCTATCCGGACTCGCCGCAGGGCTACCAGATCAGCCAGTACAAATCGCCGATCGTCGGCGAAGGTGAGGTCGTGGTCGAACTGGATGGCGGCAAGACCGCGACCATCGGCATCGAGCGCCTGCATCTTGAGCAGGACGCCGGCAAGTTGCTGCACGATCAGTCGCCGTCCATGTCCCATGTCGATCTCAACCGTTGCGGCGTGGCGCTGATGGAGATCGTCTCCAAGCCCGACATCCGCGACGCCGAGCAGGCCAAGGCCTATGTGACCAAGCTGCGCTCGATCCTGCGCTATCTCGGCACCTGCGACGGCGACATGGAGAAGGGATCCTTGCGCGCCGACGTCAACGTCTCCGTGCGCAAGCCGGGCGCACCGCTCGGCACCCGCTGCGAGATCAAGAACATGAACTCGATCACCTTCATCGGCCAGGCGATCGAGTACGAGGCGCGGCGCCAGATCGAGATCCTCGAGGACGGCGGGGAGATCGACCAGGAAACGCGGCTCTACGACCCCAACAAGGGCGAGACGCGATCGATGCGGTCCAAGGAAGAGGCGCATGACTACCGCTACTTCCCCGATCCCGACCTGCTGCCGCTGGAATTCTCGCAAAGCTTCGTCGACGAGCTGAAGACAGAGCTGCCGGAGCTGCCGGACCAGAAGAAGGCGCGCTTCGTCGCTGACTTCGGCCTGTCGGCTTACGATGCGAGCGTGCTGGTCGCCGAGCGCGAGAGCGCGGTGTTCTACGAGACGGTGCTGGACACGCTCGGCAACCGTGCCCGCGACGGCAAGATGGCGGCGAACTGGGTGATCAACGAGCTGTTCGGCCGTCTCAACAAGGAAGGCCGGGATATTACGGCCTCTCCCGTCAACGCCGAGCAGTTGGCTGCGATCATCGACCTGATCGGCGAGGGCACGATCTCCGGCAAGATCGCCAAGGATCTGTTCGAGATCGTCTGGCAGGAGGGCGGCGATCCGCGCGCGCTGGTCGAAAGCCGCGGCATGAAGCAGGTCACCGACCTCTCGGCGATCGAGAAGGTGGTCGACGACATCATCGCGGCCAATCCCGACAAGGCCGCGCAGGTCAAGGACAAGCCGCAGTCGCTCGGCTGGTTCGTCGGCCAGGTGATGAAGGCGTCCGGCGGCAAGGCCAACCCGCAGAGCGTCAACGACCTCTTGAAGTCGAAGCTCGGCATCTGACGTCACACGTTCGAACGAGGTGACGGATACGCTTCGTCACCTCGCTTCCGGTTCGCGCTGCGACGCTCGCGCGCACCCTCGGCGGCAAACTCCATCCCGACCGACGGCGATGCGGCGGCCGAATCGCCGCCACGCGATTCGCGCAAAACGGCGGCTTCCACACGCGCTGACGAGCGCTTGCGCCGTTAAGCATGAAAATATTTTCGTTGCCAAAACTCGCGACTCAGAGTCCGCGAAGCGCCCTTTCGCGGCGATCGCGGGATCGACGATGCGCATCATCGCATCGCGCATGCGCAATGCGCGCGTGCAGAAAAATACTTGCCGTGTAGTGTTTTTCTGCAATCGCATCTCGCGCAAACATCGACGATGCGGGCACTCCCCGCGATCGCAAGCACGCGTCATGCAGTGCGCCCGCATCGCGCTCGCCAAGCGCAGGCGCGTTGTGCCGTCAACACTTCTTTAAGCGAGAAGCTGTTTTTTTCGTCGTGTTGGTGTATTCGGGATGAGTGTGCATTCGATCCCCGACTGCATGCAGCGATTACAGCCATCTCACACATCGGAGGGCAACATGGCCAAGAAAGCGAAGAAGGCGAAGAAGGCGAAGAAGGCGAAGAGCGCAGTGAAGAAGACTGCGAAGAAGACCCGCAAGGTCGCGAAGAAGAAGTAACTTCGCTTCTGAAGTTGCCGGCTCCTAGAGAGCCGGCACGTCATCAGCGCCTTCTAACAGGTTCTGGTCGGCGATAGAGGGTGTCGGCGAGACATCAGGCCAACGGTCGGATCGTTCTCTTTCGCGGGTTCGCTCGCCAAAGTACGGTCCGGCAGAAGAAACAAGTTTTCTTCGTTCGGTGCGGTTCTCCTTCTCAAGGGCTCCGCAATTTCACAAGCGGCCTTCGGGCCAACGTGGAATCTGGTCCTGACGTGTTCGCCGACGCCCTCGTTCTTTTGAGGCCGGGGTATTGCCGGCATTCCCTTTTCCCACATTGCTGATCTGACCGTGACGTGGCCGCGCTGCCGTGGGGCAGGCGAGGGCTGCGGCGAACTGTCGTTTGCCGCGACGTTCGCCGCGCAGGCGCAATGCGAAGCCGTCGTTCCGATTGCTAAAGTCGCGCGCTTCGCGCTGCGGGGCCTGCCGGCCACGGGGTGGCGCCGCCACGCGAGGCGCCCGTGTGGCCTTGCCGGCGCGCCCCTCCCACAACGCGCCCCGCCCATGAATTGTAACCGCAGGGCGCGCGTCACCGCGCGCGATGGTTATCGTTCTCTCAAAATCCCAGGGTAAACCGAATCTGACGAATCGCAGAAGTGCCTGCAAAGCGGAGACTTCTTGCATTCGTCGCGTGCGCCCCGTGCGGGTGCGTTTACGTCTGCTTCATCGCGATACTTAAACTGCCATTCAAATTTGCCCGCCATCATCGCCTTCAACAAGCCGGCAAACGGCATGGGGATGAGTTGAACAGGTCTTTGGACGGGAGCCGCGCTCTGGGGAACGAGGCGGCAGAAAAAAAGGGGATGCGTTATGTTTCAGGGTACTTTCGATCTGGAGACGGCGACGCCGATCGACGCGAGCGCGCTGTCGGACGTGTTGTTCGAGCGCGGGATCTATTGGGCGAGCGGCCGCTCCGGCCTCGTCGACCTCGTCGCCGCACATAAATGGTTCAACCTCGCCGCGCTGAAGGGCCGCAAGGACGCCGTGGCGCTGCGCCAGGAAGTCGCCGGGCAGATGTCGGACGCAGAGATCTCGGCCGCGCAGCGCGAGGCGAGGGCGTGGGTCTCGGCTCACTGAGCCGAGAATCGCATTCGCACCCTTGTCTTCACGGGCAGCCCGATTGCGCTCAATCAAGTTCCTTCGTCGAGTCGCCACCTGGACCCGCGCGGCATGACCGAGCCGCCGCCCGACGACTCCGCTCTGGAACCCGGACGGCCGCACAAGACGGGCCTCTTGCCGGGGATATAGAGGTCTTGGGCCTTCCGTCCCGGCGCAGCTCCGGCGTCTGGTTCAATATCTGAGCCGGCGAGGTGGTGCTGAATGCGCCCTGGCAGCGGCGGATCCGGCAATCCCGTGGATGGATGCACACATATATAGAGAGCGCGAATCGGCTGCGCGTGCCGCGCTGATCCATGCGCCAGGCTTTCGCGGTCGTCCGGCGGTCGCTTTCAGGTGAAAGAACGCACAGACCTTGATTCTGCCGCTTGCGGCTCGCCGCCGTGTCGGGCATACCCGGCATATTGGAGACGTGGCCGAGTGGCTGAAGGCGGCGGTTTGCTAAACCGTTATAGGCTTGTAAAGGCCTATCGAGGGTTCGAATCCCTCCGTCTCCGCCAGCCGAGCTGTCCGCTCCGGTCTCAATCATCCCCACCATCGATAAAGAGCCTTCGCAGCGCGCCTTGAGCGTTGCCGCGACCATGTCTGCGCCTGGTGGAGAGTCGCGGGAAGACCTGTGTGCCTTCTCCTTGAGTCTCCTTCTGATTCCACGATTCGTGCGCGTCAAAGCCTGTTCAGGCCGGAGTTCCGTCCACAATGCCTCAGGTGGGGAATTTTGACGGCAAACGGAACCGTCCTAGAAAAATAAGCAAAAACAATATGTTGCGAGAGCGCTTCGATCACATCTGCGTGTTATTTGTGCAACACCCTTCGGAAAACAAACGTCATGGGCCCGCTACGGAGCGTTCTCTTGTTGTGTGTGCAAAGACGTTCGGTAATTGTGACTGAGCGACGGAGGGGGGCATCCCGAGGTCGTCCCGTTTTAGGTGGTTCGCTTAAGTCCCTCGCGTTCAGCGGGTGTGTCCGAAGGCGCGAAGCGACTAAGCGGTGAGTTAAGGGACAAGGGAACCAACCTTAGGGTGTCGTCACCCAGCGGATCCGGAACCTTCCCTATAGAGCAAACTTGGAGGTTTAACATGAAGTTGGTTAAGAGCCTTTTGCTCGGTTCAGCGGCAGGTCTGATTGCCGTTGGCGGAGCACAGGCAGCCGATCTCCCCGTGAAGGCCAAAGCGGTCGAATACGTGAAGATCTGCTCCCTGTACGGTGCCGGATTCTACTACATCCCGGGCACTGACACCTGCATCAAGCTGGGTGGTTACCTGCGTGCTGAAGTCGCGATCAACGCTACCGATTTCAACGGTAACTTCAGCAGTGTTAACGGTTCTGCGAACCGTCTGACGAACTACTACGTCACTCGCGCCCGTGAAGACTTCAACGTCGACACGCGCACCGCGACCGAATACGGCGTGGTTCGTACCTTCGCCGACGTGGTGTTCTCGTGGACGACGGATAACTACTCGGGCAACGGCACCGGCAACGGCTCCACCGTTTACTCGCAGCTCGGCAGCACGGGCGTTGGCGGACCCAACAATGCCACCTCAGGCGCAATCGCCGGCGGTACGCTCGGCGTGTACTACGCCTTCATCCAGTTCGCGGGCTTCACGATGGGTAAAGCTGTTGCCCAGTTCGACGCTCCCTGGACCAACTATCCGGGTAACAACTTCGACGGTCTGACCGGCGGCGGCGGCACGGTCACTGGTGTGAACCAGTTCACCTATACTGCCGACTTCGGTCAGGGCATCACTGCCGCGATTTCGGCGGTGGATCCGACGGCCTACTATCAGAGCAACCTGTACAACACCAGCGCCGGCGTTTCGGTCGCGAACTTTGGTACCGGCGGCTACGGCATCAATGCCTTCGGCGGCACGCGGGCTCCTGACATCCAGGGTATGGTCCGTATTGACCAGGCTTGGGGTCTGTTCCAGTTGTCTGCCGCGGCGCATAACAACCACGTAGCGTACTACGCGACTCCGGGGCTTGTCGGAACCGAAGCGGCCGGTCATCCGGGCGACAAGTGGGGCTGGGCTGTCCAGGCGGCGTTGTCCATCAAGAACATTCCGACTGGTGCGGGCGACGTGATCAACGTCCAGGCGGTCTACACCGATGGTGCGACCCGCTACAACTTCCAGAGCTTGGCTTCGCAGAACTATGCAATGTTCGGCGGTACCAACCTGGCTGGTGCCTATCAGAGCATTGGCCTTGCCGGTGCGGCTGACGGTGTGTTCGCCAACGGAACCGGTATCAACACGGTTACGAGCTGGGGTATGCGCGGCGCCTACACCCACAACTGGGATCCGTACTGGAACACCGCGATCTACGGTTCGTACGCTCAGCTGACGTACAGCAACGGTGGTGCGACTCTCATTTGCAACCAACTCGCTACGTTGGGTGCCGCCACTGCGGGTATCACCTCTTGCAACCCGAACTTCAACCTCGGCACGATCGGTCTGATCACCCGCTGGACGCCGGTGAAGAACCTGACCTTCTCGGCGGACGTGGCTTACACCATGCTCGACCAGAAGTTCGCGGGCACGATCAGCACGCTCGCTGCTGGCCCTGCGGCAGTTGTCGCAAAGCCGGGTGCAGTGTACGAGCTGAAGGATCAGAACACGGTCAGCTTGCTGCTCCGCGCTCAGCGCAACTGGTAAGTTCGGTCTAACGACCTGACAGAGAGCCCCGGCGGGAAACCGCCGGGGCTTTTCTTTTGGCGGCATGGCTGTTCTAAAGCCGCGGAGGGCTGGCGGAGGGCGACGTTGCTCCCGTGCTCCATCGTCCGTGACGATCTCGACGAGGCTGTTACGGAGGAGGGGCCTCTGCGCTGCGGGCATCTCCGCGCAATGTATGCAACGGGCCGCCTGCCGTTGACCGGCATGGCCTTGCAAGCGCCCCACCGTCCTGACGCTGCAGCAGGCGGCGATCGACGCCTTCATGTTTGAGGACGTGGAACGGCGAGCTTGCCGATCGGACTACGACCAGGGAGCGCTCAGGGCTCAGCGTCGAGCAAGGCTCGCCTGAAGATCACGCGCGAGCTTCAGCTCTTCTTCAGCAGCTCACGTCCGGACGCGCTGCGGCGCTCGCCGCCGACGCTCTCGGCGGTCAATCGGGAGCGCACAGGAGGATGGCTCTATTCCACGCTGCCGGTGCCGCGGCGCAGGTCAGCTTCGATCTGCAACCGTGTGCCGCCGCCGAAGCGGGCGCGGTAGACCTGAAGATTCTCCATGATCCGCTGCACGTAGTTGCGCGTCTCGGAGAACGGAATCAGCTCGACCCAGTCGACCGCGTCGACCTTGGGATCGCGCGGGTCGCCGTAGCGGTCGACCCATTTCTTCACGCTGCCGCGGCCGGCATTGTAGGCGGCAAAGGTCATGATGTAGGAGCCGCGGTAGTCCTCGAGCAGTCCGCCGAGCTCGGCCGAGCCGAGCGTGGCGTTGTAGACCGAATCGTTTTTCAGCCGCCCCAGATCGTAGGTCGCGCCGTGCCGCTTGCAGACGTAACGCGCTGCGTCCGGCGTCACCTGCATCAGGCCGTAAGCCTGCGCCGGCGAGACCACGGAGGGGTTGAACGCGCTTTCCTGCCGCGCGATCGCATAGACGATACTGCGCTCGACCTCGGGGCCGATCGGCGTGAACTGCGGAATGCCGTTGACGGGATAGGCGTAGAAGTCGAAGGGGAGGCCGCGGTTGAGCGCAGCCTTGCCGAGCAGCAGCATGCCGCGCGCGTCGCTGTAGCGCTGGGTGAGCTCGCCAAGGCCGGCAAGCGCCTCGGGATCGCCGTTCTCGCCCATGTCGGCGAGAACAGGTATCGCCATCTCGCGTTCGTCGAGCTCGTAGAGCAGGTGCGCGGCGCGCACGATCTCCAGCCGTTCGGCGCCGCGGCCGCGCGGCTGGCTGTTGAGCTCGATCTGCGGCAGGCCGAGTTTTGCGCGCGCGAGCTGGCCGTAATAGCTGGTGGATTGCTCGGCCGCCCGCGCGTAGGCGTTGCGCGCCTCCTGCTGGCGGCCCGCCGCTTCCGCCGCGCGGCCCTGCCAATAGCCGGCGCGCGCCAGCGTGGTCGGATTGACGCTGCCGACGCCGATGCGGGCGAAATGCTGGGTGGCGGCGGCGGGGTCGTTGAGGAACCGCAGCGCGATCCAGCCGGCGGTGAACTCCTGCTCGGTCTTGTAGATGTCGCGCGAGGGCAGGGCCGCATCGCGCGCGATCAGATAGGCGCTGCGGAATTCCTCGGTGTCGATCATCTTGCGCGCCAGCAGGCGCCGCTCGATCCACCATTCGTCGAGATTGTAGAGACGGTTCGGATCCTTCGGCGCCGACAGCATCAGCTGGGCGGCTTCGGCGAACTTCTCCTCGCGGCGCAGGAGCTGGATCTTGCTGAAGATGAAGCCGGGATCGTTGTGCAGCTCGCGCGGCACGGCGTCGAGCAGCGCGCGCGCATTCGGCGCCTTCTTGACGGAGGCGATGCGGGCCTTGGCCAGCGCGACATAGCCGGCGCCGAGGCGTTTTGCGGCGCGGAGCGCGGCTTCGTTCTCGCTGCCGTAGAGCAAGGTGTCCATCCGCGCCTTCTGGTCGCCCGGCGTCAGCAGGGCGCCGAACTGGTCGAGCGCGTTGTTCTCGGTCTCCTCCGACATCGGATCACTGCGCCAGGCCTCGCGCACCAGCCGCTCGGCGTTGGCGCGGTCGCCGCGCGCCAGCATCGCCTTGGCGAGCGTGAAGCGGCCCTTGGCGGACACAGGCGATTCATTCTCGAACCACGACCACGCGACCGAATCGTCGCGCCTGTCGTCCCACATCGCGGCCTCGAGGCGCCGGCGCAGGAAGGTCTGCGACGGCCAGCTCGGATTGGCGGAGAGGAAGGCGCGATAGCGTTCCACGGTCGCGCCATTGTCCTCGCTGCGCAGGATGATCCATTCGGCGAGCTTTCGTGCGACGGGATCCGAGATCGAGGCGGCGTAATTGGTAGCGTCGGCCGCCTTGCGCTTGCGCACGAGCTCGATGACGTTCTCGAGCGTGTCCTTGTCGGCCTGCGACGTCGAGGAGGTCGCAGCGACCGCGGCCGGCGTGACCGGCTTGCGCGGCGTGGCGTGCTGGCGGGTCGCCGGCGCAAGCAGAGGAGCCGCGACGGGTTTGGCGACGGGCGCCGGGGCGGCAGGCCTGACGGTGGCCGTCACGGCGGGCGCGGGTGCGGTCTTGGGGGGCGAGCCATTGGCGGCCGGCTGTGATTTTGGCGCGGCGGCTGCGGGCTTGGGCTTGTCCTTGGCGGGTTCCTTGCCGGCGCTCTTGCCTGCATCCTTGGCGGCGTCCTTGCCAGCATCCTTGCCAGGTTTCTTCGCGGCATCCTTGGCCGGGGCGGCAGTTGCTCCCTTGCTCGCGCCCTTCGGTGTTTCCTTGCCGGTTCCCTTCGTAGTTTCTTTGGCTGATCCCTTCGCGGCGTCCTTGGCCGCCGGCTTAGCGGTGTCCTTGGCCCCGTCCGCGGTCGTCTCATTGGACTTGGCCAGGGCGGCGCAGCCGACCGACAGCCCGGCCATGAGGCACACGGCCAGACCGGTGGATCGCCATGCGGAACGAGGAAAGGAGGTCACGGCGTTTGGTCGCCCCGAATCAGTCAGTTGGCTCAAGACCTAGCTGTATTCGCTTGAATATGCGGACAAAATACCAACAGCTGCTTACCTTTGCCCGGTTTGCACCACCACCGCGGCAAAATCGCGGCCTAAACGGTGCGTCACACGGAAGCGGGTCTTTTACCGGCGGGATAGACCCGATATGAATGCAGCTTGCTCAAGAGATAGCCGTACGGAGGAAGTCCATGGCAGCCAAGACGAAATTCCGGGGATCGTTCACCGCCTTGGTTACGCCGTTCAAGAACGGCTCGCTGGACGAGGCGGCGTTCCGCTCGCTGGTCAACTGGCAGATCTCGGAAGGCACCAACGGCCTGGTCCCGGTCGGCACCACCGGCGAGAGCCCGACGCTCAGCCATGACGAGCACAAGAAGGTCGTCGAATGGTGCATCGCTGAAGCCAAGGGGCGCGTACCCGTGGTCGCGGGTGCCGGCTCCAATTCGACGAAAGAGGCGATCGAGCTCGCGCAGCACGCCGAGAAGGCCGGCGCGGACGCCGTGCTGGTCGTGACGCCCTATTACAACAAGCCGACCCAGGAAGGGATGTACCAGCACTTCAAGGCGATCAACGATGCGATCGGCATCCCGATCATCATCTACAACATTCCGCCGCGCTCGGTGATCGACATGTCGGTCGACACCATGAAGCGGCTGTGGGAGCTGAAGAACATCGCTGGCGTCAAGGACGCCACCGCCAGCATGGTCCGCGTCTCGCAGCAGCGCGCGGCGATGGGCGAGGATTTCAACCAGCTCTCCGGCGAGGACGCGACCATCCTCGGCTACATGGCGCATGGCGGCCATGGCTGCATCTCGGTGACCTCGAACGTCGCGCCGCGCCTGTGCTCGGAATTCCAGGCCGCCTGGGCGAAGGGCGACACCAAGGCGGCGCTCGCAATCCACGACAAGCTGATGCCGCTGCACAACAACCTGTTCATCGAGAGCAATCCGGCGCCGATCAAGTACGCGATGTCGCTGCTCGGCAAGCTGGACGAGACGCTGCGCCTGCCTATGGTTCCGGTCACCGAGCCGACGCGCGTTGCCGTGCGCAGCGCGATGGTTCATGCTGGGCTGATCAACTGATTTAGCCAACCGGGGAGCCGTTCATGAGCGTCGACGAGAAGGGCAGGAAGATGCTCACGGAGTTCCGCGAGTTCGCCATGAAAGGCAACGTCGTCGACCTCGCCGTCGGCGTCATCATCGGTGCGGCCTTCGGCGCCATCGTCACGTCGCTGGTCGGTGACGTCATCATGCCGATCATCGGCGCCGCGACCGGCGGCCTCGACTTCTCGAACTACTTCGCCCCCTTGTCGAAGGCGGTGACCGCCACCAACTTAGCGGATGCGAAAAAGCAAGGTGCAGTACTTGCTTACGGCAGCTTCCTGACGCTGACGATCAACTTCATCATCGTTGCCTTCGTGTTGTTCCTGGTGATCCGCGCCATGAACACGCTGAAGCGCAAGGAAGAGGCTGCTCCAGCGAAGCCGTCGGCCGAGGTCGAACTGCTGACCGAGATCCGCGATCTCCTCAAGAAGTGACGCGCGCGCTTCATCCAAACTGTTAGCTTACGCGCGCATCTCGACCGGATTTGTCTGTTATGGCCGATAAGAACGAACGTCCTATCAAGGTCATGGCGGAAAATCGCAAGGCCCGCTTCAACTATGCGATCGAAGACACGATCGAGGCGGGCATTGCGCTCACCGGCACCGAGGTCAAATCGATCCGCAACGGCAAGAGCACGATCGCGGAGTCCTACGCCGATTCCAAGGACGGCGAGATCTGGCTGATCAACGCCACCATTCCCGAATATCTCCAGGGCAACCGCTTCAATCACGAACCCAAGCGGCCGCGAAAGCTGCTTCTGCATCGCAAGCAGATCAACAAGCTGATGGGCGCGGTCGACCGCGAAGGCATGACGCTGATCCCGCTCAAGCTCTATTTCAACGAGCGCGGGCGGGCCAAGCTGCAGCTGGCAGTTGCAAAGGGCAAGAAGCTGCACGACAAACGCGAGTCCGAGAAGAAGCGCGATTGGAGCCGGGAGAAGGGCCGGCTGTTGCGGGCGAGGGGATAGCGGCAAGAGGTTGGCGGATGACTCAGAAGAACCTGCTCGAGGTCGATTGGAGCCAGATTCCCGCACCCGCCGACGACGGCGGCACCGCGCATCTCAAGGGCATGACCTTGCCTCCGGTCAGCCTGCTCGCGACCGACGATACGTCGGTGAATCTGTCAGCACTCTCCGGCCGGACCGTGGTGTTCGCCTATCCGCGCACCGGCGAGCCCGGCAAGATCGGACTGGTCGACGATTGGGACATGATCCCGGGCGCGCGCGGTTGCACGCCGCAGACTTGCGCGTTTCGTGATCTGTTTGCCGAGCTGAAAGCCGCCGGCGCCGCCCAGGTGTACGGCCTCTCGACCCAGAGCAACGCGTACCAGACCGAGATGGCATCGCGGCTGCACCTGCCGTTCCCCGTGCTGTCGGACGAGAAGCTGGCGCTGACGCGCGCCCTCAATCTGCCGACCATGGAGGTCGCTGCCCTGACCTTGATCAAGCGGCTTGCGCTGATCATCGACGACGCCAAGGTCACGCATGTGTTCTATCCGGTGTTTCCGCCCGACCGGAACGCTGGCGATGTCCTGGACTGGCTGAAGGCCAATCCAGCCGAGCCCTAGTCCAGGTCGGCCTTCACCTTCGCGAACACGCTGCGGAACATGTCCGTCGTCAGCACGCCGGTGTTCGTGTTGTAGCGCGAGCAATGATAGCTGTCGTAGAGCCTGAATGCGCCGGCCTGATGCACGGCGCCGTGGCCGAAGGGAGCTTGCGATGCCTTCAGGTTCAGCGGTTTGAGCACCGTGTCGTGCGCAATGCGTCCGAGCGCTACGATGGCGCGCAGCTTCGGCATCGACGCGAGGGTAGCCCCGAGGAACTGGCGGCAGGTGTTGATCTCGACCGGCAGCGGCTTGTTCTGCGGCGGAACGCAATGCACGGCATTGGCGATCCGGCAGTCGACCAGCTTCAGGCCGTCGTCGGGCCGCGCCTGATAGGTGCCCTTGGCGAAGCCGTATTCGAGCAGCGTGGCGTAGAGCAGGTCGCCGGCATAGTCGCCGGTGAAGGGGCGGCCGGTGCGGTTGGCGCCCTGCATGCCCGGCGCCAGGCCAACGATCAGGAGGCGCGCCTTGATGTCGCCGAAGGGGGGTACCGGGGCGTTGTGCCACAATGGCTCGCGCGCGCGGTTCGCCTCGCGAAAGGCGACCAGGCGCGGACAAAGCGGACAGTCACGGTCGGGGACGAGGGTGAGAGGCTGGCGGCTTGACCGGGCCGCCTCACTCCTCGAAGTCGTCATCGCCCCTCGGCGCCATCGTGGTCGCGCGCTGGAGGAACTGGGGGGCGTGATGGCGTCCCTCGCCACGCTCGCCGCGGTCACGCGGGGCGGGGCGTTCGGACGGGTCGCGGCCGAGCTTGGATTGCAGCTCGACGAGGTCGGTGAAGACGTCGGCCTGGCGGCGCAGCTCGTCGGCGATCATCGGCGGCTGGCTCGCGATGGTGGAGATCACGGTGACCCGGACGCCGCGGCGCTGGACGGCTTCGACCAGGGAGCGGAAGTCGCCGTCACCCGAGAACAGCACCATCTGGTCGATGTGCTCGGCGAGCTCCATGGCGTCCACGGCGAGCTCGATGTCCATGTTGCCCTTGACCTTGCGGCGGCCGGAGGCGTCGATGAACTCCTTGGTCGCCTTGGTGACGACCGTGTAGCCGTTGTAGTCGAGCCAGTCGATCAGCGGGCGGATCGAGGAGTACTCCTGATCCTCGATGATCGCGGTGTAGTAGAACGCCCGCAACAGCGTCCCGCGGCTCTGAAACTCCTTCAGCAGGCGCTTGTAGTCGATGTCGAAGCCGAGAGTTTTCGCCGTCGCGTAGAGATTGGCCCCATCGATGAAGAGCGCGATCTTGTTAGTGGCAGAAGGTGACATTCAGTTTGCTCGCGTAGCGTTCGTGATTGATCGTTTATTGTTGGCGCGGCGACAGCAAGCCGCGCAGGTCTATGGTGCCGCCGAAGCCCGTCGAAACCGCAAATCCGGAGAAGTCGTGGCAATCAAGGTATAGTTATGGCGGACCTGCATACGCCCGGTGCCACCCTCAATAGCAGCCCGGCAAACCACCCATCCCAGCCCCAATGTGGGGGTAGCAGAGCCGTTTGGCGAGGCCAAATCACAAATTGGCCTTGCGAAATCGCCCTGTCCCCTATAACTAGCCCCAATCATCCACATATTTCGTCCCACCCACAACGGAGCGACAGTCCATGGCTCGCGTCACCGTAGAAGATTGTATCGACAAGGTCGACAACCGGTTTGACCTGGTCCTGCTGGCCGCCCACCGGGCCCGCATGATTTCGTCCGGTTCACAACTAACGGTTGACCGCGATAACGACAAGAACCCCGTTGTGTCTTTGCGCGAAATTGCGGACGAAACCATCTCGCCGGAGGACCTCCGCGAGGAGCTGGTCCACTCGCTCCAGAAATTCGTCGAGGTCGACGAGCCCGAGCCCGATACGGTCCCGCTGATCGGTTCCGCCGGCGCCAGCGTCGATGCGGACGATACCGAAGTTGCCGTTGAGCGCATGACCGAAGAGGAGCTCCTGAAGGGCCTCGAGGGCCTCGCGCCGCCGGAAGAACAGCCCGAGGAGGACGAGTAATCGTCCCGTCGCAGTCGTCGATTTCTTGTGATCTTATCAGAGGCCCGAACCCGTGTTCGGGCCTTTGCTTTTGTTGGCGTTTTCGTGGTTACCATAGCGTTGCCGCATCGCGTTGCTTGCCTGTCACCGAATTGATCGGACGCACGCGCGATCGGGGCTAAGATGTATGCAACGGGCGGCTTATGGTCCGTTTGAAGGCAGGATGGCATGGTGTATCGGCGCCGGAGACAAACGCAGATGCTGGCCGCAACCGAATCGGTTGCCGTGGCCCCGACTGCGCCGGTGGGGCGCCCGGCCAAGCCTCGCGCGCGCATGATGCGTCAATACGACCTCGTCGAGCGCGTCAGGTCCTACAATCCCAATACCAACGAAGACCTGCTGAACCGCGCCTATGTCTACGCCATGAAGGCGCACGGCTCGCAGACCCGTGCCTCGGGCGATCCGTATTTCTCGCACCCGCTCGAAGTGGCGGCGATTCTCACCGATCTGAAGCTCGACGACGCCACCATCGTGGCTGCCCTGCTGCACGACACGATCGAGGACACCGAGGCGACGCGTGCCGAGATCGACCAGATCTTCGGGCCCGAGATCGGCGCGCTGGTCGAGGGCCTGACCAAGCTGAAGCGGCTGGAGCTGGTGTCGCGCGAGGCCAAGCAGGCCGAGAACCTGCGCAAATTGTTGCTGGCCATTGCCGACGATGTCCGCGTTCTGCTGGTCAAGCTCGCCGACCGCCTGCACAACATGCGTACGCTGGACTTCGTGCCGCCGGAGTCGCGACGGCGCATTGCCGAGGAGACGCTCGACATCTATGCGCCGCTGGCCGGCCGCATGGGCATGCAGGAAATGCGCGAGGAGCTGGAGGATTTGTCCTTCCGCACCCTCGATCCGGAAGCCTATTCGGTGGTGATGCAGCGGCTCGACGCGCTCGCCGAGCGCAACCGCAACCTGATCGGCGAAATCGAGGACCAGCTCTCCAACAATCTGCGCCACCGGGGCCTTGGCGCGCGGGTCTATGGCCGCCGCAAGAAGCCGTTCTCGATCTGGACCAAGATGGAACGCAAGTCGGTCGGCTTCGAGCAATTGTCCGACATCTTCGGCTTCCGCCTCGTCGTCAACGACATCGAGGCCTGCTATCGCGCGCTCGGCATCGTCCACACCAACTGGCCGGTCGTGCCCGGGCGTTTCAAGGACTACATCTCGACGCCGAAGCAGAACGACTACCGCTCGATCCACACCACGGTGATCGGCCCCGGCAACCAGCGCGTCGAGCTGCAGATCCGTACCGAGGCGATGGACCAGATCGCCGAGCGCGGCATCGCCGCACACGTGTTCTACAAGGAAGACGTGGGCTCGCCGACCGAGTTTCTCAAGCGCGAGTCCAATGCGTTCGCCTGGTTGCGCCACACCATCGGCATCCTCTCGGAGAGCGCCAACCCCGAGGAATTCCTCGAGCACACCAAGCTCGAGCTGTTCCACGACCAGGTGTTCTGCTTCACCCCGAAGGGCAAGCTGATCGCGCTGCCGCGCCATGCCAATGTGATCGACTTCGCCTATGCCGTGCATACCGACGTCGGCAACAGCGCCGTCGGCTGCAAGATCAACGGCCAGTTCGCGCCGCTGTCCTCGGAGCTCCAGAACGGCGACGAGGTCGAGGTGCTGACCTCGGAGGCGCAGGCGGCGCCGCCCTCGGCCTGGGAAACGCTCGCGGTCACCGGCAAGGCGCGCGCCGCGATCCGCCGCGCCACCAGGACCGCGGTGCGCGACCAATATGTCGGTCTCGGCCGGCGCATCGTCGAGCGCCTGTTCGAGCGCGCCAAGATCGAATACGCCGACGACAAGCTCAAGGGCGCGCTGCCGCGGCTGGCGCGCACCTCGATCGAGGACGTCATGGCGGCGGTCGGCCGCGGCGAGATCAAGGCCTCCCACGTCGCGCGTGCGATGTATCCCGACTACAAGGAGGAGCGCATCGCGCGCTACGGCGTCAAGAAGGGGCTCGCCGCCAAGCTCAGGGAGAAGTCGTCGGAGCCGCCGCGCAGCCCGGTCGCGATCCCGATCCGCGGCATCAATTCCGACCTGCCGGTGAAGTTCGCGCCGAACGGCGGCGCCGTGCCCGGGGACCGCATCGTCGGCATCGTCACGCCGGGCGAGGGGATCACGATCTACCCGATCCAGGCGCCGGCCCTGAAGGATTTCGAGGAGGAGCCGGAGCGCTGGCTCGACGTGCGCTGGGACATCGAGGATTCCGCCCCGCAGCGCTTCCCGGCCCGCATCAAGGTCGAGAACGTCAACGAGCCCGGCGCGCTGGCACAGATCGCGACCGTGATCGCCGAGCACGACGGCAACATCGACAACATCAGCATGCAGCGCCGCTCGCCCGATTTCACGGAGACGACGATCGACCTCGAGGTCTACGATCTCAAGCATCTGAGCGCGATCCTCGCCCAGTTGCGCGCCAAGGCGGTCGTGGCCCGTGTCGAACGTGTTAATGGATAGACGCCTTTCGTAGGCGTCCGTCCCCCCGATTTCGTGAGTCCTGAAATGCCCGCTTCTCCGCTCCGCCTCGGCGTCAATATCGACCACGTCGCAACCGTGCGTAATGCGCGCGGCGGCCGCCATCCCGATCCGGTGCGCGCCGCGCTGCTGGCGATCGAGGCCGGCGCCGACGGCATCACCGCGCATCTGCGCGAGGATCGCCGCCACATCCGCGACGAGGACATGGCGCGGCTGAAGGCCGAGATCTCCAAGCCGCTCAATTTCGAGATGGCGGCGACCGACGACATGATGCGGATCTCGCTTGCGACCAAGCCGCACGCGGTGTGTCTCGTGCCGGAGCGCCGCCAGGAGGTGACGACCGAAGGCGGCCTCGACGTGGTCGGCCAGCACAATGCGCTCGCGCCCTACATCGCACGGCTGAACGATGCGGGCATCCGGGTCTCGCTGTTCATCGCCGCGGACCCTGCGCAGATCGAGATGGCGGCGCGGCTGAAGGCGCCCGTGATCGAGATCCACACCGGCGCCTGGTGCGACGCCGTCGTCGACGGTCATACCGACAAGGCCGAGGCGGAGTGGAAGCGGATCGTGGCGGGGGTGAAGCTGGCGAAGCAAGCCGGGCTCGAAATCCATGCCGGCCACGGGCTCGACTACGCGACGGCGGAGACGATTGCGGCCCTGCCGGAGATCATGGAGCTCAACATCGGTTACTACATGATCGGCGAGGCGCTGTTCGTCGGGCTTGCCGAGACGGTGCGCAGCATGCGCGCGGCGATGGACCGCGGCCGGAGCCGGGCATGATCATCGGCATCGGCTCCGACCTGATCGACATCACCCGCGTCGGCAAGGTGATCGAGCGCCATGGCGAGCGGTTCCTCGACCGCATCTTCACCGCGGCCGAGCGGGCCAAGGCGGAGCGGCGCGCCAAGAGCGAGAAGATGGTGGTCGCGACCTACGCCAAGCGCTTCGCGGCCAAGGAGGCCTGCTCGAAGGCGCTAGGTACCGGCATCCGGAACGGTGTCTGGTGGCGCGACATGGGGGTGGTCAACCTGCCGGGAGGGCGGCCGACCATGCAGTTGACGGGCGGGGCGCTGGCCCGGCTCCAGGCCCTGACGCCCGAGGGGTTCGAGGCGAAAATCGACCTGTCGATCACCGACGACTGGCCGCTGGCGCAGGCCTTCGTCATCATTTCCGCGGTGCCGCTGGCCAAGCCCTGACCGTCGGCGGGCTGTTTTTATAATTCACATTAAAAATCAATGTCTTATGCAGTTTTGATGCGATCCTTGATTGCGTGGCCCCCGACAACCGTCTAAAAGTCCGCGAACGCAAATCAGGCTGGGCGAATTCGGCTTTACGCCGGAATTGGCCCTCATTATCAGAATCAGGACAATCTCCTTGGGCCGCGAAGCGATGGGCTGTTCGCGGAGGAGGGCGCTCTGTGACCGCCGGCCGGAATTGAGAGAGCAATGAGCGTGACCTCGGGAACGAAAACTGAAAGCGGCGTCGGCGAAACGATCCGCGTCGTGATCCATGCTCTCCTGATCGCGCTCGTGATCCGCACGTTCCTGTTCCAGCCGTTCAACATCCCGTCCGGTTCGATGAAGGCGACGCTGCTGGTCGGCGACTATCTGTTCGTCTCGAAATATTCCTACGGCTATAGCCACTACTCGATCCCGTTCTCGCCGCCGCTGTTCTCGGGGCGGATCTGGGGCTCGGACCCGAACCGCGGCGACATCGTGGTGTTCCGCCTGCCGAAGGACGACTCCACCGACTACATCAAGCGCGTCATCGGCCTTCCCGGCGACCGCATCCAGATGAAGGATGGGCTGCTCTACATCAACGACACTCCGGTCGAGCGGCAGCGCATGAGCGAATTTGTCGGCGAGGATCCCTGCGGCTCCGAAGGCGGGGGCATCTCGCGGGTGAAGCGCTGGAAGGAAACGCTGCCGAACGGCGTGTCCTATGAGACGCTGGACTGCGCCGACAACGGCTACATGGACAACACCAACGTCTACAACGTGCCGCCGGGCCATTTCTTCATGATGGGCGACAACCGTGACAACTCCACCGACAGCCGTTTCCTCGGCCAGGTCGGCTACGTGCCGCAGGAGAATTTGATCGGCCGCGCCCAGATGATCTTCTTCTCCATCGCCGAAGGCGAACATGCCTGGATGTTCTGGCGCTGGCCTTGGGCGGTGCGCTGGAACCGTTTCTTCAAAATCGTCCGATGAAAGACGAAGCCAAGGACATCCCGATCCAATCGACCGAGCCCGCGGCGGGCGCCGACGGCGAAGCTGCGACCAAGACGCTTGCGACCAAGACGCCTGAAGCCAAGAGACCTGAAACCAAGACGCCTGCAAAGAAGAAGCGGGTGCGCAGCAGCAAGGCCAAGGGCTCGGATGCGAACGCGGCGCTCGAGGCGCGCATCGGCCACAGCTTTGCCGATCCGAATCTGCTGATGCAGGCGATCACGCATGTCTCGGCGCTGAAGTCCGGGCGCAAGCGCGGCGACAGCTATCAGCGGCTGGAATTCCTGGGTGACCATGTGCTGGGGCTCGTCGTCTCCGACATGCTCTATCACGCCTTCCCGAATGCTGATGAGGGCGAGCTGTCCAAGCGACTTGCCGAACTGGTGCGCAAGGAGAGCTGCGCCGACGTTGCCAAGTCGCTCGGTCTGCTCGACGACGTCAAGCTCGGTTCGGTCGGGCCGAGCGCCGATGCCCGCCTGCGCAAGAGCGTGCTCGGCGACATCTGCGAGGCCGTGATCGGCGCCGTCTTCCTCGACGGTGGCTACGCGGCGGCGGCGGAATTCGTCAGGCGCAACTGGACCGAACGCATGCACAAGCCGCGGCGTCCCTTGCGCGATCCCAAGACCGTGCTGCAGGAATGGGCGCAGGGGAAGGGGCTGCCGACGCCTGTCTACCGCGAGGTCGAGCGCACCGGCCCGCATCACGATCCGCAGTTCCGCGTCGCGGTGGATCTGCCGGGATTGGCGTCGGCCGAAGGCATCGGTGGCAGCAAGCGTGCAGCGGAGAAGGTGGCGGCCTCAGTGATGATCGAACGTGAAGGTGTTGGCGGCGGCAATGACGGCTGAAGCAAGCGGCGAAGCGCCCTCCGCAACGCGCTGCGGCTTCGTTGCGCTGATCGGCGCGCCGAATGTCGGAAAATCCACACTGGTCAATGCGCTGGTCGGGGCCAAGGTCACGATCGTCTCGCGCAAGGTGCAGACCACGCGCGCGCTGATCCGCGGCATCGTCATCGAGGACAACGCGCAGATCATCCTGGTCGACACGCCCGGCATCTTCCTGCCCAAGCGCAGGCTCGACCGCGCCATGGTCTCGACGGCCTGGAGCGGGGCGCACGACGCCGACCTCGTCTGTGTGCTGCTCGACGCCAAGGCCGGGATTGATGAAGAGGCCGAGGCGATCCTCACCAAGGTCGCCAGCGTCAAGCACGAGAAGATCTTGGTCATCAACAAGGTCGATCTGGTCCAGCGCGAGAAGCTGCTGGCGCTGGCGCAGGCCGCCAACGAGCGCATGGCCTTTGCAAAGACCTTCATGATCGCGGCGATCTCGGGCGACGGCGTCGACGACCTCAGGCATACGCTGGCCGAAATCGTGCCGCCGGGCCCGTTCCTCTACCCCGAAGACCAGATGTCGGACGCGCCGATGCGGCAGCTTGCGGCCGAGATCACGCGCGAGAAGATCTATCGCAAGCTGCACCAGGAATTGCCCTACCAATCCACGGTCGAGACCGACAAGTGGGAGGAGCGCAAGGACAAGTCGGTGCGCATCGAGCAGACGATCTTCGTCGAGCGCGAGAGCCAGCGCAAGATCGTGCTGGGCGCAGGCGGCGCCACCATCAAGTCGATCGGCGCGGACTCGCGCAAGGAGATCGGCGAGATCCTGGGCGTGCCGGTGCACCTGTTCCTGTTCGTCAAGGTGCGCGAAAACTGGGGCGACGATCCCGATCGCTATCGCGAGATGGGCCTGGAATTTCCCAAAGAATAACCAAGAAAAGATCGGTCACCGATGAGCGTACCCAGCAACGTCCGGCGCTTCGAAGCGCTGCTCTATGCGTCATTGATGCTGGATGCCCTGTCGGTCGCGGTGCAGGACCGCACGCCCAATGCCGAGATGACCGAGCAGATGATCATGATGGCGACCATGCTCGCCGGCGGCATGATCCTGCTGCTGGTCTATTTCGTCTGGTTGGCTGCGCGTTGGCGCAAGAACTGGCCGCGCTGGGTGCTGGCGGCGGCCCTCGTGCTGTCCGTGATCTCGCTCGGCCAGATCATCGGCGAGAAGGGCCTGGAGCTCGACAGCGTCATCGAGATCGTCTCCTGCGTGTTGACGGCGATGGGGCTGTATTTCTCGTTCAGCGGCGACGCCCAGGGCTGGTTCAACGCCTAACGTCTTGCGCGATGCCGTAGGGTGGGCAAAGGCGCGCCTTTGCGCGCCGTGCCCACCATAATCGCGCTGCGGATCAAATTGGTGGGCACGCTTCGCTTTGCCCGTCCTACGATCACCTGAAATGCGATAAGCTCCGTTCCATGGAATGGACCGACGAAGGCATCGTGCTGGGCGTGCGGCGGCATGGCGAGAGCAGCGCCATCGTCGAGCTGCTGACGCGTGCGCACGGCCGGCATCTCGGCCTCGTGCGCGGTGGCGCCGGTTCGCGGATGCGGCCGCTCTTGCAGCCCGGCAACAGCGTCAGCGTCGTGTGGCGGGCGCGGCTCGACGAGCATCTCGGCACCTATGCGGTTGAGGGCCTCAAGCTACGCGCGGCGACGCTGCTGGGATCCGCCCACGGGGTCTATGGCGTCACCCATCTCGCCTCGATTGCGCGGCTGCTGCCGGAGCGCGATCCGCACGAAGACATCTTTGCGATGCTCGAACATTCGCTCGATGATTTCGACGATATCGGCAGTGCCGCCGTGCACCTCATCCATTTCGAGCTGGCGATGCTCGCCGAGCTCGGCTTCGGGCTCGCGCTGGAAAATTGCGCGGTGACCGGCGAGACCACGGACCTGATCTATGTCTCGCCGAAATCCGGCGGCGCGGTGTCGCGCGGGGCCGGCGAACCGTGGCGCGACCGGCTGTTGCGCCTGCCGCCGTTCCTGCGTCGTGGCGAGGCCGCGAGCGACCTCACCGACCAGGATCTCCAGGACGGCTTCCGGCTCACCGGCCTGTTCCTGCTGCGCCATGTGCTGGAGCCGCGCGGCCAGGGCCATTCCGACGCGCGCGCCGGCTTCATCAATGCGCTGACGCGGCAGCAGGCGAATGTGGCCATTCCGGCGCCATGACCTGAGAGCGCTTCTGCCCTGTCGCCAGACATGGAAGTTCCCCGGGAACGAAATCCGCCTGGTCGAATTGGCCCTCGCAGGGTTCCACAACGGGGACAGCCAAAAATGTTGATCAAGGGATTCGCCGTGTCGGCGGCGTTGCTTGCGTTCGCGCCTGACGCCGTGGCTGGCGAGCCGCAACCGGGTGTCTTTCGCCGGGCATCCTGCACCGTGATCCGGTATTACGTGGCGAAATATTCCGCTGCGGCCGCAGAGAGTTGGGCGCGGTCCAAGGGGGCAACGGAGGCCGAAATCGAGGTCGCCCGGCGTTGCCTGACGAATGCGCCGGTCACCGCGCAAGCCAAGACCCAGCTGCCAGTGACCGCCGGCTGGGCAGGGCAATAGCCGCCCACAGGGAACCAATCGATCCTTGCCCGATTCGCTTCCACGGTTTAACCGGGCGGCATGGGAAAACGATTGATTCCGCCGGAGGAACCGGCCGAAATTCACGAGGTGCCGCTGCGTGAGGCGCTGGAAGAGCGCTATCTCGCCTATGCGCTCTCCACCATCATGCACCGCGCGCTGCCGGATGCGCGCGACGGTCTGAAGCCGGTGCACCGGCGCATCCTCTACGGCATGCGCCTGCTCCGGCTCGACCCCGGCACGGCGTTCAAGAAATCCGCCAAGATCGTCGGCGACGTGATGGGCTCGTTCCATCCGCATGGCGACCAGGCGATCTACGACGCCATGGTACGCCTCGCGCAGGATTTCTCCTCGCGCTACCCGCTGGTCGACGGCCAAGGCAATTTTGGCAATATCGACGGCGATAACCCGGCTGCCTACCGCTACACCGAAGCGCGCATGACCGACGTCGCGCGGCTTCTGCTCGACGGCATCGACGAGGACGGCGTCGAGTTCCGGCCCAACTACGACGGCCAGTCGAAAGAGCCGGTCGTGCTGCCCGGCGGCTTCCCGAACCTGCTCGCCAACGGCGCACAGGGCATCGCGGTCGGCATGGCGACCTCGATCCCGCCGCACAACGCCGCCGAGCTCTGCGACGCCGCGCTGCATCTGATCGAGAAGCCCGACGCGAAATCCAGGGCGCTGCTGAAGTGGGTGAAGGGCCCGGATTTCCCGACCGGCGGCATCTGCGTCGATTCCAAGCAGGCGATCGCTGAAGCCTACACGACCGGTCGCGGCTCGTTCCGTGTTCGCGCTCGATGGGAGCAGGAAGAGGGTACGCGCGGTACCTGGGTCGTCGTCGTCACCGAGATTCCCTTCCTGGTGCAGAAGTCGCGCCTGATCGAGAAGGTCGCCGAGCTGCTGGACCAGAAGAAGCTGCCGCTGGTCGGCGACATCAGGGACGAGTCGGCCGAAGACGTCCGCATCGTGATCGAGCCGAAGTCGAAGAACGTCGATCCCGCCCTGATGATGGAATCGTTGTTCCGGCTGACCGAGCTCGAAAACAAGATTCCGCTGAACCTCAACGTGCTGATCAAGGGCCGCATCCCCAAGGTCGTGGGGCTCGCGGAGTGCCTGCGCGAATGGCTCGACCATCTGCGCGACGTCCTGATCCGCCGGACCAACTTCCGCAAGACGCAGATCGAGCACCGGCTCGAAGTTCTGGGCGGTTTGTTGATCGCGTACTTGAACCTCGATGAGGTGATCAGGATCATCCGCACCGTGGACGAGCCGAAGCCGGCGCTGATCAAGGCGTTCAAGCTTACCGAGGTGCAGGCCGAAGCCATCCTGAACATGCGCCTGCGCTCCTTGCGCAAGCTCGAGGAAATGGAGATCCGCACCGAGGACAAGAACCTCCGCGCCGAGCTCAAGGGCATCAACGCGGTGCTCGCCTCGGAGCCGGAGCAGTGGAAGAAGGTCGGCGAGCAGGTCGGCAAGGTCCGCGACATGTTCGGACCGAAGACGCCGCTCGGCAAGCGCCGCACCACCTTTGCGGACGCGCCCGAGCACGACCTCGCCGCGATGGAGGAAGCCCTCGTCGAGCGCGAGCCGGTGACGGTCGTGGTCTCCGACAAGGGCTGGATCCGTACCATGAAGGGCCATGTCGAGGATCTCTCGGGGCTGGCCTTCAAGCAGGACGACAAGCTCGGTTTTGCCTTCTTCGCGGAGACGACCTCGAAGCTGCTGCTGTTCGCCACCAACGGCAAATTCTACTCGCTCGATGTCGCAAAGCTTCCGGGCGGTCGCGGCCATGGCGAGCCGATCCGTCTGTTCATCGACCTCGAGCAGGAGGCCGCCCCCGTTGCGCTGTTCGTCAACAAGGGCGGGCGCAAATTTCTGGTCGCGAGCCACGAGGGCCAGGGCTTCGTCGTCAACGAGGACGATTGCGTCGGCACGACCAAGAAAGGCAAGCAGGTCCTCAACGTCGACATGCCGAACGAGGCGCGCACGGTCACCGAGGTGATCGGCGACACCGTCGCGGTCATCGGCGAGAACCGCAAGATGCTGATCTTCCCGCTCGACCAAGTGCCGGAGATGGCCCGCGGTCGCGGCGTGCGCCTGCAGAAGTACAAGGACGGTGGCCTCTCGGACATCGCCGTGTTCGAGGCCAAGGCGGGCCTGACCTGGAAGGACTCCGCTGGCCGCGAATTCTCCGCGACCATGAAGGAGCTCGCGGAGTGGCAAGGCACCCGCGCGGATGCCGGCCGCCTGCCGCCGAAGGGTTTCCCGAAGTCGAACAAGTTCGGCAACGTGATCGGGTAAGCAGGCTCGTGTCCCGGACGCGCTGCAGCGTGAAACGCTGCTGCGCAGAGCCGGGACGCCACAACACAGGTGTCATGCCCCGGCTTGACCGGGGCATGAAGTACGCCACGGCTTCTCGGTTTCATCACGCCCCTCTCTGGAATACTGGATCGCCCGCCTCTGTGCGCAAGTGCGCACTAGGCGGGCGATGACAGCGAGTGTGGCGCAAACGCTTGGCAGATAGGCGTGAGCGCATAAGTGCCTGCGTCGATCGGGCACGAACATTGCTTTTTCTTTGCCTGCAAATGAACTCTCAAGAAGAAGCAAAAGACACAATGTTCAAACTGAAGGCTTTCATCCCCGCGCTGTTCGGCCTCGCGCTGGTCGCGGCGCCCGCGCATGCGGCGGGCAATCTCGTTGCGGTGCTCGAGGCGGAGATCGTCACGCTCGATCCGCATTTTTCCACGGCCTACATTTCGCGGACGTTTGGCTACATGGTGTTCGACACGCTCTTTGCGAAAGACTCCAAGGGCGACATCAAGCCGCAGATGGTGCAGGACTGGAAAGTCTCATCCGACGGATTGACCTATACGTTCACGCTGCGCGATGGCCTGAAATGGCATGACGGCCAGCCGGTCACGGCGGCCGATTGCGTGGCGTCGCTGCGCCGCTGGGGCACCCGCAGCGCGCTCGGCCGTCGGATCTTCGCGATCACGGCCTCGCTCGAGCCGACGGACGCGAAAACCTTCGTGCTGACGCTGAAGGAGCCGTCCGGCCTCGTGATCGATGCGCTCGGCAATCCCGTCAGCCCGGTCGCCTTCATGATGCCCGAGCGCATCGCGAAAACACCCGGCGACCAGCGCATCACGGAGATCATCGGCTCCGGCCCGTTCGTCTACAGCAAGGCCGATCACCGCACCGGCGATCGCATGATCCTGAAGAAATTCGCCGACTATGTGCCGCGCCCCGAGCCCGCCGATTTTCTCGCCGGCGGCAAGCGCGTCGGCATCGACACGCTCGAGATCCGCGTCATCCCTGATGGTGCGACCGCCGCGTCCGCGCTGCAGGCCGGCGAGGTCGACTTCATGCAATATGCGCCGTTCGATCTGTTGCCGCAGCTGGAAAAGAATTCCCGCGTCAAGCTGGTCAATTTCACCGGTGGCAACATGTTCGCCGGCGCCTATCGTCTCAACGCCGCATCGAAGCCGTTTGATGATCCGGAAATTCGTCGCGTGCTGTGGAAGCTGGTCGACCAGCGCGAGGTGCTGGATGCGCTCGGGCTCGATGCCAAATACGCCGCTCCCTGTGCGACGTTCTTCACCTGCGGCACCACCTATGAGAGCAAGGCGGGCACGGAAGCGGCCGCGAAGACGTCGATTGAAGCCGCGAAAGCCGCGTTGAAGGCGACCAAATATGCCGGCGAGCCCGTGGTCGTCATGGAAGCCAACGACCTCGAGGCCCCGCGCGTCTCGGCGCAGGTGCTGGCTGAGCGGCTGAAGCAGGCCGGGTTCAACGTCGATCTCCAGGTGATGGACTGGGCGAGCGTGCTGGCGCGCCGCGCCAAGAAGGAGGGCTGGAGCGTCTATGGCGTCCACGCCGGCGGTTTTGACCTGGGCTCGCCGCTGACCAACGTCATGGTCGCCTTCAACTGCGCCGACTTCACCGGCTGGCAGTGCGATGCGCGCATCACGCCGCTGATGGAAGCCTTCGCCAAGGCGCCTGCCGAGGAGGATCGCAAGAAGATCGCCGGCGAGATTCAGAGCGTCATGTACGATCAGGCGCCCGCGATCCCGTGGGGCCAGTTTGCGCAGCCGGCGGCCTATCGCGCCACCCTGCGTGGTCTGATACCGTCCGCCATCCCGGTGTTCTGGAACGTTGAGAAGTAACGCGATGTACGATGTCATTGTTGTCGGCGGCGGCTCCGCCGGCGCCGCTGTTGCGGCGCGGCTTTCCGAGGATCCCGCACGGCGTGTCCTGCTGCTCGAGGCGGGGCTGGACTGGCGCGCCGACGAGGCGCCCTGGGAGGTGATGACGCCAAATCCGATCCCGATCATCCACAAGCGCGAGTACCAGGAGAAATGGCAATGGCCCGATCTTCTGACGCGCCGGGTGGCCGGGCAGGAGCCGCGCTTCTACTGGCGCGGCAAGGGGCTTGGCGGCTCGTCGATGATGAACGGCCAGATTGCCATCCGCGGCGTCGCCGACGCGTTCGACGAATGGGCGGCCAATGGCTCCACCGGCTGGTCGGCCAAGGACGTGATGCCGCTGTTCTCGGTGATCGAGGATGATTTGGAATTTGGTGACGCCCCGGGCCATGGAAGCGGCGGACCGCTGCCGGTCTATCGCGCTCCGCCCGAGAAGTGGGGCCCGATCGATCGTGGCCTGCGCGATGCGGCGCTGGCGAGCGGCTATCCCTGGTGCGCCGACCTCAACGGTCCTGACGGTGAGGGCGTCGCCTGTTATCCCATCAACAGCCGCGACAGCCGCCGCATCACGACCAACGAGGGCTATCTCGAGCCGGCGCGCGGCCGGGCCAATCTCGAGATTCGCGGGCACGCGCTGGTCGATCGCGTGCTGATCAGCGACGGCCGGGCGACCGGCCTTCGTGTTCACATCGAAGGGCAGGGCACCCACGAGATCAGCGCGCGCCAGATCGTGCTCTGCGCCGGCGCCATCCACAGTCCGGCGATCCTGCTGCGTTCGGGCATCGGACCGGCGGATGAGCTGAAGGCGATGGGGATCGCGGTCGAGCGCGATCTGCCGGTCGGCCGCCACTTCTTCGACCACCCGCTGTTTCGCGCCACGATCCAGCTCCACGAAAACCTGCGGCCGACCGATCCGGACACCCGCCACACCAATTGCTGCGTGACCTATTCCTCCGGCCTCGCCGATGGCGGCAAGCGCGACATGATCCTGATCGCGTTCAACCACCGCGGCATCGGCGTGCCCGGAGCGATCGGCGCCGGTCTGTTCAACGCCTATTCGCGCGGCACGCTCAAGCTGGCCTCGACCGATCCATCCGTCGATCCCATCGTCGAGGAGAACATGCTCGCCGATCCCCGCGACATGCTGCGGATGAAGGATGCGGTGAAACGGCTGGCCGTGATCACCTCGCAGCCGGCGCTTTCAGGCATTGCCGACTGGATCAGGCTGACCGACACCGATCTGACGCTGCCGCAAGCTGCGGCCTTGCCGGATCACGAGCTCGATGCGCTGCTGCGGCGAGAGACCGGAGACATCCAGCATGCCGCCGGCAGCTGCCGCATGAGCGGCGTTAACGACGCTGACGGCGTGGTCAACCCTGATGGCACGGTGAAAGGCATAAGCGGCCTGCGCGTCGCAGACGCATCGATCATGCCGTCCGATTGCCGCGCCAACACCCACTTCACGACGGTGGTGATCGGCGAGGCGATTGCGCGGATGATGATGCGTTAGCGCTAGAAGTGATAGTTCACGCCTGCCGTCACGGCGTGAATGCGATCCTTCAGGCTGAAGATGTTGACGGTCGTGCCGGCCCCATTGCTCAACAGCGCGCTGTGGTCGCCGAAGTCGTAATAGTCGTACTCGAAAACCGCGGACCAATGCGGCGCGAACGCCCAGTCGACGCCGGTGCCGGCGGTCCAGCCGGTTCGGGTGCTGGCTCCGCTGGGATTGACGGGGACGCCACCAGCGGGCGTGAAGGCATCGTCAAGCTTTTCACGCGTCCAGGCGCCGCCGCCCCGGACGAACACCAGCCAGCGATCAGCGAACGCGTAGCCGAGCCGCGCGGTGGCCGAGGCCAGGAAGTCGTTGCTCATCGTGAACTGGCTGGGGACGACGACGCCGGTCACGAGGTTTCTGACGGTGCCGGCGTGCGAGTTGCGGAGGCTGCTCCAGGCCGCACGGCCTTCGGCACCCACGACCCATCTGGTCGCAAATTGATAGTCGCAGCCGACCTGTCCGCCCCCAACGAAGCCTGTTGAACTGAAGGAGACAGAGTTTCCAAGCGAGTTGGTGGTCCGGTCGTCGCTGACGACACCGCCGACGTGTGCGCCGACATAGCAACCGGTCCAGGTGAAGGGGATAGGCGCGAGGGGAGGTGCCTTCACCGCCAGATCAGCCGCCAGGGCCGCGCTGGAAAATCCCACTGCCAAAAGCCCGCCCACCCAAGCGACCGCGAAACGCCCCATGTCAGTCCCCATTCCCGCCTGCGACAACTTGGCACATGTCTGCCAGAAATGCCGCTGCTCGGGAAAGTGCAATTCGCATGATGTGCACAATTTGGGGTAGAGCCGTGGCGCAAATGTCACGCTCGGATCCGATGCACGCGGCGAGCATGACGGCTCGTTGACGTCGATGCTGATTTTACCTGGTGCCATCGAAGGTGAACCACTTCACAGCGGTCACAGCGGGGTCGTGCTAGCATTCGACAGTGCTGGCTGACCCAGCACCATGGCCGGAGTTCGGCTCAAATTACGCCATGCCCGATAAGCGCTGGCGGTTCGCATTTTCAGACGCTGTTCCCGCAATGAAGGGAGGTCTGGCAATGAGCGACACTCCAAAACCCGTGCCCGCCGACGAGTCGGCTCAGGCGGACCTTGCAGATTCTGAAGCTCCGGCGCCCGCATCCGGATTCGCCAAACGGCTGGAATCGTTCTTCGAGGTGATTCCATTTCTTGGCGGCGTTTTCATCGTGGTCCTCAGCGTGGAGCCGCTCCGCAATTTCATCTGGGACTCACGCCAGGTGATCATCCCGATCGTGGTGTTCGCCGCTGTCGTCATCCCGACGATCTTGCTGATGCCGATCGGGCAGCGATGGCTGAGAGAGAGCAAGGCGTCCACACGTGCGGGGCTCTTCATATTCTTCATGCTGGTGCTGGTGTCGATCGTGGCCATTGTTGCCTCGCTCGGCAAATTCTACCAGTACACGGTGCTGCGCGGCGTGTTCCTGGCCGTGGTGTGCCTGCTGCCCGGCGCAATGTGGTATCTCTTCGTCGGAACGCGCAAGGCGAGCCTGCTGAACGAATACCTGGTCAATCTCGATCGTCTGGGGCTGTTGCGCCAGGTGCGGAACGAGGATGCGGCGATCCGGGGACGTCGCGTTCAGGGGTATCTTCAGAAGTTCGAAGCCATCTATGGCGAGCTTGCGCCGAACGTCTATGCGGATGTGCTGAGCGGCCGTCTCGGCAAATATTCAAGGGCGGATACCGGCGGCGTGACGACACTCTCGACTGCGACGGTCCCGGTCTTGCTCGCCACGGTGCTGATTTCGCTCGGCTGGTTTGTCACGCTGCCGCCGTATCAGGCCGACGTTGTCTTCACCGTGAGTCCGGGCGTGCAGGCGCTGACGCCGTCGGGCACGCCGGTCCAGCTCGCGTTCCTCGGCGCCTATTTCTTCTCGCTCCAGATGCTGTTTCGCCGCTACGTCCTGGAGGATCTCGGTGGCAGCGCCTATGTCGCGGTGTCGCTGCGCATCATTCTGGCCGTCATCGGGATCTGGACCTTCACGGCTGTGTCTAGCGCGAACGACCATCTGCTTCTGCTCGCCGGCTTCGTCTTCGGCGTATTCCCGCGCGTGCTCTGGCAGGTCGTGGAGCAGATGTTCAAGAAGGCGGCGGGCCTCATCTTGCCGAGCATGGTCTCGCAATTGCCGATCAGCGATCTCGATGGTCTCACCGTCTGGCACGAGGTCAGGCTCGAGGAGGAGGACATCGAGAACGTCCCGAATATGGCGACTGCCGACATCGTCGAGCTCCTGCTCAACACGCGCCTTCCGCCGGAGCGGATCATCGACTGGACCGACCAGGCCATCCTCTACACGCAGCTTGGGCCGCAGCCCAAGCCGAAGGAAGGAGGCAGCGCACGCGAAAAGCTACGCACGCACGGTATCCGCACGGCGAGCTCGCTGCTGTGGGCTTCGTGGCAGGCGCGACTCCAGGGAAGGTCCGAGGAGTTCGATCGGATTTTGCAGGGGGCCGATGGCGCCAGCGCGATGCCGGCGCTGGAGGACTCGCTCCGCACCAATTCGAATCTCGATCTGATCGAGCAGTGGCGCGGCACCTGCGATGCCGCGCAGCGTCCCTCGGCGCAGCCGGGCGCGGAGCAACCGTCGCGCCTGCTCGAGCCGCGCGACGGAGAGTTCGACCCCGGTCGCGCGGCTGCCGCGGCCTAGATCAGGCCCACCAGCCTTAGCACCACGCCCGCGGCGCAGCTGCCGGCGAGCACGGTGAGCATGCCGAGCTTGAAGCGGAAGATCGCGGTCGCGGCCGCGATCGACAGCAGCAGCGCCGGGACGTCAACGCTCGTCAGCACCGGCCGGTCGAAGGACAGCGGGAAGGCGTGCACCGGCACGGTCTCGCGGAACAGCGTGTGCAGCGCGAACCAGATCGAGAGGTTAAGGATCACGCCGACGACGGCGGCGGTGATCGCGCTGAGTGCACCGGCGAGGCCCGTGTTGCCGCGCAGGCGCTCGATATAGGGGGCGCCGACGAAGATCCAGAGGAAGCAGGGCGTGAACGTGACCCAGGTCGCAAGCAATCCGCCAAGCGTCGCTGCAAGCATCGGCGACAGGCCGCTTGGATCGCGATAGGCGGCCATGAAGCCAACGAACTGAAGCACCATGATCAACGGGCCGGGCGTGGTCTCGGCCATGCCGAGACCGTCGAGCATCTCGTGCGGCTTCAGCCAGTGATAATGCTCGACTGCCTGTTGCGCAACATACGCCAGCACCGCATAAGCGCCGCCGAACGTGACCAGCGCCATCTTCGAGAAGAACAGCGCGATCTGGCTGAACACGCTGGCTTGACCAAGAATCAAAAGCAGCGCGATCACCGGCACCAGCCAGAGCGCGAGCCAGAGCGCACCGACGCGGATCGCGCGCGCGGTGTCGGGGCGCACATGCTCGGGAACGGCTTCGCCGAGCATGCTGTCGATCACGGCGGTGCTGCCGCCGGGACCGTGAGCCGCCGGGGCAAACTCCGGACGGCCGGCCCGCGCGCCGACATATCCGATCACGCCGGCGGCGATGATGATGATCGGGAAGGGGACCGCGAAGAAGAAGATCGCGACGAAGGCGATTGCGGCGAGCGCAATCATGATGCGGTTCTTCAGCGCGCGCTTGCCGACGCGCACCACAGCCTCGAGGACGATGGTGAGCACGGCGGCCTTGAGCCCAAAGAACAGCGCCTCGACGAAGCTGACATTGCCGAAAGCCGCGTAGATGTAGCTGAGGCCCATGATCGCGATGATGCCGGGCAGGATGAACAGCCCGCCCGCCATCAGCCCGCCGGCGGTGCGATGCATCAGCCAGCCGACATAGGTTGCAAGCTGCTGCGCCTCCGGTCCGGGCAGGAGCATGCAGTAGTTCAGCGCATGCAGGAATCGGCCTTCGGAGATCCAGTTCTTCTCCTCGACCAGGATGCGATGCATGACCGCGATCTGGCCCGCGGGGCCGCCAAAGCTCAGGCAGGCGACGCGGAGCCAGACGCGGAAGGCTTCGCCGAAGCTGATGCCGTGACCGGCATCAGCTCCCGTTTGATTGGCGCGGGTGTCCATCACGCCTTCACCTTGTTGGTCGGCCAGTTGTGGGTCTCGGCCGTCGCGTCGCGGCACCAGCGGTAGAAGGCATCGTAGAGCGTCATGCCGGCTTCGACCTGTTCAAGATCGTCGTCGTACATCCGCGACAGCCCGAGCGAGGCCGCGAGCAGGCCGGGCGCTTCCGGCGCGAGGTCGGGCCGCGCGGTGTCGGCGCCACGGACCAGCGTGGCGAGCCGCAGCAGGGGCGGCGTTGCAATCCCGAACTCCTCGATCATCACGTCGAAGGTGCAGAGCTCGCCGCGGTGGCTCCAGAACACGTTCTCGATGTCGAAGGGCGCCGCGTTGAAACGCTCGCCCACGGCGACGACCTCGGACGGCGCGACATACAGGAACACCGCGTTGGGATCGACGAAGCGGCGGATCAGCCAGGGGCAGGCGATGCGATCGACCTTCGGTCGCGCCCGCGTCACCCAGACGGTGCGGCCCTTGGCGTCGCGCGGCGGCAGCTTGCGGGTGTCGAGCAGCGGCAGCTTTGCCGCCTTCCAGCCCTCGAACCCCCCCTCCAGCGTCTCGGCCGCCACGCCGAGCTGGCGAAGCCAGGCCGCCGTGCCCTGCGCGAGCTTTTCGCCCCGGAAGCACGAGACGATCGCGGAACGGCCCGCGAAGTCGCCGCCCCAGTCCGGAACATTCTCGTGGCTGAACTTGATCGAGCCGGGGATCAGTCGCGGGTCTGCGGCAAAATCCTCGTCCGTGCGCACGTCAATCAGGGCAGGGGCGTTCGCCGTGCCGATCAGCCGTGCCAATTTGTCAGATGATATCGTTGTGTAGGAAGACATGATGCGCCCTCGTAGAAACAAACGGGACGCGATACTTGGGCTTGTCGCCTCGTGGGGAGATCGCTCAGTCCCCATGAGCGTCATTACAACGAAACCGCCCCGGGCTGTCAATCGGCTCGTTGACTTGATTTTGCCCGGACATTCCGCAGGTCTATATTGCGGGTCAACGGACCGGACCTTTCGGAGACTTTTCGATGCATTCCCATTCGACCGAGCAATGGACCCATGACCACGCCTTCCTCGGCGAGAAGCACGACGAGAACGAGCGGCGCACCTGGCTCGTGGTCGTCCTGACCCTGGTCATGATGGTCGGCGAGATCGTTGCCGGCTCGCTGTTCGGCTCGATGGCGCTTTTGGCCGACGGCTGGCACATGGGCACGCATGCGGCCGCGCTCGGCATTGCCGCTTTCGCCTACCGTTTCGCGCGCCGGCACCTGGGGAATGCGCATTTCACCTTCGGCACGGGCAAGTTCGGCGATCTCGCCGCCTTCTCCAGCGCGATCATCCTGGGCCTGATCGCGGTCGAGATCGCCTATGAGAGCGTGCTGCGGCTGTTCACGCCGGTGCCGATCGTCTATGGCGAGGCCATCGCGGTCGCCGCCCTCGGCCTCTGCGTCAACCTCGTTAGCGCGTGGCTGCTGCGCGACAGCCATGATCACCACAATCACGGCCATGACCACGGCCATGGGCATGCGCATGATGATCACGACGATCACGGTCATCACCACCATCATCACGACAACAATCTTCGTGCGGCCTATGTCCACGTCATGGCCGATGCGGCGACCTCGGTGCTGGCGATCGCAGCGCTGGTGGTCGCGATGTATTCGGGATGGGTCTGGGCCGATCCGGCCGTCGGCCTGATCGGCAGCGCCGTGATCGCGAGCTGGGCGTTCGGCCTGGTCAAGTCATCAGGCGCGGTGCTGCTCGACGTGCGTGCCGACGAGAAGCTCGAACGCACCATCCGCGCCCGTATGGAGGTCGGAGAGGACCGCGTCACCGACCTGCATCTCTGGCAGGTCGGGCCCGGCCATTGCGCCGTGCTGGTCTCCGTGGTGTCGGACAAGCCGAAGCAGCCGGCCGTCTACAAGAAGCGGCTCGCTGGGCTGAAGGGCCTGAGCCACGTCACGGTCGAGGTCGAGACCTGCCCGCATTGATGTGATCTGCCGAAACGGAATTCGGCGGCACGGCCGGGGTTGGTCCTCGGTCGCAGCCATACACGGCTCTGCAAGAGGGACCAAGGATGATGCCCAGGATCAAGTTTGCTCTCGCCGTTGCCGCGCTGGCTCTGTCCGGCCACGCGGCCGTTGCGCAGTCCGAGAAATCGGGCGTCGAAAAGCTCTACGTCCTCAATTGCGGGGAGGGCACCGCCGGCGATATCTCGCGCTGGACGCCCGGCCTGAACGAAGGCAAGACGATGGACTTCGTCGACAGCTGCTATCTCATCAAGCACAGCAGCAAGGGCTGGTTCCTGTGGGACACCGGCATCGCCGATGCCGT
The DNA here is from genome assembly GCF_023073075.1 of Bradyrhizobium sp. 61. Lineage (NCBI taxonomy): Bacteria > Pseudomonadati > Pseudomonadota > Alphaproteobacteria > Hyphomicrobiales > Nitrobacteraceae > Bradyrhizobium > Bradyrhizobium sp. 61. Next base: position 82,544 of record NZ_JADPIU010000063.1, on the reverse strand, counting down.
CGCCGCCATGCCGAATGGCCTTGTCCCCGCCGATCCCAAGGCCGTCACCTGGCGGCGGCCGAAGACGTTGGCCGCCCAGCTCGAACAGCTCGGCCTCAAGCCGGATGACGTCAAGGCGATGGCGGTGTCGCATACGCATCCGGACCACACCGGCAATGTCGAGCTGTTCCCGCAGGCCACGCTCTACGTGCAGAAGACCGAATATGACTGGCCCGGCGCCAACAACGAACCGCGCTTCAAGCCCTCGCATCCGGTCGAGTTGCTCGCGGGTGACAAGGACGTATTCGGCGACGGCAGCGTGACCATCCTGTCGACGCCCGGCCACACGCCGGGACATCAGTCGCTGCTGGTGAAACTGCCGAAAACCGGCGCGGTGGTGCTGTCGGGCGACGCCGTCCACTTCAAGGACAATTGGGACAACCGCCGCGTCCCCAGCATGAACGCCAACAAGGACCAGAGCGCGGCGTCGATGCAGAAGATCGCGGACACGCTGACCAAGGAGAAGGCACAGCTCTGGATCAACCACGACAAGGCCCAGCGCGACAGCCAGAAGATGGCGCCTGAGTTTTACGACTAGCGTTTGCGCCGAGGCTGCTGCCACGACGCTGGCAGCAGCAGCGTGCTACGGCCCGGGAAAGCTCCGCGACAGGAGATGATCGTGGGAGAGTGGGCCGGGGTTGCGATCGCGCTGGCGTCGAGCAGCCTCGGTGGCACCGCCGCGGCGATCACCCGCTATCTCGTCGGCGGCGCCGATCCGGTTCTGCTGGCGATCCTGCGCTGGGGGATCGGCTTTCTCTGCCTGTTGCCTTGCGCGCTGCTGCTTGGCGTGCGCTGGCCGCAGCGGCCCGACTGGCCGGCCGTGGCCCTTCTCGGCATCTGCTTCTTCGGCCTGTTCTTCATCCTCTACAATATCGCGGTGTCCTACACGACCGCCGCGCGCGCCAGTCTCGCGCTGGCGACGCTGCCGCTCCACACCATGGTGGTCGGTGCGATCCTCGGCGTCGAGCGTCTGACGGCGCGCAAGATCATTGGCGTTGGCATCGCCGTGCTCGGTGTGACAGCCGCGCTGGCAGCGGGGCTCGCCCAGAGCCCGCCGGGCGCCTGGCGCGGCGAGTTGATCATGACCGGTGCCGTGTTCTGCATGGCGTTCTACAACGTGCTGTCGCGCCCGCTGATGCAGCGCTCCAGCGCATTGGGTTTTCTCACCGTCGGCATGGGCGCGGGTGCTGCTGTGCTGGTGCTGGCGGGGTTCGTGAAGGGCAGCTTTGCGGCGCTCGATCACTTCACGACGGCGCAGTGGATCGCCGGCATCTATCTCGGCATCGGCGGCGGCGCGCTCGCCTTCATCCTCTGGGTGATGGCGCTGGCGCGGGCGACGCCGACCCGCGTTGCCAATACCATGACGGTCAATCCGATTGCCGCGACCTTGCTTGCGGCGCTGCTCATCGGCGAGCCGATCACCGCAAACCTTCTGATCGGGCTGGTTGCTGTGTTCGCCGGCATCTGGATCGCGACCAGCCAGGCGAAGCCGGCCTAGTTGCGCGGTGCCGTGACCGGGGGCGGGCTGGCGTCCGGTGTCTTCTTCGGCTTGAGCGTGCCGGCGTAGAACGAGAGCAGCCAGACCAGGATGATGGCGAGGAGATAGACGCCCCAGGCCTGTGGCGGCGTGGTTGCCCAGCGCAGCAGGCCTTTGAAAGTGCGGGGCGGGCTGTTGTCTTCGCTCATGGCCCGCTTGTGCGCGAAAGCGGCTGCGCGGTCAATCCGGGCGCCGTTCGGCGCGGATCATGAACAGCGCGGCCAGCGCCGAGAGGCTGAGCGCGGACGAGACCATCAACACCTTGGCGCCCATGACGTCGATGAGCAGGCCGAAGGCCAGCGGCGCCACCGCCTGCGCCATCCGTGCCGGCGCGCCGATGATGCCGAGGCGGTAGCCGAAATCTTTCGGCCCGAAGATCGACAGCGGCAGCGTGCCGCGCGCGATCGTGAGAATGCCGTTGCCCGAGCCGTGGAGCAGCGCAAACGCGCTTGCGGCGGGCGCGCCGAAGATGGCGACGACGGCGGCACCGAGCGGGTGGGTGACGCAGGCAAGGCGCGTCGACCACAGCGGATGGAAGCGGCTCAGAAAGCCCGCTTCGAGAATGCGTGCGGCCACCTGTGCCGGGCCGATCAGCGCGCCGGCGGCGATAGCCTCGACATGCGTTGCGCCCGTGGCCTCCAGCAGGCGCGGGAAATGGACGGCCATTGCGCCGGTGACGGTCCAGACCGCCGCGAAGACGAAGGCGAGCAGCACCATGGTTCGGTCGAGCGGCAAATGCGGCTTCTCGGCCGTCGCCGCGGCCTGCCTGGCGCCCTTGATCGCCGGCAGCATGAAGAAGTTCAGGGGCAGGCCGATCAGGAGATTGGCGGCCGCCCAGGCGAAACAGGTCTCGCGCCATCCGATATGGGACAGGCCCCAGGCGGTGAGGGGCCAGCCGACGGTGGAGGCGAAGCCTGCCATCAGCGTGATGCCGGTGATAGGCCTGCGCGCCTCGGTGCCGTAGATGCGGCTGAGCGCGGCGAAGGCGGCATCGTACAGCCCCATCGCCATGCCGATGCCGAGCACGAGCCAGGCGAACGCCATCACCGCCAATGATTGCGAGAGGCCGAGCAGGACGAGACCGGCGGCCATCGTCAGGTTCGAGACCGACAGCACCTGCCGGCCCCCGAACAGATCGATCTGCCGCCCGATGCGCGGGCCGAGCATCGCCGAGATCACGAGCGAGGCCGAGAACGCGCCAAAGATCCAGTTGGAGGAGACGCCGAGGTCGCGCGCCATGGGATCGGCGAGCAGCGCCGGCAGGTAGTAGCTGGAAGCCCAGGCCAGGGTCTGCGTGGTGCCGAGCGCCAGGATGATCGGAAGCTGGCGCTGGCTCATCTTGGTGCGATTCTGGTCTCGGTGTGCGGCGGTGTCATCGGTTGCATTTGCGGCCCGCGGCGAGAGTGCGTCAACAGCGTCCGCGACATATTCGATCTGCTGCGGACGGGAGCCTTGGTTGCGCACGGTTCGCGCGTGGCCTTTCGCTCGTCACGAATGCACGCCATAATGGCGCATGCAATTGACCTCGCGCCTCGCGCTGATGAACTGGCTGACCGGCCAAGGGCTGACGGGCTTGCCCGAAAACGAGCTGCTCCGCGGCTTCTGCGAGCGCTGCCGCGCCGAAGGGCTGGAACTCTCGCGCGGGCTCGTCGTGATCGACACGCTGCATCCGATCTATGAGGGCCGCGGCTTCCGCTGGAGCGACCGTCCCAGCAACGAGAGCGACGCATTCGAATACGGCTCGACTGCCGAGGGCGACGCGGCCAAGAGCTGGCGCCGCTCGGTGTTCTTCCACATGCTCGAGCACGGCAACGACGAGATGGTGATTGATCTCGCCGATGCGCCCTCAATGGATTTCTCGCAGATCGGCGAGCTCGCGGAAAAAGGCCACAAGCACTATCTCGCCTTCGTGCATCGCTTCGGCGAGAACGGCGCGCTCGGCCTGATGGATTGCCTCTATTCCTGCTGGACCACGCGCCGCGATAGCGGCTTCTCCGAACCCGAGCTCGAAGCTCTGCGCGATCTCGTGCCGGTGCTGGGGCTCGCGATCAAGTCGGCGCAGCAGGTCGACATCGCGCGAACGCTCGGCCGCGTCTATCTCGGCCGCGATGCCTCCGCGCAGGTGCTGGGCGGGCGCATCACGCGCGGCGTCACCGAGCGCATCAACGCCGTGCTGTGGTATTCGGATTTGCGCGGCTCGACCGGGATCAGCGAGAGCATCGGCCCCGACGAGATCATCCCGTTCCTCAACGACTATGCGCAGGCCGTGATCGACGCGATCCACGATGCCGGCGGCGACGTCCTGAAGCTGATCGGCGATGGCGTGCTCGCGATGTTCTGGGGGGAGGACATGTCGGACGCGCGGCGCGCTGCGCTACGCGCCGAGCATCTGTTCCGCAAGAACGTCGCTGCGCTGAATAAGCGGCGGGAGGCCGATGGCCGTCCCACGACGTCGGCCTATATCGGCCTGCATGTCGGCGAGGTCTTTTACGGCAATATCGGCAGCGCGGACCGACTCGACTTCACCGTCGTCGGCCCCACCGTCAACGAGGTCAGTCGCATCGCCTCGATGAGCCGTTCGGTCGACCGCGAGCTGCTGGCCTCGGCCGAGTTCTACAAGGGCCTGGACGCCACCGGCCGCCGCTACCTCGTCTCCACCGGACGCTACGCGCTGCGCGGCATCGGCCGTGCGCAGGACCTCTACACGCTCGATCCCGAGGTCGATACGAGCGAGCCGGTGACCGGGAGCTACGAGCGGTATCTGGCGAACTAGCGGCGGATCGTAGGGGCCGAGGCATTGGGCGTTTTCGTTCGATCCTTGGCGGGCCATTGTTCGGAAAACGGCGGCATCGAAGTCTCCTTGCCGGTCATGCGCTCAATGGCGACGGCGTAGACGGTGATGATGTCGAGCCGCGGGAAGAACCCCTTCGGTCGCGTCGTATCCGGCTTGCCGTATTTGGCCATCAACGTTTCGCAGAACCGCTGCTTGATGCCCGTGTCGCCCACGACCCTGATGCGGCCGAACAGGCATATGCTTCGATAGGCGAGGCCGGAATCGCATTCGAACCGACCATAGTCGAAGACACCTTCGTGCTCATCGATCTCGATGCAGACGCGGGGATCTCGCTCGATGTTTGCGCGCAGATGTCCCCGGGCGGCCGTCGTGTGCAGATACACCTCACCATCGAGCCAGAGATAGAGGAGCGGGATACAGTAGGGAAAGCCGTCCTCGCTGACTGTCGCAAGATGGCCAGCATATCCGCGTGGCAGCATCTCCAGGATCCGCTCCTGCGACATCGCGCGGTCCTCGCGACGGATTTGCGGTGAACTCATGGTGCAAGGCGCTCCGCGCCGTAATCCGAATGAGTGGACATTTCAGGTTTCCTTGTTATCCGAAACAGGATAGAAAAATAGTGGTCTTGAGCAAAGGTCCACTTGGTCCTATTGCGGCATACCACTTCTCGACGTGCGGCTCACCCTGTCGGACGAGGACCCGTGAAGAGCAGGCAGAGCTGGGCAGAACTCTATTCCTTCAGCGTCGACCGCACGGCGGAGGCGCCGGTATTCCGCCAAATCTACCTCGAGCTACGATCGGCAATTCTGTCCGGAGCGCTTCGTCCGGCGGCCAAGTTGCCCTCGACGCGCGACCTTGCGGCGCAGCTCGGCGTCTCGCGTACCGCAGTTGTTTCGGCTTTCGAGCAGCTGCTAGCCGAAGGTTATGCCTTCGGCAGGAAGGGGGCGGGGACTTACGTTGCGTCCGATCTGCCTGAACCGTTTGCAGCGCCTCATGGCCGCAAGACGCGGGCGGTACCGGCCGCGGCAGGCGCGGCCTCCTTTCACGGCCTCGGCGATTTCGTCGATGTGACGACGCAAAATGACGAGCGTCCCTTCAACCTGGGTCGCACGCTGTTGGATGCACGTAGCGCCGAATTGTGGCGCAAACTCACGGCGCGCACGCTGCGATCGTTTGAGCGACATCATCTCGGCTATGGCGATCCGCGTGGCTTGCTGGAGCTGCGCAAGTCGGTTTGCGACTATCTTCGGGCCGCACGCGGCGTGCGCTGCGAGGTCGACCAGATCGTGATCACCGCCGGTACGCAGCAAGCCGTGGACATCGTCGCACGTGTCATGCCCGGGCCGGACAAGGAGGTCTGGATCGAAGACCCCGGCTATACCCTGACCCGTCTTACGCTCGCTGCGTCAGGCGCGAAGGTTTGCGCCATCCCGGTTGACCAGCACGGCGTCAACGTCACGGAAGGGATCCGCCGCGCCCCGAAGGCGCGCGCAGTTTTCATAACGGCCTCGCACCAGTTTCCGACAGGCGTTCCCCTGTCGATGGCGCGCCGCCTCGAACTTCTCGCCTGGGCCCGCGAGTCCGGCGCCTGGATCATCGAGGACGATTACGCCAGCGAATTCCGCTACGGCGGCCGTCCCCTCGCTTCGCTCCAGGGCCTGGATGAGGCCGGCCGTGTCATTTACGTCGGAACTCTCAACAAGGCGCTCTTCCCCGGATTGCGGCTTGGCTACGCCGTGCTACCACACCCGCTGGTGCGGAATTTCGTTGCCGCGCGCTATCTGATCGACCGTCAACCGTCGAGCCTCTGCCAGTCCGTTGCTGCGGCCTTCATGGAAGAGGGGCATTTCGCAGCCCACATCCGCAGAATGCGGGAAGTGTACCGCCGCCAGCGCGATACCCTCGTTGCGGCACTGAGGCGGCGCCTGGGCGACCATTTGTCGGTCGAGCCGCCGGATCAGGGCATGCACCTGGTTGCCTACACGCGACGGGGACTTTCCGACGTGAAGATCGAACGGGCCGCTCGCGACCACGGCGTCACCGTTCGCGCGATGAGCCGCCACTATATCGAGGCGCCGGCGCAGTCGGCGCTGATGCTGGGCTTTAGCGGCTACCCGCAGCAGACCATTGCGCCGGCGGTTGCCCGATTGGCGCGGGCCATCGCCGCTGATTGCGTACCGGACTAGCACCGCGCCGGCACCTCGTCCCCCACCATGGCCGGCTGCCGATCCAGCGCCACGGCGGGAGAGAGCCAGATCACCAGCGCCTGCACGCCGAACACGGCGGCTGCGAGATACAGGCAGGCCTCCGCGCTCCAGAGGCCGCCGACGATCGCGCCCAGCGCCGAGCCGAGCGGGCGGGCGCCGTAGCTCATGATGTTGATGGCGGAGACGCGTCCGAGCAGGCGCGGCGGCGTCACGGACTGGCGCAGGGTCGTGGTCGAAATCACCCACAGGATCGGCCCGACGCCAAGCAGGAAGAAGCTCAAGGCGGCGAGCCAGGGCGAGGGGACCAGCACCGTCAGCGCCATCACCACCGCAGCGACGAAACCCGTGACCGGGCCAAGGCCGACCACCGTCCCGAAAGCGATGCGCTTCATCACGCGCGTGGCGAACAGCGCGCCGATCACCATGCCGACGCCGTACATCGTCAGCACGGTGCCGACGCCTGCGGCCGTCAGGCCGAGATGGCGTACCGCGTAGGGCACGAACACGGCGATCTGGAGGAACCAGCCGGTGTTGAAGATGAATTGGGTGATGAACACCGGCCGCAGCAGCGGATGGTGGAACACGAAGGCCGCGCCCTCGCGGATGTCCTGGAACGGATGGCGCCGCGGCGAGGGCGTCCGGGTGGGCTCGTAGATGCCGGAGAGCAGCACGACGGCGATGGCCGAGAGCGCTGCGGCAAAGCCGAAGGCCGGGCTCGCACCCCACCAGCCGACCAGCGCGCCGCCGAGCGCAGGCCCGCTTGCAAAGGCGATGGTGCGGGCGAGCTCGATGCGGGCATTTGCCGACGGCAACAGCTCCGCGCTCACCAGCGAGGGCACCAGGGCCGGCGCCGCCACGCTGTAGACGACCGTGCCGCATACGGCGGCAAAGCCGAGCAGAGCGAGAAGCGGCAAATTGAGCGCGCCAAGTGTGAGCAGCAGCACGATGGCCGCGAGCGCGACCGCACGCAGCGCTTCGGCACCCGCCATCAGCGAGCGGCGGGAGATGCGGTCGGCGAGCAGGCCGGCCGGAATGGCGAACAGGACGAAGGGCAGGGTGAGGGCGGTCTGGAGCAGGCCGGTCTGGCCTTCCGCAACACCCAGCGTGAGCACGGCGACGATGGGGGCCGCGGCCAGCGCGATCTGCTCGGCCGATTGCGCCGCCAGGTTGGACCAGGCGAGGCGGTTGAAGGTGTCGGGGAGGCGAAGCGGGTTTGACATGGCGCATTTCCTGCAAAGTCGTGCTGGCGCCAGTATCCGCCCCCGAGGACGGCCAAACCCACCCGCTTCCCGACAGGGCGGCGGATAACCGCCGCGTCGGGACCTCATCGGCTAGATGCAGTTGCAAATGAGTTGCAATAAGCTTCGACTTCGGTATTCTGCTGATATGGATGCCCGCTCCCCCGATTTGACCCAAGATGCCGCCGGCTGGCGCACTGATGCGCCTGCTACCAAGAGCCTCGCCGAGGTGAACGCCACGATTGCCATCCCCACGGCGGGGGTGTGGTGGCGGCGATTCCTCGCCTTTGTCGGCCCCGGCTATCTGGTCTCGGTCGGCTACATGGACCCCGGCAACTGGGCGACCGACCTCGCCGGAGGGTCGAAGTTCGGCTACACGCTGCTTTCGGTCATCCTGCTCTCGAATTTGATGGCGATCCTGCTCCAGTCGCTGGCGGCGCGGCTCGGCATCGTCACCGACCGCGACCTCGCGCAGGCCTGCCGCGCGACCTATTCGCCGGCGGTGAACTTCCTGCTCTGGCTCGCCTGCGAGGCGGCGATCATCGCCTGCGATCTCGCCGAGGTCATCGGCACAGCGATCGCGCTCAAACTGCTGTTCGGCATTCCCCTGATCGGCGGTGCGCTGCTTGCCGCGCTCGATGCGTTCCTGCTGCTGCTCCTGATGAACCGCGGCTTTCGCTTTCTCGAAGCGTTCGTCATCGCGATGCTTGTCGTGATCGCGGTCTGCTTCGTGGTCCAGATCGTGGCCGCGGCGCCGCCGATGGCGGAAGTCCTGCACGGCTTCATGCCGAAGACCGAGATCTTCACCAATCCGGAAATGCTCTACATCGCGATCGGCATCATCGGCGCGACCGTGATGCCGCATAATCTCTATCTGCACTCCTCGATCGTGCAGACGCGCGCCTATGAGCGCAACGACACCGGCCGGCGCGAAGCGATCAAATGGGCGACGACGGACTCGACCATCGCCCTGATGCTGGCACTGTTCATCAATGCCGCGATCCTCGTCGTGGCAGCCGCGACCTTCCACAAGAGCGGCCATTCCGACGTCGCCGAGATCGGCCAGGCTTTCGAGCTGTTGTCGCCGCTGCTCGGCCTCGGTATCGCCTCGACGCTGTTTGCGATTGCGCTGCTCGCCTCGGGCCTGAACTCGACGGTGACAGCGACGCTCGCCGGCCAGATCGTGATGGAAGGGTTTCTCGACCTGCGCCTGCCGAGCTGGGCGCGCCGCCTCTTGACGCGCGGCATCGCGATCGTTCCGGTGATCGTCGTCACCGCGATCTATGGCGAACGCGGCACGGCCGATCTGCTGGTGTTCAGCCAGGTCGTGCTGTCGATGCAGCTGCCCTTCGCCGTCATCCCGCTGGTGCGCTTCGTCTCGGATCGGCGCAAGATGGGGAAGTTCGCGATACCGCCATACGTCGCCGCGATCGCGTGGATCGTCGCGGGCATCATCGTGATTTTGAACGTGAAGTTGCTGGTGGATACGCTGTTCGGGTGAGTGTTCGCCCAACACACCGCCGTCGTCGCCCGGCTTGACCGGGCGACCCAGTATTCCAGAGACGGTTGTGATTGAGCCGAGAAGCCGCGGCGTACTGGATGCCCCGGTCAAGCCGGGGCATGACAGCGAGCTAATCCTGCGGCTCTGACGTCGCGTCACCTTGCGCATCGATGCGCAGCCAGCCTGACGGCGCAAGGCGCTGCTGCGGCAGGAAGCGGGCCTTGTAGTCCATCTTCTTCGAGCCCTCGATCCAGTATCCGAGATAGACGTAAGGCAGCCCCTGGCGGCGGGCGCGGGCGATGTGGTCGAGGATCATGAAGGTGCCCATCGACCGACTGACCTGGCTCGGCTCGAAGAACGAATAGACCATCGACAGGCCGTCGCTGAGCACGTCGGTCAGCGCCACCGCGATCAGCTCCTCACCGCGGCCGGTGATGCCGCTGTCGGGGCCGCGCTTGCGGTACTCGATGATGCGGGTCTCGACATGGCTGTCCTCGACCATCATGGCGTAGTCGAGCACGGTCATGTCGGCCATGCCGCCATGGCGGTGGCGGGAGTCGAGATAGGCGCGGAACACCGAATATTGCTCGGAGGTCGGCACCGCACTGCGCTGCTCGCCGATGATGTCGGCGTTGCGCGCGATGACTTTCCGGAAGTTGCGGGAGGGGCGGAACTCGTTGGCGACCACCCGGACGGAAACGCAGGCGCGGCACTGGTCGCAGGCCGGCCGGTAGGCGATCGACTGGCTGCGGCGGAACCCGCCATGGGTCAGGAGGTCGTTGAGGTCGCCCGCGCGCTCCCCCACGAGGTGCGTAAACACCTTGCGCTCATGCCGGCCCGGCAGATACGGGCAGGGAGAGGGCGCCGTGAGGTAAAATTGGGGGGTGTCGCGCGAGTGCTGGGTCAAGGGACGTCGTGGGCCTCCAAAGTGGGCATCAGCATCGCGCTACGAAGGCCCCTGGTCAATCGGTCTACTCGGCAGGTCAGATCACTCAGTTTAGTCGGTCCTGGTTGATAGGTTCTTGATCATCAGGCTCTCAGTAGGTCCTTGCCGCCTGCGGCACGGGCGCGCGGACGGAATTGTTGATCACGACCGTTCCCAGCACGACATCATGCAGCAGGCGCCGGCGGCCGTTGAACAGCCCAACCAGCACCACGAAAGGTGTCAGGAACGAGACCGTCACCCAGAACAGCACGGCATGGGTGGCGCCGAGCACGAAATATCCGGGCGCGCCGTACCAGGTGCGCAACTCCAGATCCATCAGGCGCATGCCGATCGTCGCGGACGACGGACCGCCGATGCAGGCACCGTAATAGACGATCGCCCAAACAACGGAGGCCGGCCAGGCCAGCCAGAACAGCGCCCAGCCGATGCCGAGCGTGACGATGCCGAACAGCGCGATGAAGATGTAGCCGAGGATCACGGGAACGGAGATCACGACCATGTCGATCAGGAACGCGAACGCCCGCCGCGTTGCCACGCCACGGAACAATTCCGGGTGCAGATAGGGATCGTAGGCGTGCGGTTGCATGGCGCCGTCATTGCGCCAGGCATTGCCCGAGTCCGAATACGACATAGTCCGTTCTCCCAAGGGAAACTCCCGTGGCAGGACATGGGAGCAAGTCATCCCCGTGCCAAGGGCGTGCGGGCGTCAACAAGCCGAAATATTCCGGCAATTCGGGGGCGGGGCTGTTACCGCTGTCGTTCAGGGAGGGCGTCGTAGGGTAGGCAAAGGCGCGTTAGCGCCGTGCCCACCATCGTTCCGCGATCGCTAGCTGGCATGGTGGGCACGCTTCCGCCTTCGCTCTTCGAGCTACGGCGGACAAGCCGCTTGGCCCACCCTGCGATGCCTTACGTTTGGCTCCGCAGCTTCTCCGCCACCTTCGGCGCAAAATAGCTGAGCACGCCGTCGGCGCCGGCGCGCTTGAACGCCAACAGGCTCTCCATCATCGCGCGCTCGCCGTCGAGCCAGCCATTGTTGGCGGCCGCTGCGATCATCGCGTATTCGCCGGAGACCTGGTAGGCGAAGGTCGGCATCGCAAACGTGTCCTTCACGCGCCGGACCACGTCGAGATAGGGCATGCCGGGCTTCACCATCACCATGTCGGCACCCTCGGAGATGTCGAGGTCGACCTCGCGCAGCGCCTCGTCGGTGTTGGCGCTGTCCATCTGGTAGGTGCGCTTGTCGCCGGTGAGCGTCTTGGCCGAACCGATGGCGTCGCGGAACGGGCCGTAGAAGGCGGAGGCGTACTTTGCCGCATAGGCCATGATCTGCACGTCGAGCAGACCTGAGCGGTCCAGCCCCTCGCGGATCGCGGCGACGCGGCCGTCCATCATGTCGGAGGGCGCGATGATGTCGCAGCCGGCTTCGGCCTGGACCAGCGCCTGGCGCACCAGCACCGCGACCGTCTCGTCGTTCAAAATCTTGCCGTCGGAGATCAGGCCGTCATGGCCGTGGCTGGTGAAGGGATCGAGCGCGACGTCGCAGAGGATGCCGATGTCAGGAAACTCCTTCTTGATCGCGCGCACCGCCTGGCAGACCAGGTTGTTCGGATTGGTCGCCTCGGAGCCTTCCTCGTCGCGCAGGGACGGGTCGGTGTAGGGAAACAGCGCGAGGCAGGGGATGGTGAGCTTCATGGCGCGCTCGGCCTCGCGCACGGCCTGGTCGACGCTGAGGCGGTCGACGCCCGGCATCGAGGCGATCTGCTCGCGCTTGTTGTCGCCGTCGATCAGGAACAGCGGCCAGATCAAATCGTCGGTGGTGAGCACGTTCTCGCGCACCATGCGCCGGGCCCATTCGGCCTTGCGGTTGCGGCGCGGGCGGACGGTCAGATCGAGGGCAGGGGAGGCACTGGCGCCATCCCGGCGCGAAACCTCGCGCAATTCGATCGGACGTCCGTATTTGATCGCCATCATTCTTCCTCCGGCTGGAATTATTCTTATACCAGCTCGCATGGTTCCCGCCACCGCGGCTTGACCTGCCGCAAGGCAAAATTGAAGTCACTCGGGCAGCCGATTGATTTTGCGGGGCGAAGCAGCCAGAAGGGGACCATGTCCGAGATCTCCACCCGCGATGCGGCCCGCGACGGCGCCAGTGCCAGGGACGCCGCCAGAGACAACGCCAGAGACAACGCGATGTCGGTGGCGGCGATCTCGTCGGAGCGCCCCGAGTCCGACGACAATGTCTGGACGCGCCGGCTCGTGCTGTTCCTGCGCGTGATGGCGCTGCTGTCGATTCTGAAGGGCCTCTATCACTGGGCCCAGGTCACCGGCTTCGTCGGCGGTGAGGACGAGGCGTTCGAGAACCAGTCGATGGCCTGGCAGGCCGCCACCGTCTATTTCGCCGTGATCGAGCTCGTTGCCGCGGTCGGCCTCTGGCTTGCGACGCCCTGGGGCGCGGTGGTCTGGCTGACGACCGTGGTGTCGATGGCGGTGATCGAACTGATGTTCCCGGGCATCTACGGCGGCAGCCTGATCGTCGTCGGTGTCGAAGCCTTCATGCTCGCCGCCTATCTCGCGCTCGCCTGGATGGCCGCGCGCGAGCGGCCGCCGTAGCGCGCTTGCGATTTCAACGCACACTCACACTCTCTCGTGCCCCGGACGCAGCGCAGCACGCAGTGATGCGCTGCTGAGCCGGGGCCCAGCTCTCCACGATCTCGTTTGCGGCTTCTGGGTCCCGGCTCTGCGCTCCGCTTCGCTGCGCTTGTCCGGGACACGAGAGCGGCATTTCCGAAGTCGTGGCTTGGTTGACCGTTCGTTGCCTAAAATTCGAGGTAACTTTTCATTGACTCCGTGCGTTCCGCCACAGCTCTTACGCGCCCGTTTCGAAACGGGGCGGCCCTGTACTGGAATGCGACAGAGGTGGCGGACGGAGGGTGAACAGGACCTTGCGAGGGTCAACAGACGGTTGCGAAAAGCCCTTGTGACACAGGCTTAATCCGCAATTCACTGTCTTAAATTCATGATCTCTTTATTCTCTTATTTAAGCCGATCTTCAAACGCCCCCCTTAAGTTGCACCTATCAGACGGAGCACAAGTTTCGTCGAATGAGTGTCGATAAAAACGACAACAGGGGAAGTGTCATGATGAAAGCCGTCGCAACTGCGGCAGATACCGCAGAGCGCGTCTCCGGCCAGCAGGGTTCGGTGCAGTCGCTCTATCTGGAAGCTTTGACTCTGGTGGAGCGGCTGCATCGCCGGCTCCTCGACGTCATCAAGGATGAATTCGATCGCCGCGGCCGTGCGGACATCAACTCGGTCCAGGCGCTCCTGCTCTACAACATCGGCGACAAGGAGCTGACCGCGGGCGAGCTGCGCACGCGCGGTTACTATCTTGGCTCCAACGTCTCCTACAATCTGAAGAAGCTCGTCGAGCTCGGCTTCCTCGATCATCAGCGCTCGCGCGTTGATCGCCGCTCGGTGCGCATCCGCCTGACCCCGCAGGGCCAGGAAGTCCGCCGCATCGTCGACTCCCTCTACCAGAAGCACGTCAAGACGGTGGAGCAGGTCGGCGGCATCTCGGGCGAGGAGTTCTCGACCCTCAACAAGTCGCTGCACCGCCTCGAGCGGTTCTGGACCGACCAGATCCTGTATCGTCTCTGAGTTCTTTGCGACGGGACTTGGCCAAGCCGGCCCGCAACAAGACCGGCAAGCCTCCCGAACGTGCCTGACCTCCCCAAGCGCGCCGGCCCGGCTCTGCCCCGGACCGGTGCGTTTTGTCGTTTCGCGACTGCGAAATAATTGCCGGCCAGGGGGAACCAGTTCCCCGCACCGCAGTTGTTACTGCGGATCGGAGGATGCGATGCTGGTCGAGCGCGGGCTTCAGGCAATGAACGTCGAACTCGTGAGCGACGCCTATGCCATCGCAGCGAATTACCTCCGCCGCTCCGGCGCGATTCCCGACACGCTGGTCACCAACGAAAGCCTGCTCGAGATCATCATCAAGCTGCTCCAGCACGGCGAATTGAACAAGATCAGGCTCGCCAACAAGGCCATTGGCCGGTTCGAGGCCCGCGCGGTTGCCTGATCAAAACTCCCAAAATTCGACAGAACCAGAGGATGCCATGGAAGCTGCCATCGACCGCATCATGCAGACCTATGACCTGCTCGCGAACCGCACGTCCGCGGCGAGCGCGGAGGCGCGGGCCAAGGTCACGAACTATCTCAATACGTTGATGGAAGCCGGCGAGAAGGACACCCACAGGTTGACGGTGTGCGGACTGACCTATCTGCGCCAGCTCGACGGCAGCGTCGACCCGGTGAAGGCGGGGTATACCGGGCTGTAGGGGGGCAGGTTCGGCCCGCATCGGCCGGCGCCGGCACGGATTTCAAGGTCCAGATTTTAAGGTCCAAATCGGACCCTTCAAGACTGATCGGGGCGGACTGTTCAAGGAGCCGTCCTCTCGCCCGGATCCTTCAATCCCCACCATATCTTGCATAAATATCAGGCCCGACCCGCAAATACTTGGCCGGGGGCGGGTGATGTGGTAGATCGCGCTCGCCGCTTCCGATCGCCACACCAGACCGCCCGTAGCCCGCCAAAAGGCTGCGGCGGTGGAGATATTCGCAAGATGACCTCAGCCAGAACCGCCTCCGCGCCCGACTCGTTTTTCACCGCCTCGCTCGACCAGGCCGACCCGGAAATCGCCGCCGCCATCAAGGGCGAGCTCGGCCGGCAGCGCCATGAGGTCGAGCTGATCGCCTCCGAGAACATCGTCAGCCGTGCCGTGCTGGAAGCGCAGGGTTCGGTGATGACCAACAAGTACGCAGAGGGTTATCCGGGCGCGCGCTACTATGGCGGTTGTGAGTGGGTCGACGTCGCCGAGAACCTCGCGATCGATCGCGCCAAGAAGCTGTTCGGCGCCAACTTCGCCAACGTGCAGCCGAACTCCGGCAGCCAGATGAACCAGGCGGTGTTCCTGGCGCTGCTGCAGCCCGGCGACACCTTCATGGGCCTCGACCTCGCGGCCGGCGGCCATCTCACCCACGGCTCGCCCGTCAACATGAGCGGCAAGTGGTTCAAGGCCGCGCACTACACCGTGCGCCGCGAGGACCAGATTATCGACATGGACGCGGTCGCCGAGCAGGCCGAAGAGGTCAAGCCCAAGCTGATCGTCGCCGGCGGCTCGGCCTATTCGCGCGCCTGGGACTTCAAGCGTTTTCGCGAGATCGCGGACAGCGTCGGCGCGTACCTCCTGGTCGACATGGCGCACTTCGCCGGTCTCGTCGCCGGCGGCGTCCATGCCTCGCCCGTGCCGTATGCCCACGTCACCACCACCACCACGCACAAGTCGCTGCGCGGTCCGCGCGGTGGCCTGATCCTCTCGAACGACGAGGCGCTCGCCAAGAAGCTCAACTCGGCGATCTTCCCGGGCCTGCAGGGTGGGCCCCTGATGCATGTGATCGCGGCGAAGGCGGTCGCCTTCGGCGAGGCGCTGCGTCCGGACTTCAAGATCTATGCGAAGAACGTCGTCGAGAACGCCAAGGCGCTGGCCGAGGCGATGAAGAGCCACGGGTTCGATATTGTCTCCGGCGGCACCGATAACCATCTGATGCTGGTCGACCTCAGGCCGAAGGGCCTGAAGGGCAACGTCTCGGAGAAGGCGCTGGTCCGCGCCGCCATCACCTGCAACAAGAACGGCATTCCGTTCGACCCCGAAAAGCCCTTCGTCACCTCGGGTCTGCGTCTCGGCACCCCGGCGGCGACGACCCGCGGTTTCGGCGTCGCCGAATTCCAGCAGGTCGGCGGCATGATCGCCGAGGTCCTCAACGCGATCGCGCAGTCCGACGACGGCAAGGCGCCGCTGGTCGAAGCCGCGATCAAGGAGCGGGTCAAGGCGCTCACCGATCGGTTCCCGATCTATCAGTAAGGTCAAGGTACACGGATGCGCTGCCCGAACTGCAACAGTCTCGATACGCAGGTAAAGGACTCGCGTCCGACCGAGGATTCTTCCGTGATCCGCAGGCGTCGCGTGTGCGTCGCCTGCAATTTCCGCTTCACCACCTTCGAGCGCGTGCAGTTGCGCGAGCTCACGGTGATCAAGCGCAACGGCCGCCGCGTGCCGTTCGACCGCGACAAGCTGATGCGCTCGGTGTCGATCTCCTTGCGCAAGCGGCAGGTCGAGCCGGAGCGGGTCGAGAAGATGGTCTCCACCATCGTCCGCGAGCTCGAGACCGGCGGCGAGGCCGAGATCTCCTCCGAGGTGATTGGCGAGACCGTGATGGAGCATCTGCGCACGCTCGACGACGTCGCCTATGTGCGCTTTGCCTCGGTCTATCGCAATTTCCGCGAGGCCAAGGATTTCGCCGACGTGCTCGGCGAGCTCTCCGGTGAGGAGGAAGCGCGGCTCGCCGCGATCCGCAAATGATCTTCCGGATCCTGGAGGATCAGTTCGCGCAGAAGGCCCGCGAGTCCAAGGACGCCGATCGCCGCTTCATGCAGCTGGCGCTGGCGCTGGGCAAGCGCGGGCAGGGGCGCACCTGGCCCAATCCTGCCGTGGGCGCTGTCATCGTCAAAGACGGGGTCATCATCGGCCGCGGCTGGACGCAGCCAGGCGGGCGACCGCATGGCGAGCCCGAAGCGCTGCGCCGGGCCGGCGAGGCCGCGCGAGGCGCCACGCTCTATGTCACGCTGGAGCCATGCTCGCATTTCGGCAAGTCGCCGCCTTGCGCAGACGCGGTGATCGCCGCCGGCATCACGCGGGTGGTTGCGGCGATCGAGGATCCCAATCCGGAAGTCGCGGGCCAGGGTCATGCGCGCTTGCGCGCCGCCGGCATCACGGTGGATGTGGGTCTGTGCGCGGCGGAGGCCGCGTTCGACCATGCCGGGCATTTTCGCCGCATCCGTGACAAGCGCCCGCATGTGATCCTGAAGCTCGCGGTCTCGCCTGACGGCAAGATCGGTGCGGCTGGCGGCAAGCCCCTTGCGATCACGGGCGAGGCCGTGCGCAATCGCGTGCATCTGCTCCGCGCCCAGAGCGACGCCATCCTGGTCGGCATCGGCACGGTGCTGGCGGATGATCCGCAGCTCAACTGTCGCCTGCCGGGCATGGAAGCGCGTTCTCCCATACGCGTCGTGCTCGACCAGAATCTGCGCATTTCGGCCGCGAGCCAGCTTGGTCGTTCCGCGCGGGAGACGCCGCTCTGGGTGATCGGCTCGGAGCTTGCGGAAGCCGCCGCCGCCACGCGGCTTGGAGCGGCCGGCGCTCAGATCATCCGCGTACCGCCAGGAAACGCTTCCGGGCTTGATCTTTCGGCCGTGCTGCATGTGCTGGCGGAGAAAGGCATCACGCGGCTGATGGTCGAGGGCGGCAGCCGCGTCGCGGCGTCCTTCGTCGCGGCCGACCTCGCCGACGAGATCTGGCTGTTCCGCGGAGCGGAAGAGGTCGGCTCGGGCGGCGTCGATGCGCTCGATGCATTGCCCCTGTCGAAAATCACGCAGTCGCAGGCCTATAAGGTTCATGCTAGCGAGACATTCGGCAAGGATACTCTCACCATCTACGAGCGCTCGTAATGTTCACTGGCATTGTCACCGATATCGGCGAGATCGTCGGCTTCACGCCAACAGCGCAGGGCCAGTTGCACAGGCTGCGCATCGCTTGCCGCTACGATCAGACCACCATCGCCGACGGCGCCTCGATCGCCTGCAACGGCGTCTGCCTGACGGTGGTTGCTTCCGGCGTCGAAGGCGGCCGAACCTGGTTCGACGTCGATTCCGCCGCCGAGACGCTGGCGCTGACGACTGCAAAGCACTGGAAGGTCGGCACGAGGCTCAATCTCGAGCGCGCGCTCAAGATTAGCGACGAGCTCGGCGGCCATATCGTCGCCGGCCATGCTGACGGTGTCGCCACCCTCGTCAGTGGCGAGGACCTGCCTGATATGGCGCGGTTCGAGCTCTCGACCACGCGGGAGCTCGCGCGCTTCATCGCCACCAAGGGCTCGATCACGCTCGACGGCGTCTCGCTGACGGTCAATACGGTGAGAGACGTGACCTTTTCGGTGCTGATCATCCCGCATACTCTGACGGTCACGACGATCGGCGGCTGGAAAGCGGGCGCCGAGGTCAATATCGAGGTCGACCTGATGGCCCGCTATGCCGCGCGGCTGACGGAAATGAAGTGACGGCGGAGCCGTTATTCCGGGATGGTCCGAAGGACCAGACCACAGGTGCGCAATTGCGCACCGGGGAATCTCGAGATTCCGGGCTCGATGCTTCGCATCGCCCCCGGAATGACAGTGTCTTTTGAACTTGGCTTACATGCGTCCGGCGACTACATAGCGCCGACCTCTGTAGAACGGATTGAGACGATGGCAGACGCGCGACGCGCACCCCTGAAGGACCAGACCGACATTTCCGGCGCACGCGCGCTGATTGTCGAGGCGCGGTTCTATGACGATCTCCAGGATGCGCTTCTGGACGGCGCGGTGACCGAGCTGAAGGCGGCCGGTCTGACGCATGACGTCATCACGGTTCCCGGCGCGCTCGAAATCCCGGCGGCGGTCGCCATCGCGATCGATGCCGCGGCGGCGAACGGCAAGCCCTATGACGCGGTGATCGCGCTCGGCTGCGTGATCCGTGGCGACACCATCCATTTCGAGATCGTCTCGCAGGAATCCTCGCGCGCGCTGATGGATCTTGCGGTTTCGCGAAAGCTGCCGCTGGGCAACGGCATCCTCACCGTCAACACCGAGGCGCAGGCCTGGGCGCGGGCGCGCGCCAGCGAGCTCAACAAGGGCGGCGATGCCGCGCGCGCCGCGCTTGCGATGCTGCGCATCAAGCGCCGGCTGGCGCGGGCTTGATCATGGCCGATCACAGCAAAAAGCCGCCGGCTGGCACCGAGAAGAAAGCGAACCGGCGCGGTGCGGCGCGGCTCGCGGCCGTGCAGGCGCTGTACCAGATGGACATCGCCGGCGCCGGCATCAACGACATCTTTGCCGAGTTCGAGAGCCACTGGCTCGGCAACGAGGTCGAGGGCGATACTTACCTGCCGGCGGAAGCGGCCTTCTTTCGCGACGTGGTCTCCGGCGTCGTGCGCGACCAGAAGATGCTCGATCCCCTGATCGACGAGGCGCTGTCGAAGGGCTGGCCGCTGAAGCGGATCGAGGCCATCCTGCGCGCGGTGCTGCGGGCAGGGGCCTATGAGCTCCAGCATCGCAAGGACGTGCCGGGCCGCGTCGTCGTGTCAGAATATGTCGACGTTGCGAATGCCTTCGTCGACCGCGAGGAGACCGGCATGGTCAACGCCGTGCTCGACCAGATCGGCCGCCAGTTCCGCGGCGACGAGTTCGGGCGGGGGTAGTTACACATTCCGCTGTCATCACCCGCCTTGTGCGCACTTGCGCACTGGAGCGGGTGATCCAGTACGCCGCGGCAGCGGTTATTGACATCGAGCGTCTCGGCGTACTGGATCGCCCGGTCAAGCCGGGCGATGACAGTGGAGTTTGGGGCTAGCGCCGATGACGAACGCACCGGAAACCTCCGCCGAAGACTCCCTCATCGCGCGCTATTTCAAGCCGCTGGCGACTGACCCCGGCGCGTTCGGGCTGGTCGATGATGCCGCGGTGCTGTCCTCGTCCGGCGACGACATCGTCGTCACCACCGACGCCGTCGTCGAAGGCGTGCATTATCTCGCCACCGATCCGCCCGACACCATCGCGCGCAAGGCGCTGCGGGTGAACCTGTCGGATCTCGTCGCCAAGGGCGCGGCGCCCGCCGGCTTCGTGCTGACGCTGGCGCTGCGCAGCAAGGAGGATGCCTGGCTCAGGCCGTTCGCCGATGCGCTCGGCGAGGACAGCAGGGCTTTCGCGTGCCCGCTGCTTGGCGGCGACACGGTGTCGACGCCGGGGCCGCAGATGATCTCGATCACCGCCTTCGGCCGCGTGCCGAAGGGACGGATGGTCGGCCGTACCGGCGCGCGGCCGGGCGACCGCATCCTGGTGACGGGAACGATCGGCGACGCCGCGCTCGGCCTCGATGTGCTCACAGGCGGCGCCGCGGCCGGGGCGCTCGCGTCCGAACCGCAAGCGAAGGAGATGCTGGTCTCACGCTATCGCGTGCCGCAGCCGCGCAATGTGCTGGCGCAGGCCGTGCGTGACCACGCGACGGCCGCGATGGATGTCTCCGACGGGCTCGCCGGCGATCTGACGAAACTCTGCGCGGCGTCCGGCGTCTCGGCCACGGTGAACGTCGCGAGCGTGCCGCTCTCGGCTGCTGCGGCCGGCCTGATCGCGGGCAACGTCGTTTGCGTTGAGACGCTGCTCGCCGGGGGCGACGATTACGAGGTGCTGTGTACGGTGCCGCCGGCGCAAAGTGAGGCGCTGATTGCCGCAGGGCAGGCGGCGGGCGTGGCCGTCACGGCGATCGGCACGATCGTCGCGGGCCATGAGCGGCCGCGCTTTTTGGACGGGCAAGGCCAGGAACTGACCTTGAGGCGCCTGTCTTACAGCCACTTCTGAATTCAAGTCCGCCCCGAACCCTGATCTGTCCTGGCTTTTCCCGGTCGCGGGTTGGCGCAACCCTGGCGACAGCAAGCGGCTGTATCAGCGCCATAGCTACCAAAGCAGCCAATGGACATGATTCGATGACGGCGGCCGTTTCGAGTTTGAGCGAGGCGCGGACTGTTTCCGGGAAGGAGTGCGGAAGCTGCACGCTCTGCTGCAAGGTTTACAACGTGGTCGAGCTCGGCAAGGCCGCCGGCAAGTGGTGCTCGCATTGCAAGCCCGGCCGAGGCTGCACGATCCACGACAAACTGCCGAGCGAGTGCGCGGCGTTCAATTGTCTCTGGAAAACCGAGCCGACGATGTCCATGCAATGGAAGCCCGATCAGTCGAAGATGGTGCTCACTTTGCACCCCGAGACCAACAACATCCAGGTCGTGGTCGATCCCGGCCTGCCATCGGCCTGGACGCGGCAGCCTTATCACGGCCAGTTGCGCTTGTTGTCGAAGAGCAACATGCCGAAAGGCCATCTCGTGGTGGTGTTCGTCAATGAGCTGGCGACGCTCATCCTGCCCGACCAGGATGTGCAGCTCGGCAGCCTCACACGCGAGCAGGTCGTTTCGGTGACGCATGAGGTCGGCCCGAATGGCGGCGTCTACGAGGTCAAGATCTTCAACCGGCGTACAACAGCCGACGGGCAGACCCTGGAAATGGCGTCAGCCTCTCGCCATCCCGTGAGGGCGATGGCCTAGGCGTGGCCCAGGCCAAGCCTCGCCCGGTTCTGAGGTCGCCTCCCGGTACTGCGCCAGGCCGGCGGCCAAGCGCTCGGGATTAGGTCTAAATACTTGCCGAGATCGGCTTTTTCGGCCTCATCCGGCGTTGCACCCTCAATTTGATTTTGGCAAGCTTGTGACCGACCAGGGCCACACCTTCGTGCAAGGGGCGGCCCTGTTCAACATAAGGGCGCCAACCGCATGACGGAAAAACAAAAGGCGCCGGGGGTACGTACATCAAGGATCTGAGGCAAAAATCACATGACAGCATTATGGTTGATAGTGCTCTGCGGAGTGCTTTCCATCGTCTACGCGATCTGGGCGACGTCTTCGGTGTTGAGTGCGGATGCGGGGTCACCGCGCATGCAGGAAATTGCAGGCGCAGTCGCTGAAGGCGCACAGGCGTATCTGCGGCGCCAGTATACGACGATCGGTATTGTCGGCGTCGTCATCTTCGTCCTGCTTGTCTATTTCCTTGGTCTCTACGTCGGCATCGGCTTCTTGATCGGCGCCGTCCTGTCGGGGGCGGCCGGCTTCATCGGCATGAACGTCTCGGTTCGCGCCAATGTGCGCACCGCCCAGGCAGCGACCACGTCGCTTGCCGGCGGCCTCGAGCTCGCCTTCAAGGCAGGCGCCATCACGGGCATGCTGGTGGCGGGTCTCGCGCTGCTCGGCGTGACCCTCTATTTCGGCTTCCTGGTGCACTCGCTGAAACTGGCGCCCGATAGCCGTCTCGTGGTCGACGCCCTGGTGGCGCTCGGCTTCGGTGCCTCGCTGATCTCGATCTTCGCCCGTCTCGGCGGCGGCATCTTCACCAAGGGTGCGGACGTCGGCGGCGACCTCGTCGGCAAGGTCGAGGCCGGCATCCCCGAGGACGATCCGCGCAACCCGGCCACCATCGCCGACAACGTTGGTGACAACGTCGGCGACTGCGCCGGCATGGCTGCCGACCTGTTCGAGACCTATGCGGTGACTGCGGTCGCCACCATGGTGCTCGCGGCGATCTTCTTCGCCAAGACGCCGATCCTCATGAACATGATGACGCTGCCGCTCGCCATCGGCGGCATCTGCATCATCACCTCGATCATCGGCACCTTCTTCGTGAAGCTCGGGCCGAGCCAGTCGATCATGGGCGCGCTCTACAAGGGCCTGATCGCAACCGGCATCCTGTCGCTGATCGGCATCGCCGGCGTGATCTACTATCTGATCGGCTTCGGCAAGCTCGACGGCGTCGACTACACCGGCATGTCGCTGTTCCAATGCGGCATCGTCGGCCTCGTCGTCACCGCGCTGATCATCTGGATCACCGAATACTACACCGGCACCGACTATCGGCCGGTGAAGTCGATCGCCCAGGCGTCGGTGACCGGTCACGGCACCAACGTGATCCAGGGGCTCGCCGTCTCGATGGAAGCGACCGCGCTGCCCGCGATCGTCATCATCGCCGGCATCCTGGTCACCTACAGCCTGGCGGGCCTGTTCGGCATCGCGATCGCGACGGCCACCATGCTGGCGCTGGCCGGCATGGTCGTCGCCCTCGACGCCTTCGGCCCGGTCACCGACAACGCCGGCGGCATCGCCGAGATGGCGGGCCTGCCGAAGGAGGTGCGCAAGTCGACCGACGCGCTCGATGCGGTCGGCAACACCACCAAGGCGGTGACGAAGGGCTACGCGATCGGTTCCGCCGGTCTCGGTGCCCTCGTGCTGTTCGCGGCCTACAACCAGGACCTCAAGTTCTTCGTTGCGGACTCCGCGCACCATCCGTACTTCGCCGGCGTCAATCCGGACTTCTCGCTCAACAACCCCTACGTGGTTGTCGGCCTGCTGTTCGGCGGCCTCTTGCCGTATCTGTTCGGCGCGATGGGCATGACTGCGGTCGGTCGCGCGGCAAGCGCGATCGTCGAGGAGGTGCGCCGGCAGTTCCGCGAAAAGCCGGGCATCATGCAGGGCACCGACAAGCCGGATTACGGCAAGGCGGTCGACCTGCTGACCAAGGCGGCGATCAAGGAGATGATCATCCCCTCGCTGCTGCCGGTGCTGTCGCCGATCTTCGTCTACTTCGTGATCTATGCGATCGCGGGTGGCGGCCCGGCCGGCAAGTCGGCTGCGTTCTCCGCGGTGGGCGCGATGTTGCTCGGCGTGATCGTGACGGGCCTGTTCGTCGCGATCTCCATGACCTCGGGCGGCGGCGCCTGGGACAACGCCAAGAAGTACATCGAGGACGGTCACTTCGGCGGCAAGGGCAGTGATGCCCACAAGTCGGCCGTCACCGGCGACACCGTCGGCGATCCCTACAAGGATACGGCGGGACCGGCGGTGAACCCGATGATCAAGATCACGAACATCGTGGCCTTGCTGCTGCTGGCGATCCTCGCGCACTGAACGGCGCAAGCGACACACGACAAACCCCGCGGCGCGAGCCGCGGGTTTTTTGTTTTGGTGGGCCGGAGCCTCTCAACGTGTCATTCCGATAGCGGCCTCACCCTCGCTGTCATCGCCCGCGAAGGCGGGCGATCCAGTATTCCAGAGACAGCGGCGTAATGCGGAGAAGCCGCGGCGTACTGGATTCCCCGCCTTCGCGGGGAATGACAGCAGTAGGTGCGGCCGTTATCCCCCGCGCCAACGGCTCGTGTGAACGCCTACTGCACGTCCATCTGCAGGCCTTCCTTCTGGATGATGCCGGCGAACTTCTTCGTCTCGGCGTCCACGAAGTCGGCGAACTGCTGCGGCGTGCCGTAGTCGGCGCGGGCGCCCATGGCGGCGATGTTCTTCTTGATGTCGTCGCGCTCCAGCATCGCCTTGACCTGAAGATTGAGCGCTTCCAGCACGGCGGGCTGCACACCCTTCGGCAGGAACACCGAGAACCACGACGAAACGTCGAAATTGGCCAGCTCCGGCGCGCTCTCGCGCATGGTCGGCAGGTTCGGCGCGAGGTCGCTGCGATCGGTCGTGGTGACGCAGAGGCCGGTGAGGGTGCCGTTCTGCACCTGCGGAAGGCTCGGATAGAGATTGTCGAACAGGATCTGGATGTCGCCGGCCAGCGCGGCCTGGAGCGCGGGGCCCGCGCCGCGGAACGGGATGTGCGTCATCTTCAGTCCGGTGAGCTGGAGGAACCAGGCGCCGGTGAGGTGAGGGCTCTGTCCGACGCCGGACGAGGCGTAGCTGAGCTTGTCCGGGTTGGTCTTCAGATATGCGATCAGCTCGGCGACCGACTTGATGCCGGTCTTCGGATGCGCCGAGACGATGTTCGGGATCCGGATCATGTTGGAGACCGGCTGGAGCTGGTCCGGCTTGTAGGTGAGGTTCTTGAAGATGCTGTAGGCGATCGCGTTCGGCCCGGGGTTGCCGATCAGGATGGTGTGGCCGTCAGGCTTGGCGCGGACGGCCTCGGCCGTGCCGATCGTACCGCCGCCGCCGGAGCGGTTCTCCACGACCGCCGACTGGCCCCAGGCGGTCTGCAGATGCGCGGCCAGCAGCCGGCCCATGACGTCGGTCGAGCCGCCGGCCGCAGCCGGCACGATGATGCGGACGTTTTCGGTGGGTTTCCAGTCCGCCAGGCTCGATCGCGGCAGGATCGCTGCAGCCGAGAGGCCGGCAGCACCGGCGAGCACGCGACGGCGGGACAACAAAGTCTTGGGCACGAATCCACTCCCTGCTTCTTGTTTTGCAGGGAGCGTATGGAACCGGGCGCGCAACGGCAAGCCGCACGCGACGGCAAGTGCCGCGCGGAGGGCGGCACGACGCCGCAGGCTGAAGACTCAGTTAAAGCTGAGCAGCTTGAACAGCGGCGTGAGGTAGTTCATCTCCTGACCCGACGTCGCCGTGGTCCGGCTGATGAAGTCGAAGATCTTGCCGTCCTGAAGGCCGTAATTCGCCAGCCGGCGCACGCGCCGATTCTTGTCGAAATAGACCGCGATGACGCGCTGGTCGACCACCTTCTGGTTCATGAAGGCGACCATCCGCTCCGAGCGCTGCGAGATGTAGTAAAACACCTCGCCGTCGAGGGTTGCGACCGTGGAGGGGGTGCCCATCACGATCAGCACCTGGTCCTGGCTCGCGCCGATCGGAATCTGCTCCAGCGCGCCGGGCGGCAGGATGTAACCCTTCTGGAACTGCTCGCCGGTGCAGCCGGCAAGGGCGGCGCCGACCAGAGCGACGGCCGCGAGCATGCGCAAACCGCGCCAGCGTGCATGAAGGCCGCGCGGCTTGTTGGCGCGCAGGCTGGTCTGGTTCGTTATCGTCATCGTGGAACTGATTCCGTCCCCTTGCGTCGCGCGAGGCGCTGAAGTACCGGGCGGAGACTGCAATTGCAACACGCGCACGCCCGCTTGCGGAACCCACAATGGTTTGGCCGTTCAATCACTTCAAGAAACCCCGGCAAGCCCCGCGCGGCACCATTGAAGCCATCTATGGCATGATCGTGACGCAGGCGCGAGAACCCATATTTTACCGCGACTTGGGCGTGCCCGATACGGTTAACGGGCGTTTCGACCTGTTGCTGCTGCATCTCTGGCTGCTGCTGCGACGCCTGCGCACGGCCCAGAGCGTCAACCAAGGCGCCAACCAGGGCCAGGGCGCCACGGAGCTGTCGCAGGCGCTGTTCGACCGCTTCTGCGAGGACATGGACGACAATCTGCGCGAGATGGGGATAGGCGACCAGACCGTGCCGAAGCGGATGCGGGCCTTCGGCGAGGCGTTTTACGGCCGCGTCCAGGCCTATGACCAGGCCATCGAAGGCGGCGGCGAGGCGCTGGCAGCCGCCGTCTGCAAGAATATCCTGAATGGGACCGGCATGGACCAAGCACGGCAGCTCGCGGCCTACGCCCGGGCCACCGAGGCCGACCTCGGCCGGACAGACGAGGCCACGCTGCTGTGCGCATCCTTCAAGTATCCCCCAGCGCTCACTGAGGACATCACGCGATGAGCCGACCGAACGCCGATTCCAGACCCGATCCCTGGCGGTCCCCCGTCATCGTCGCGCAGATCCCCGACACCGGCCTGCACCGCAAGCTCGAGGCTTCAGTCGCCGAGCTGCAGGCCATCGCCGAGGTCGGCGGCTTGCGGGAGGTGCTCTCCGCCCAGGCTGCTTTCGACGTTGTGCCCAAGAGCGGCGGCCGGATCCAGGTTACGGGGCACGTCCGCGCCCGGATCGGCCAGATCTGCGTCGTCACCCTCGATCCGATCGAGAGCGAGATCGAGGAGGACGTCGATCTGGTGTTCGCCCCCGAAGCCGAGGTTCGGAAGATGGCCGACCTGATCGAGGAGGGGCAGGACGACGCGGAGCCGCCGGAGGTGATCGATCCGCCGGAGGCAATCGTGAACGGCATCATCGATCTCGGCCGGATTGCCACCGATGCGCTGTTCCTGGCGGTCGATCCCTATCCGCGCAAGCCGGGCGTCAAGTTCGAGGCCGAGGTCACCGCGCTGGACCCCGAGGACCATCCGTTCGCGGCGCTGAAGGCGCTCCAGGACAAGAAGAAAGGCAAATAGCTGGGCATTCCCGGGGAGGATCGCTTCGCGAGGTGCGTAAGCCGCCTGTCCGAATGGTTTGATGGGCGCCCATATCTATTTGATTTTAATATGCTTATCGTGAATCTTCGCCGCCGCCCGCGGATCGCCCCGAATGCAAAAGGCTGGGGGCAAGAGGTTGTTTCGGGATAACAAAACGCTATTGTCGCGCCCCGGTCCGGGCGCCGCGTGGCGCCTGACCGGTCGCCATGTCCATGGCGGACCCATTTTGCGGCACCGCTCGTTCAAGACCGCACCAGACCAGGTTTCCAGGACTTTTATGCCAAGCAAGGTTCGCATCGCGCTTGACGCCATGGGGGGCGACGTCGGCGCCGCCGTGGTCATTCCAGGCGCCGCCATCTCGCTTCACAGGCATCGCGAGATCGAATTCCTGCTGGTCGGGGACCGCGCCAAGATCGAGCCCGAGCTCGAGAAGCATCCCGCCCTCAAGGCCGCTTCGAAGATCATCCATACCGACGTCGCCGTCGCCATGCACGATAAGCCGAGCCAGGCGCTGCGGCGCGGCCGCAAGACCTCCTCGATGTGGCTCGCCATCGACGCGGTGAAGAAGGGCGAGGCGGATGTCGTGATCTCCGCCGGGAATACCGGCGCGCTGATGGCGATGTCGCGCTTCCACCTGCGCACGCTGCCGGGCATCGACCGCCCGGCGATTGCCGGGGTATGGCCGACCAAGCGCGGCGAATCGGTCGTGCTCGACCTCGGTGCCGCCATCGGTGGCGACGCACACCATCTGGTGTCGCTCGCCGTCATGGGCGCCGCGATGGCGAGCGTCCTGTTCGACAAGCCCCGGCCCACGGTCGGCCTGCTCAATATCGGGACCGAGGAGATCAAGGGGCACGAGGAGATCCGCGAGGCCGGGGACAGGCTGCGTGCGGTGAACCTGCCGGAGCTCGATTATCTCGGCTTCGTCGAGGGGGATGGTATCGGCAAAGGGCTGGCCGACGTCATCGTCACCGAAGGCTTCAGCGGCAATATCGCGCTCAAGGCCGCCGAGGGAACCGCACGGCAGATGGCGGAATTACTCCGCAACGAGATGCAGCGGAGCTGGCTGTCCAAGCTCGGCTACCTCTTAGCGCGCAGCGCCTTCCAGGCCCTGCGGGACAAGATGGACCCGAACAAGTCCAACGGCGGCGTGTTCCTTGGATTGAACGGGATCGTGGTCAAGAGCCATGGTGGAATCAGCTCCGAAGGCTTTGCCTATGCGATCGATGTTGGCTATGAGATGGCTCACTACGATCTCCTGAACAAGATCAATCAGATGCTCAACCGCGAGGGTGGTGCACTTAGTTCCGTGCAGACCGCGCAGGAGGCTGTTTCGTGACTCAAATTCGTTCGGTCGTGCTGGGCTGCGGCTCTTATTTGCCGGAGCAGGTGGTGACCAACGCCCAGCTGGCGGCGCGCATCGACACGTCCGACGAATGGATCGTGCAGCGCACCGGCATTCGCGAGCGGCATATCGCGGCCGAGGGCGAGTTCACCTCGCATCTGGCGATCAAGGCGGCACAGGCTGCGCTCAGCGACGCCAGCGTGGATGCGCAGTCGATCGAGCTGATCGTGCTGGCGACCTCGACGCCTGACAACACCTTCCCCGCCACCGCGGTCGCGGTGCAGCACGCGCTCGGCATCAACCATGGCGCGGCGTTCGATCTCCAGGCGGTATGCTCGGGCTTCGTGTTCGCGCTCGCCACCGCCGACAATTTCCTGCGCACCGGCGCCTTCAAGCGGGCGCTGGTGATCGGCGCCGAGACCTTCTCGCGCATCCTCGACTGGAACGACCGCGGCACCTGCGTGCTGTTCGGCGACGGTGCCGGCGCGGTGGTGCTGGAGGCACAGGAGCAGCCGGGCAAGGCCGCGACCGACCGCGGCGTCGTGACCACTCACCTGCGCTCCGACGGCCGCCACAAGGCAAAGCTGTTCGTCGACGGCGGTCCGTCCTCGACCCAGACCGTCGGCCATCTGCGCATGGAGGGCCGCGAGGTCTTCAAGCACGCGGTCGGCATGATCACCGACGTGATCGTCGACGCCTTCCAGACCACCGGGCTCAATGCCGACAGCATCGACTGGTTCGTGCCGCACCAGGCCAACAAGCGAATCATCGACGCCTCCGCCCACAAGCTCCACATCGCGCCGGAGAAGGTGGTGCTGACGGTGGACCGCCACGGCAACACCTCGGCGGCCTCGATCCCGCTGGCGCTGTCGGTGGCGCGCAAGGACGGCCGCATCAAGCGCGGCGACATGGTTCTGCTGGAGGCGATGGGCGGCGGCTTCACCTGGGGCTCCGCGCTGGTGCGCTGGTAGAGCCACAATCGATAAAATTTTGCCGGAATTAGCCGCCATTATCGATGCGCCTGCATTGATGAGCGCTGTTGACCGGCGTATCGTAACCTCATAATTTCAGACAACAATTGTTCGCCGTGATGTGGGGCAGGGCGATGACCGACCAAAGCAAAACCGTAACGCGTGTTGATCTCTGCGAGGCCGTCTACCAGAAGGTGGGCCTGTCGCGCACGGAATCGTCTGCCTTCGTGGAACTCGTCCTGAAGGAGATCACCGACTGCCTGGAGAAGGGCGAGACGGTGAAATTGTCCTCTTTCGGCTCCTTCATGGTCCGCAAGAAGGGTCAGCGTATCGGCCGCAATCCGAAGACCGGCACCGAGGTGCCGATCTCGCCGCGCCGCGTCATGGTGTTCAAGCCGTCGGCGATCCTGAAGCAGCGGATCAACACCCAGCATCGCGGCAATGGCGACGCCAGCAAGGCTCAACCCGAGGCGTAACCGCCTGCGCGAAGGATTAGGCATTTGGACAAGGCGCCGGATGCGTTCCGAACCATCAGCGAAGTAGCGCAGGAACTCGACATTCCGCAGCACGTGCTGCGGTTCTGGGAGACCCGATTCTCCCAGATCAAGCCGATGAAGCGCAGCGGCGGCCGCCGCTATTACCGCCCCGACGACGTCGATCTGCTCAAGGGCATCCGCCGCCTGCTCTACGGGGAGGGCTACACCATCCGCGGGGTGCAGCGGATCCTCAAGGAGCACGGCGTCAAGTCGGTGCAGGGCCTCGCCGACGGCGCGGCCGCGGTCTCGTTCGGGGCCATCGAGGATGCCATCGGCGCCAGCCTGATGGAGCCCGACGACGACGACGAGGCGCCCATCAAGGGCGTCACGGATGCCGATGAAGACGACTACCAGGGCGACGAGGAGGAAGGCATCGACTTCCGCTTCACCGAGGTCGACGACGAGGACATCCTCACCACCTTCCGCAAGGGCGGCACTCCCGCCGCACCAGCCGGGCCCAGCGCCATCGACCGGGAGCGGCTCGGGCGGGTGCTCGCTGACCTCGTCGCGTGCCGGGAGATGCTGGATCAGGCGCTGAAGGACGGCTAGGGGCGCTTTTCGCGAGCTTTGCCTGCAGTTCCGGGGCTGTGGGCACGGACGCCAAAATGCTGCGACCTCGCCTTGCGCAAAGCGGCGATCCTAGCTAATGGAACGACGTTCGGAGCGTGGCGCAGCCCGGTTAGCGCACTAGTCTGGGAGACTAGGGGTCGGAGGTTCAAATCCTCTCGCTCCGACCATTTTTCTCAACTCATCTGTCGGGTGGATTAACCGTTGGCGTGGAGCCTGCTCCCGCGGCGTGACGCATGCGCGACGACCGGTAGCGGGCGGCTGCTTCTGGGGGCGGAAAATTAAAATGTCGAAAACAACCCCATGCACAGTAGCGAACCCATTGGCGAATTATGTTTTTCCGAAGTGGTTTGACGCGTCGGGCAAAACAGGGGCATGATGTCACCATGCCAGCCTGTGGGACGGGGGAATATTCACGACAGCTGCTTCAATCCATTGCGTCGCAGGGACTTGGGAGGCGCGACGTCCGGAGCGGAGTTGTCTTCTCCCCGCGCTATGATGTGTAACCTGTCCCGGCGGCAAGCAAGTAGCGTCCGCGCCGCGCGAGTTTCACGGTAGTCAACCTCCCGGTTGCGAAGGCGCTCGGCCTAGTGCTTCCAACGTCCGTTCTGCGCCGCGCAGACGAGGTGATTGAATGACATCTTGCTGATGAAGTTCACCAGACCTCATGTCTTGCGTCGGGGGTTGCTAGGATGGGTAGGTAGTCCGCTGCCCTTGGCGAGGTCGCGGACAGGTTTAAACGGTTTGGTAAGAATGGAGTCTTGATACTGGGACGGGCTTGGGGACTCACGGGGTCCCTTAGATGGAGCGTTCAGCGCGATCCAAACGAAAAGTAAGTCGAAAGCGCTGGGTTGTTTGTTACGGTAATTTTTCTATTGAATGTCGAGACGAAGATGGCGCGAAGAATTTGGCAGCCAAGCTCCGTAAGCGCCGATACCGTGTCACAGCCCGGACAGCCGATGGCGTCTCGCCTTCGTGGCGAGTAGAGCCAGACGAAATCGACGAGTGGATATCTTCACCCACGCGCCCTAGTCGTTCGCCGCGGGTTCGGCCTACGAAGAAACGATGATTTGCGAAACACTCGAGTTGGATCGCGGCTTCAGCACGTTGGTTTCGCCCGCGTCTAGTTCAACTTCGGACACACTCTAGCCCCGATTTGGCTGCTGGAATGCTGGCTCTCGCGACTCACCTGGAGTTGCAGCCAACTTGGGTCGAGATTGGTTCCGCAGGAGGAACGAGCGCTCCTGTAGCTATCCTGCGATCGGTCTTGCGTGTGATCCATCGCAAGGCCTGTGAAGGCCCCGGTCTTCCCCATTGGCTGGGGCCTTCCTTTTGCGCCAGATCACAAAAATATTGGCATCGCGGCGTCTGAGGAACGACTCTCCAAGGGAGAGATTGAAAAATCGGTCTGTGGCGAATCTGGACCTCCTCAAGGTCTCGCCATCCACCCGGAACGGCCCCACCGTCCGACGCGCGTTTGGCGATGGGCCGGTTTTCGTAGGTATTCACTCAACTCCCGCCGGCTCACAAAGTCGGCGGGGTTTTTGAGCTAGCCGTCTTGGCATCGGACTCCGAAGTTGTCGCAGGTGCGAGCGAAGGCTTCTGTAGCATTTGCGTCTTCAAAGCAAAAAAGTGTGCCGACGTCGGCACGATCGATCCACCAGTCGACCTTGTTCGCCTTCGCAATGCGGGAAGCCTCTCCGCGCAGTAGGTCGAGCTGTCTTCCGGCGGCATGGACTATCAGGCAATTTTTCTTGGGCATATGTTTTGTCCTCAATAGGAAAGCTGAATTGATCGCCATCAAAAATGGAAAACTCATGGCCATGGGCTCGGCTCAATGCAGCCCGCAGATAAATCAACTGCTTAGCAGGATGCCCGCTCTCCCGCGTAGAGCGGGCATGAGGCGACGTTTTCGCAAACTACCTCAAATATCCCACCACCATCCGCGTTGTCTCGTCCACCAGCGTCCGCACCATCTTCTCCGAGAGCATCTCGGCCTGGTTCAGCACCGTGTTGTGCGCGACCGCCTCGATCGCACTGACGCAGATGAAGGTCGCCAGTCCCGGGTCGATCTTGCGCATCTCCTTGCGGCGGCTTTCGAGATAGGCGCGCACGAGGGTGTGGACCTCGCGGTTGAAGGCTTCGACGTCCTTGAGCTGGCCGGTGCGCGGGATCTGCTCGGCAAGCACCCGATGTAGTTTGGGATCGATACGGTGGGCTTCGATCGCGACGGTGACGAGGCGGCGCACGGCTTTGTCGATCGGCAGGTCGGCGACCTCGGTGAGGGCGGCACGGACGATGCCCATGATCTCCTCGTTGTGACGGTCGATCACGGCGGCGACGAGCGCCTCCTTGCTGGGAAAATACTGATAGAGCGAGCCGACGCTGACGCCGGCGATTTCGGCGATCCGGTTGGTGCTGGCTTTCTCAAAGCCTTCGCGGACCAGAATGCGAGCGGTTGCCTCGACCAGCGCGTCGACGGTGGCGCGCGATCGCGCTTGCAAGGCATTTTTCCGGGGTTTTGTCGGCGGTTTGCGCGCCATGGGCCTGTGATCCGAATGCGAGTAGGAAAAGCGAGCGAATGCTCGCATTATATCCGCATGTGGCGGCGGTCGACACAAGCCTTTTCGTCGCCCATACAGAGAGCCCGGTCTGGAGGAGACCTGACATGAGCGTTGCAAAGATCGCATCGGCCTTCCAGTTCTGTCCGGGCGGCCGGCTGTTGGGGATGCGGCCATCCGGCGATCCCGCGCCGAGCCTGCAGAGTCGTTGCTTCAACGCGCTGTTGCGGCAGCTTCCGTTCAAGAAGCACCTTGCCTCGGCCGAGGCCGTGCAGGCGCATGTGCAGAAACTCGCATTGCAGCCGGCCTCCTGCGAGCCGACGGGTTTGGGCCGCGGCGTCGAGGTGACGTTGACCAAGATGGGCGGATGGCCGGTCTATTACACGGCGCCATCATCGGGCCATGAGGGCTGCAACCACGTCATGTTCTTGCACGGCGGTGGCTTCATCAACGAGATCGTGCCGGCACATTGGCGCTTCGTCGGCCAGATGACGCGCAGGGCGCGCGTCGTCTGCGTGGTGCCGATCTATCCGCTTGCGCCGCGTGCCACCGCCAAGGATCTCGTGCCGGCGACGGCCGAGCTGTTGCGGATGCTGCTGGAGGATGTCGGGCCCGCAAAGGTCACGGTGGTCGGCAATTCCGCCGGCGCGGGACTGGCGCTCGCTGCATGCCAGTGGCTGCGCGATCGCGGGCATCGGCAGCCGGGCCGGCTGATGCTGATCTCGCCCGCGGCCGATGCCTCGGTCAGCCGCCCGGAGCAGGTCGAGATCGCAGGCCGCGATCCGATCCAGGACATTCCGGGTATACTTGAGGCGGGGCGGCTCTATGCCGGCGAGCTCGATATCGGCCATCCCTTCGTCAGCCCGCTCAACGGCGCCTTCCGTTCGCTCGCGTCGATGACAATCTTCTCGGGTACGCGCGATTTGCTCTATCCCGATAGCGTCGATCTCGCGGAGCGCGCGAGGGCGGCGGGCGTGCCGGTCGAGCTGCATCTGCTCCGTGATCAGCCGCACAATTTCGCGCTGATGCCGACGCCGGAAGGGCGACAGGCGCGTGCGATCATTCTGCGTGCAGTGGCTTAAAGGGAAGGCGTGATCGTCGTCACAGGGGCGCGCCGCCGCAATGGGGTCTGGCGCTAGCGGTGCCCGCGCGGAGAGACCAGGCTACCTCCGGGGCGTTTCCTCATCCGTAGTCTTGCGGGGCCTTAGGCGTGGCCCTTGATCTCGTAGTGACCCGGCACGCATTTGTAGCGCTCGAGGCGCCAATTGGCGTGATAGATCGGATGCTCGCCCATCCATTTGGCAAGCGGGGCCTGTGCGCCGATCGCGCACTGCATCATCGACATCTCAGGCGTCATGTTGCTGTCGGTCACGATTTCCTCGATGCAACTGCCTGAGCTGGCTGCGCTCAGCCGGCAGAGCACGGCAACCACGGTCACGAACATTCCTGTCACCTCATCGGTAGTTTCAGACCACGAAGAGGATGCAAGCGGAGTGCCAGAGCCTGTGACACAAACAACACGCTGATCTGGCCGACTCGACCCAGCGTCCAACCTCATTTGATGATTCGGATTGTAAAAAAATTGCCCCTAAACCGAAGCCGGGCAAATACGGGGAATCCCCAAGGAAAAGGGCGAGGAAGGACGCAGGAATGAGCGATTGTGGGGGCAGCGCCGCGTGAACCGCCCCTTCACAAGGCCTGCGCAGCCGATAGGCTCGAAAGCGGACGGATACTCGTCAAGAGAGCGGGACCGCCACAGGACCAAAGGAAACGCGAGGGCAGACCATGAAGGCACGACCGACCGGCGTGATCCCGCCGATGACGACGCCGTTCCGGAAGGACGGCGAGATCGACCTTGGGCTCGTGGCGCCCCAGGTCGACTGGATGATCGGCGCCGGCGCGCATGGCGTCGCGGCCGGCGGCTCGACCGGCGAGGGCCACACGCTCGATCACGAGGAATATCGCGACCTGATGGCCGCGACGGTCGAGGCGGTGAAGGGACGCATTCCCGTGATCGCCGGGATCATCGTGGACTCCACGCGCGATGCGATCCGTCGCGGCAAGCTCGTGCGCGACGTGAATGTCGCAGCGCTCCAGGTCACGCCGGTGCATTATCTGTTCAAGCCCGATGACGAGGCGATGGTCGCGCACTTCCGCGCCATGGCGGACGAGACCGGCATGCCCATCATCATCTACAACGTGGTGCCGTGGTCCTATCTGTCACCGGCGCTGCTGGTGCGGATCATGACCGAGGTGCCGCTGGTGGTCGGCGTCAAGCAGAGCGCGGGCGATCTCAAGCTGTTCGCGGATCTCATGATGATGGCGCCGGACAAGCTGATCTACAGCGCGGTCGATGCCCTCATGTATCCGTCCTACACGCTCGGCGCCCATGGCTCGATCGCCGCGATCCTGACCGCGGCGCCGCATGCCTCCGTCGCGCTGTGGGATGCGGTGAAGGCGGGCGACCATCCGCGCGCGCTCGACCTACACAAGAAGCTGTTGACGCTGTGGAACGCCGTGATTGCCGACAATCTGCCGGCCTGCACGCGTTACGCCCAGACGCTCCAGGGCTTGCCCAGGACCTATCCGCGCGCACCGATGCCGGAGGCCTCGCCGGCGCAGCAGGCCGCCACCCGCAAGGCGCTGGAGGTGCTCGGCGCGTTGAACGGGGTGCGCGTCGAAGCGGCCGAATAGTCCGCGGGCCGAAATAACTGATGTGAAGATGGCAGCGCCGATCCGCTTTTACCTGCGGATGCGGCGCTGCTACATTTTGCGCGCGCCGCGATGCGCGGCGCCAGCTGTGAAGAAACATACCGACAAGGGGAGGGACAGAAGTCCGATGAAGGATTTTGCAGGAAAGATCGCCGTCATCACCGGCGGCGGCACGGGGATGGGACGCGAGCTCGCACGGCAGCTCGTCGCCGAGGGCTGCAATGTCGCGATGTGCGACGTCTCGGAGGCCGCGATGGCCGAGACCAAGCGGCTCTGCGAGGTCGAGAAGCTGCCGCAGGGCCTGCGGGTCACGACCCATGTCGCCGACGTCTCGATCGAGGATCATCTCAAGCGGTTTCGCGATGAGCTCGCCGAGCAGCAGAAGACCGATCGGATCCATCTCCTGTTCAACAATGCCGGCATCGGTGGCGGCGGCAGCCTGTTCACCAACACGCGCGAGCAGTGGGAGCGCACCTTCAACATCTGCTGGGGCGGCGTCTATCTCGGCGTGCGCACCTTCCTGCCGATGCTGGTGGCGGCGGACGAGGCCCACATCGTCAACACCGCGAGCGTCAACGGCTTCTGGGCCTCGATCGGCATGGGACAGGCGCACACCGCCTACAGCTCGGCGAAGTTCGCGGTGAAAGGATTTACCGAAGCGCTGATCAACGACCTTCGCCTGCACGCGCCGCATGTCAAATGCTCGGTGGTGATGCCCGGCCATATCGGCACCTCGATCGTCTCCAATTCGCGCAAGGTGCAGAGCGCCGACGGGTCGGAGCGGCTCAATGCCGACGAGGTCGCGCTGACCCGCAAGCGCATGGTCGCGGCTGGCGTGCCGGATGCTGACAAGATGTCGGACGAGGACATCCAGGCTGCGTTCGCCGAACGCGCCCGCAGCTTCCTCGAGGACGCACCGACGACGGCCGCGCAGGCCGCGAAGATCATCCTCGACGGGGTCAAGGCGGAGCGGTGGCGCATTCTTGTGGGCGAAGACGCGAAACGTCTTGACGAGCGGGTGCGCGCTACGCCGGAGCAGGCCTATGACCGCGCCTTCTATGAAAGCTTTACGCAGGAAGTTGGCTGGCGGCTCGGTTGAGTCGGTTTGGCTGAGACTGTCAACGAAGGTCCGCGTATGTAGGTATGACGACCATCATGGCAAGAGGTGCGGACGTATTATTACACAGGTAATTTACATGTTACGCAGGTAACTTTACGTGCCACCTCTTGCCACTTTCCGACGCCTTATGACGATTTGGAATGTCACGCATGCGACATGCTCCGTCGTTCAAGCAATGTTCAAGCGATGGTGATGTGAAACGGGTCTCATTCGGCGCACGGCAGCTTGGTTGGTGAACCAAAATAGTTTAGTCGATCAGGGGTAACGCCATCATAAAGCGTAGCTCCGATGATACCCGCATGCCTCTCCGACGACTGGATCCTCTGCCCGGAGAGAGAGGATATTTCCGCTGAATTCACGCGGCTCCTCACCGCGGCGCAGGAGGGGGGCGCCACCATCGCAGAATGCCTGATGATCGCGCGGCAGCTCAAGCAGGGCGGCGA
The DNA here is from genome assembly GCF_023073075.1 of Bradyrhizobium sp. 61. NCBI lineage: Bacteria > Pseudomonadati > Pseudomonadota > Alphaproteobacteria > Hyphomicrobiales > Nitrobacteraceae > Bradyrhizobium > Bradyrhizobium sp. 61. Next base: position 45,253 of record NZ_JADPIU010000063.1, on the reverse strand, counting down.
GCAGTCCTGGCATCGCGAGTGGAAGCGGCTGGCGCAAGCCAACCGGCAGCGTGCCGAGGCGGCGTTCGCGGAAGGCCACATGGCGACCGCGCAGCGCAACTGGCTGCGCGCGATGAACTACTACGGCGCGGCCGCGATGCCGCTCGACCAGGCCGACGAACGTCGCTGGGTCGCGGTGCTCGCCATGCAGGAATGTGCGCGCCGCTTCCTCACCGCGCGCGGTCCGGCTGGCGAGGTCGTCACGATTCCCTGGGCCGATGACGGACACGTTTTGCAAGGCTATTTCCTGCCTGCATCCCCGGCCGGCAAGCGGGCTCCGACCGTGATCTGCATCGGCGAGCCTGGACACCGCAAGGAAGAATTCCTGTTCAAGCTCGCGCCGCATGCGCGCGAACGCGGACTGTCGATGCTCGCGCTGGACCTGCTCGGCGACCAGCGTGACGACTATACCGACACGCTCCTGCAGCGCCGCGACCTCGAGAGCTCGATTGCCAGCGTCATGGATTATCTGGAGACACGCGGCGACGTCGATTTCGATCGCGTCGCCATCGTGGCCGACGGGTGGGGCTCTTCCTTCGTCGCGCGCGCGGTGTTGCAGGAGCCGAGGCTCGCCGCGGCCGTCTGCGACGGCGGTCTGTGGGACCTGCACGAACGATCCTTCTTCGCCAGCCGCTTTGCGATGAGCGACCTCAGCATCGTCCCGGTGCCGTCGGCGCCGTTAATGGCCTCGAGCGTCGACTGTCCGGTGCTGATCACACTCGGCGAGGACGGCTGGCTCAAGGCCGACCGGGCGCGCCAGATCGTGCAGAAGTCGCGACTCGGCAGCTCCGACATCGTGCTGAAGGTGTTCACCGCGCAGGAGACCGGCGCGGCACAGGCCCACGCGGACAATCCCAGCCTTGCCAACGAATACATATTCGACTGGCTGGAATCGCAACTGGGCGCCACGGGGCGGCGGATCTGAACGCCGCCCGCTGTCCTAAAGCGCGATGAGATTGGGATGAATCGTCATCGCGCTTTAGGTTGTTGTTTGAGCATGATCTCTTCGGAAAACCGCTTCGCACTTTTCCGGATCATGCTTTAGTAGTCGAGGGATATCCTGACGCAGGCCTTTTCGAGCCGGGTCTTCAGCGTCGCGAGCTTGCCGGTGAATTCGGTCAGTTCGTTCTCGTCGAATTCCTGGAAGACGAATTCGCGGATCGTTTTGTACTGCTCGTTGAGGCTTGCGATGTGCTTCTGCGTCTTCTCGACCAGCGACAGCCGCACCACGCGGGCGTCGGTCGGCGAGGGCCGCCGCCGCAGCAGGCCCTTCTTCTCCAGCAGCTTGGACTGGGTGGTGACGAAGGACGGATCGACGTGGAGCAGCTTGGAGACCACGTTGACGGGCACGCCGTCGTCCTTGTCGAGGTCGGAGATCGCCATCAGGATCAGCCATTGCGGACCGCTGATGCCCAGCGTTCTCGCCCAGAACTGACGCAACTCCTCCAGATACATGTTGATCGACGAAATTTCCCAGGTGAAACGCCTGATGATATCGAGATTGCCGATGGAGCGGAGGCGCGCCCCTTCCTTCCTGGTCGCTGACACAGCGTCACTCCCGTGATCTGATTCTTTTCCGGCCGGTGTCTTGCACGGCCATAGTCCACGCAAGTCTGCCCTGACGCAAGTGCAGAGCAGGGTAATTTTGTCACTAAAACTACAAAGATGATCAGCTCAGCATATTCCCTCACTCGCGGTGTTGCGCGCGGGGCACAGGTTTAGTGAAACAACAAAGCTGACTAAATAAACTATTTTGATTAGCGGAACGGCGCAGGCATATTGGCCCGTGACGGTGGGGGGTACTCAATCGTCCCGTTGCAGGTGGTTCGCTCACGTCCCTCGCGTCGATGCGGGTGTGTCCAAAAGCGCGAAGCGGCCGAGCGGATTTGAAAAGACGGGGATCTGGGGGGCCTCACGGTCCGGTCTCCGTAAAATGAGCAACTTGGAGGTTTTATATGAAAGTGGTGAAGAGCCTTTTGCTCGGCACTGCGGCGGGTCTGATCGCCGTCGGCGGAGCACAAGCGGCCGATCTTCCGGTCAAGGCCAAGGCGGTCGAGTACGTCAAGATCTGCTCGCTCTACGGCGCGGGCTTCTACTACATCCCGGGCACCGACACCTGCATCAAGCTCGGCGGCTATCTGCGTGCTGAAGTCGCGCTCAATGCCGGCGGCAACTACAGCGCCGCCTACAACGGTGTTTCCGGCGCGAACAACCGCCTGTCGAACTACTATTTGGCGCGCGCTCGCGAGGACCTCAACATCGATACCCGTACCGCGACTGAGTACGGGGTGGTTCGCACTTACTTTGACGCGGTGTTCACCTGGACGACCGATAACTATACGGGAAGCGGCTCGGCAACAGGCGCGACCGTTTACTCGCAACTCGGAAGCACGGGCGTGTCTGCGCCGAACAACGCAAGCTCGGGCACGATCTCGGGTGGTACGCTCGGCGTCTACTATGCGTTCATCCAGTTCGCCGGCTTCACCATGGGTAAGTCCGTGTCGCAGTTCGACGCGCCCTGGACCAACTATCCCGGCAACAACTTCGACCAGCTCGTCGGTGGCAGCGGCTCCGTGAACGGCGTCGCCCAGTTCACCTACACGGCCGATTTCGGCCAGGGCGTGACCGCGACCGTTTCGGCGCAGGACCAGACCCAGTTCTTCACGACCAACATCTGGAACACCGCCGGCATGTCCACCAGCGGCGTCCTCGGCGGTGCTTACGGCTCGAACGATATCGGCGGCACTAGGTCGCCCGACATCGTCGGCATGGTTCGTGTCGACCAGGCCTGGGGCCTGTTCCAGGCGTCGGTGGCTGCGCACGACAACCACGTCGCCTACTACGGCGCCACGGAAGTCACCGGTCATCCGGAAGACAAGTGGGGCTGGGCCGTTCAGCTAGCTCTGCAGATCAAGAACATCCCGACCGGTGCTGGCGACGTGATCAACATCTCGGGCGTCTATACCGACGGCGCGAGCCGCTACAACTTCCAGTCGCTGGCGGCGACCAGCTACTCGATGTTCGGCGGTTCGGGCAGCGCGTATCAGAGCATCGGCTTTGCCGGCGTGTCTGACGCGGTGTTCGGTCCCAACGGCCAGCTCGAGCTGACCAAGACCTACGGTTTCCGTGGTGCCTACACCCACAACTGGAACCCGTACTGGAATACGGCGCTCTACGGCGCGTGGGCTGCGGTCAACTACAGCGGCACGGCGAAGGGCCTGATCTGCGGCAGCGCTGCGTTCGCCTCGCTGACCGGCACCTGCAACCCGGACTTCAACATCGGCCAGATCGGCGTCATCACCCGCTGGACGCCGGTCAAGAACCTGACCTTCTCGGCTGACTTCGTCTACAGCCACCTCGACCAGAAGTACTCGGGCGTGATCACCACCCCGGCGCTGGCGTCGGTTGCCAAGCCTGCGGCAACCTACGAGCTGAAGGACCAGGACACCTACAGCCTGCTGCTGCGCGCCCAGCGCAACTGGTAAGCTGAAGACCGTTCCGATCTGATAGAGCCCCGGCGGGAAACCGCCGGGGCTTTTTCATGAAAGCGGCCTTCGGAAAATCCGGCAACACGTTGCAAACGACGAAGACGAGCTATGCGAATCGATCGCCCTCAAACTTATTTACTTACCTGAGTTGATCAGCTATCTTGTTTTCAGCCGATTACGAAAGTCACGGCTCTTAGCTTCATGCTAAGCCTCCAGAAACCTCCGGTGATGCCCCGCCGGAGGTTTTTCGTTTTGGGATTTTCCTTCAGCCGCGCATCACACGGGCGCGCGAGTTCGGCCGGTAGGCGAGGCGGCTGTGGCCGACGCAGTAGGACTGGCCGTCGGGCGCGGTATTGCCGCAGAAGCAGAAGTCGTCTGCGCCCGGCGTCGAGATCGGCCAGCGGCAGCGATTCTCGGCGAGCTCCAGCAGCGAGCAGCGGTTGGCATCGTCGATCGGACCCGCGACCACAGGTGTGTCGGTGTCGCCGTAGATCGTGGCGAGCATCTCATATTGCAGCCGCGGTACGGCTCTCGTCCCGCGCCGCGGCGCGAGGCTCCGCTCGAGCTTGCGCTCGTCGCTCGTCCTGCCGCGCGTGAGATTGAGCCGGGACAGCTTGCCGATCACCGCGTTGCGGCTGACGCCGATGTCGGCAGCGATCTCGCTGCAGGTGAGGCCGGCCTCGAAGTGCTGCTTCAGAAGCTCAATTCGTTCGTTGGTCCAAGTCGGTGAAGAAGCAGTCGGTGAAGAAGTTGGTGAGAGAACAGGCATTGTAACGGTCCCAGGTTGCAGATGTCGGCCATCCGCCTCTCGAGATCCGTCCGCCTCACGTCCGGCGCGCCCTCACGTTCTGCCGTTGTCGCGAATCGACAGAAGCCCGTCCTTGATGGCGAGACGGATGCCTTCCTCGATCAGTGTGCGTGCGACGCCGGGAACGCTGGTGCCGTGGGTGCCCTGTCTCACCAGTTTTTCCAGATAGGTGATGGTCGAGAGCGCCAAGGTTACGGGAATGCGGTCAGTCTCGGCTTTTTCGGTGGCCATGGCCGAACGCTAGCCTCTTACTCGGGTACATAAAAGTAACGATTAAGACTCTATTTAGGTTCAGGGGTGGGAGTCAAATCCGGGCAAGACCGGTGTTTCAGCTCATTGGAATCACTCGGGAAATCAGGCGCAGCGCCGCGCGCCGCGCGGGATGCCGAGCGGCGGCGGAGTGGAGACGGGTCCGAGCAGGCGGGTGCGGCTAGCCGTGCACGATCGCCTTTTCGATCATGCAATGGATGCCTTTGCAGCCGTTGACGGTCTGCGTCACCCGCAGGTCGGCGGCCAGGCTGCACAGCGTGTAGGCGTCCTCGCGCGACAGATTTCGCGTCTCGCCGAGCAGAACGATCATGTCGCGCAGCGCGCGCACCACGCACTGGTCGAGGTCGGGATCCATGGCCATGGTCATGTAATGCGTCGCCGTCTCGGCGCGCGGATAGTCGAACCTGAGGTCCTTGCGCAGCGTCAGGCGGAAGCGGCCCTGGAGCGCGGTCTCGATCGCGGTGACGCAGACCTCGCCGTCGCCCTGCACACCATGGCCGTCGCCGCAGGAGAACATCGCGCCCGGGACGAACACCGGCAAAAAGAGCGTCGCACCGGCCCCGAGTTCCTTGTTGTCGAGATTGCCGCCCATTGCGCGCGGCACGAGCGAGGAGATGCGGCCCCAGGCCGATGGTGGCGAGACGCCCATCACGCCGAAGAACGGCTTGAGCGGCAGATCGAGGCCCCAGGGCATGCGGCCGACCATCCGCGACCGGTCGAGCGGGATGTTCAGGATGCGCGTTTCGTGGAAATCGTCGGGCAGGGTGCCGGACAGCGGCTTGATCATGTTCCAGCCCCAATCCTGCCGGAGCTGGACGTCGAGGATCTCGACCGCGAGCACGTCGCCGGGCTCGGCGCCCTCGACTGCGATCGGGCCGGTGAGGATGTGGCCGGGCAGCATGCGCTCGTTCTTGGCGTGAACCTCGAACATCTCCGGCGGAATGTGAAATTTGTTGCGATCGGGCAGCATGTCGGGCCCGCCGCTGATGGTGTCGACCGTCACCTCATCGCCGGTTTTGACGGTGAGGACGGGTTTGAGCGCGGCTTCGAAGAAGCCCCAATGGCAGGTCTCGGGGCTTGAATGCAGGTGGTGATGGGTCATTGGCCGCGTCCAATCGGTTTCATCAGAACTCGTCATGAGAACCTGTTATGCCCGGGCTTGACCGGGCGATCGATCCTCTTTCAAGAAGATTTCTGAAGATGGACGGGCCGGTCAAGCCCGGCACGATCATTCCAGCGAGGCTCCCCTGTATTTCATTCTTTCCAAGACCCTCGGCACCGCGCTGCTGCCGATCAATCTCCTGATCGAGCTCGGAATCCTGTCGCTGCTGCTGATGGCGACGCGGTTTGCTGCGGTCGGCCGCAAGCTTGCCGTGACCACGCTGGTGCTGCTGGCGCTGGTCGCGTTCTCGCCGATCGGCAATCTTCTGCTCTATCCGCTGGAGTCGCGTTTCCCGGCGTGGGACCCGTCGCGGGGCGCCCCCGACGGCATCATCGTGCTCGGCGGCTCGATCGACACCGATCTGTCGGCGGCGCATCGCACGCCCGTGGTTGCGCACGCGGCCGATCGCATGCTGGCGCCGGCCGACCTCGCGCGGCGCTATCCGAACGCGCGTATCGTCTTCACCGGCGGCTCGGCGAACCTGGTCGCGACCGAGGCGAGGGAGGCCGACTACACCGCGCCGATCCTGGAAAGCCTGGGCATAGCGAAGGAGCGCCTGATCCTCGAGCGCGACTCCCGCAACACCTGGGAGAACGCGATCTTCACAAAGCAGCTGGTGACGCCGAAGCCGGGCGAACGCTGGCTTCTGGTCACGTCGGCTTTCCACATGCCGCGCGCGATGGGCATTTTCCGCGAGGCCGGGTTCGATGTCGAAGCCTATCCGGTGGATTGGCGGATGGGCGGGCGCGACGGGCTCTTCGCCTTCACCCGCAATGGGGCCGATGGTCTCGGCAAGACCGACGTCGCCGTGCGCGAATGGATCGGCCTTTTGGCGTATCGCATCATGGGGCGGACCGGCGAGTTGCTTCCGGGGCCGGGCAAGGACTAAAACGGGAGCCGCAAAACAAGAACAGAGTACCGGCGCGCGATCGTCGGTCGGGAGGACGCCATGCAACAGCAGAGCGCAGACAGGATCGATCTTGCCGGCCTCGTCGCCGACCTCAACAGCCTGCTGCGGCTGAAGACGACGGTGATCGGCATGAAGCTGTTCGCGAGCGCCGCCGACATGGAGGCGATCCCGAAAATCCGGCGGCCGAACGCGGTCCACACCACCGACCAGATCGTCAGCATGGCTGCACGTCTGGGCTGGACGGTCGGCATCACCGCCGACGATCTTGTCGGTGCGCAGTGTCGCGCCGTGATCGGGCTTGCGCCGCAGGACGAAAAATGGCTCGCCGGCGAAAACTATGTCGGGGTCTGGCACGGCACCGCCGAGGACGCGCGCAAGCGCCAGGAGGCGCTGGACGTGGTTCCGTTCGGGCAGTATCAGGCGCTTGCGGTCAGTCCGCTCGCGAGCGGGCGGCTCGATCCGCCCGACATCTGCCTAGTCTATGCAACGCCGGGGCAGATGATCATCCTGATCAACGGGCTGCAATATACCGGCTACAAGAAGTTCGAATGGGGGGTGGTCGGTGAGACCGCCTGCGCGGATTCCTGGGGGCGGGCGCTGAAAACCGGCGAGCCCAGCCTGTCCTTGCCATGCTATGCCGAACGGCGCTATGGCGGCGTGCCGGACGAGGAGATGCTGATGGCCTTGAAGCCCTCGCATCTCGCCAAGGCGATCGAGGGCATGAAGGCGCTGGCCAAGAACGGCCTGCGCTATCCGATTCCGCCCTATGGGATTCAAAGCGACGTCCGCGCCGGCATGGGCGTGAGTTACGCGAAGAAGTAAAGGTCGACCATGAGCTCAGCGAAATTCGACATCGTCGTCTACGGTGCGACCGGTTTCACCGGCCAGCTCGTCGCCGAATATCTGACTCAGCATTACAAGGGCGACCACGCGCTCAAATGGGCGATGGCAGGCCGTAGCCTCGGCAAGCTCAAGTCGGTACGCGATGCGATCGGCGCGCCCGGGAATACGCCGCTGATTGTCGCGGATGCGTCGGACGCGGCCTCGCTGAAGGCGATGGCGGAGCAGACGATGTCGGTGATCACCACCGTCGGCCCGTATCAGCTCTATGGCGAGGAACTGCTCGCGGCCTGCGTCGCCACCGGCACCGATTATTTCGATCTCTGCGGCGAGCCGATCTGGATGCGGCAGATGATCGACAAATACGAGGCGGCAGCGAAAGAGAGCGGTGCGCGTATCGTGTTTTCCTGCGGCTTCGATTCCGTGCCGTTCGAGCTCGGCGCGTTTGTCGTGCAGGAAGAGGCCAAACGCGTGTTCGGCGCTCCGGCCTCGCGTGTGAAAGGCCGCGTGCGCGACATGCGCGGCACGCTCTCGGGCGGCACTGCGGCGAGCGCCAAGGCGACCTTCGATGCGGTCGCAAAGGACATCAGCCTGATCGCGATCCTGAACGATCCGTTCGCGTTGACGCCGGGCTTCACCGGCCCGAAGCAGCCGAAGGGCAACAGGTCGCTGCTCGAGGAGGACCTGCAGTCCTGGGCCGCGCCGTTCATGATGGCACTGATCAACACGCGCAACGTCCATCGCTCCAACATGCTGATGGGCTTTCCCTACGGCCAGGACTTCGTCTACGACGAGATGGTTCTGACGGGTCCCGGCGAGAAGGGCGAAGCCAACGCGCAGCGCGTGGTGGCAGCCAACGCCGAGAAGACCGGTCCGAACGCGCCGAAGCCGGGCGAGGGGCCGTCGAAGGAAGAGCGGGAGAACGGCCGCTTCGACCTGCTCTATGTCGCGATCGCGCCCGACGGTCGCATGGTCCGTGCAGGTGTCACCGGCGACCGCGATCCCGGCTACGGCTCGACCTCGAAGATGATCTCCGAATGCGCGATGTGCCTGTTGCGCGATGTGACAGACGTCCCGGCCGGATTCTGGACGCCGGGCGCGGCGATGCAGCACAAGCTGATCAAGCGCCTGCGGGACAATGCTGGGCTTACGTTCGAGGTGGAAGCGTAAGGTCCGTGTCCGCGAAGTTCGACATCGTCGTTTACGGCGCGACCGGATACACCGGCCAGCTCGTCGCCGAATATCTCGCTGCAAGCTACGCCGGTGACGGCGCGCCGACATGGGCGATGGCCGGGCGCAGCAGGGACAAGCTCGCCTCCGTTCGCGATGCGATCAGCGCACCCGCTGACACGCCGCTGATCGTGGCGGACGCAGCCGATCCTGCGTCGTTGCGTGCGATGGTCGATCAGGCGAATCTGGTGGTCACAACGGTCGGTCCCTACCAGCTCTACGGCTCCGATCTGCTTGCGGCCTGCGTCGCGTCGGGCACCGACTACATGGATCTCTGCGGCGAGCCGATCTGGCTGAAGCAGATGATCGACAGGCATGACGCGGCGGCGAAGGCGAGCGGCGCGCGCATCATGTTCTCCTGCGGCTTCGATTCCGTCCCGTTCGAGCTCGGCGCGTTCTTCGTGCAGGAGGAAGCCCGTCGCGTGTTCGGAGCGCCGGCGCCGCGCGTCAAGGGGCGCGTCCGCGACCTCAGCTGGAAGTTCTCCGGCGGCACCTCGGCGAGCGCGAGGGTCACCTTCGAAGCAGTCGCGCAGGATCTCAGCCTGGTGTCGATCCTCAAGGACCCCTTCGCGTTCACGCCCGGCTTCGAGGGGCCGAAACAGCCGCGCGGCAACAAGCCCGTTTTCGAGGAAGACCTGCAATCCTGGTCCGCCCCGTTTGCTATGGCGACGCTGAACACGCGCAACGTCCATCGCTCCAACATGCTGATGGGATTCCCGTATGGCCGGGATTTCGTCTACGACGAGATGGTGCTGACGGGGACGGGGGACGAAGGGCAGGCCAACGCGAAGCTCGTCATGGCCGCCAATAGCGAAAAGACCGGCCCCAATGCGCTCAAGCCCGGCGAGGGGCCGTCGAAGGAAGAGCGCGACAGCGGTCATTACGACCTGCTCTATGTCGCGATCGCGCCCGACGGCCGTCAGGTTCGCGCGGCGGTGAAAGGCGATCTCGATCCCGGCTATGCCTCAACGGCGAAGATGGTTTCCGAATGCGCGGTTTGCCTGCTGCGCGACACGCCTGATGTCCCGGCCGGTCTGTGGACCCCGGGGGCAGCGATGCAGCACAAGCTGATCAAGCGGCTGCGGGAGAATGCTGGGCTGAGGTTCGAGGTGGAGGGGTAGGCGCTTTTGCGTGCCTAAATGACGGTGTCGTCGCCCGGCTTGACCGGGCGACCCAGTATTCCAGAGACAGTGTTGTTGAATCGAAAGGCCGCGGCGTACTGGATCGCCCGCCTTCGCGGGCGATGACAGTGAGATTGCCGCTACGCCGCCCGCGCATCATACGCGTACATGAACTCCATGCTCTTCGAGCCCAACGGCAACAGCCATTTCATCATCTGATTGCGGACCCATGCGCCGGTGGCGCTGAACTCGCGCTTGCTGTTGCCGTTGCGGCGCGCCATGGCGACGATCTTCTCGGTGCGTGGCCGCCGTTCGGCCTCGAAGGCCTGGAAGGTGGCGCCGAGCTCCTGGCCCTCCTGCATCAGCCGCGCGAGCCGCATCGCATCCTCGAGCGCGAGCGAAGCGCCCTGGCCCGCGTGGGGGCTGGTCGCATGCGCGGCATCGCCGATCAGCAGGGAGCGCTTGCGCGACCAGGTCGGCAAGGTCGCGACGTCGAGCGTGTCGGTGACCACGATGTTCTCGGCCGCGTCGATGATATCGGGGATCGGATCGTGCCAGCCGTGATGGAAGCCGCGCAGATGCTGTTTCAGCGTCGCGTGGTCGAGCGCGCGGAACATCGCCGCGTCCATGCCGTGCGCGGGCTGCGTGCTCCACCACATCACGCCGTCGTTCGGATCCGGGCCGCAATAGCCGTAACCGAAGAAGCCGCTCTGGCCGAACGTGGTCTCGACGTGCCGGCCGATCGGCCGGCCATCGAGGACGGCGTGCGGCACGAAGCCGCCGAACGCGATCAGTCCGGTGTCGAACGGTTGCGGACCGTCCGGCACGACCTGGCGGCGCACGACCGAGTGCACGCCGTCGGCGCCGATCAGGAAGTCGCCTTCGGCCGTGGTGCCGTCGGAGAAGTAGGCGATGATCGGCTGGTCGCCGCGGTCCTCGATCTTGATCAGGCGCTTCTCGAAATAGAGCGAGACGCAGGCGCACCAGGCCTTGTCGATCAGGATTTCGTTCAGCGTGGCGCGGCAGACGTTCACTGCCGGCTGACCGAAGCGCCGCGCCATGTCACGGTTGATCGAGCCGAGCCGTTCGCCGCTCTGCGAATAGAAGTCGAAGGATTCGGCGATCGAGCCGCGGCTGATCAGCTCGTTCGCGAGCCCGATCTCGTCCAGCACATGCATGCCGTTCGGTGCGATCTGGAGGCCGCCGCCGATACCTTTCGAATAAGGCCAGGCCTCGTAGATCGCGGATTCGATGCCAGCGCGGCGCAGCAGGATCGCGGTGACGGGCCCGGCGATACCGGCGCCGATGATCAGGGCCTTGCGGGGACGGTTGGACATGGCTTGCTCCCGACGTTTCCGTGGTGCTAGGAGGAATTATGGTTGCTAAATCTCTTAGTAGCTAAGATATATATCGACTAAGATATGAGGTCGGCCTTGTCAAGGACGAAGGCGCGCGCGGCGCTGTTGCAGGAGCTCGAGGAGGCGATGCGGCGGTCGTCCGCGCAGGGCGTGCTCTATGGCCAAACGGTTGCGAACGTTGCCGGAATTGCCAATTCCGACCTCGAATGCATGGACATTCTCTATCTGGAGGGCCGCGTTACCGCGGGCCGGCTCGCCGAGGTCACGGGTCTGACGACGGGTGCCATCACCGGCGTGGTAGACCGGCTCGAGAAGGCCGGGCTGGTGCGCCGCGAGCGGGACGAGCAAGACCGCCGCAAGGTCTTCATTTCCGTCGTGCCGGAGACTGCGATGAAGATCGGCCAGCTCTATGTGCCGATGCAGCAGGCGATGGAGAAGGTGTTTGGCGCCTATTCCGACGAAGAGCTGCGCCTGCTGCTGCGCTTCGCGACCGAGGGCTACAAGGGCGTGCTCGCTGCAACCGAGGCGCTGAAGGGACTTCTCGATACGCCGCCGGAAAAGCGTCCCGATCTCAAGTTGAAGAAGCTTCGTCGCGAGACTTGATCTTGTAAGCCTGCGCAGCCGCGATCATGCCCCACATCGCGCCCAGCATCATCCAGAAGTGCCGCCAGTGGTCGGTGTCGATCACAAAGCTCTCGCCGACGGTGCCGACGAAGGCGGAGAAGATCGCGAGATAAGCGCGCTGCCAGGGCACACGGACGAAGATGTGCCTGATACCCATGATCACGGTGGTGAAGACCAGCGCGGGATAGCACACGCCGGAGAGCCAGCCGCCGGACATGAAGGCGTTGAGATAGGAGTTGTGGGTGTCCTCGGGGAAGTAGCGGTGGAATTGCAGGGGGCCGATGCCGAATGGCAGGTCGAGCGCCATCTCCGCGCCGAGGATGTGCCGGCCGAACCGGCCGAAGCGGCCTTCGTCATAGCTTTGGTCGAAGCTTGCGCGCTGCTTGAACATCTCGGCGGTGGAATCGAATGACAGCAGCACCGCGATCAGCGCGAGGCCCAGCACCGCGGCAACGATCGCCATGACGACGATGCGCGAGCGCTGCGCGTTGGTGCGGCTGGTCAGCACCATCAGCGCCAGCATGAAGGCGGAGGTCAGCACCAATCCGCCCCAGGCGGCGCGGGAGAACGCGAGCAGGATCGCCAGCGACATGATGCCGAAGGCGATGACGTTGCGGAACGCCTTGGCAAACTTGTCGGAGACCACGCTCTGGAGCGCGAATAGCGCCGGCAGGATCAGGAAGGCGCCGAGCACGTTCGGATCCTTGAACGTGCCGCGCGCGCGCCCGTAGAGTGTGAGGAGATCGTCTCCGCCGGGAACCAGATGGAAGTAGCCGGCGACCGCCGACAGCGAGGCGACCATCGCGCCGACCACGAGGCCGCGGCGGAGCATGTCGAGCCGGGCCGCGGTGTCTTCCGAGGTGACCATCGCGAAGAACACGACGGTGACCGCCATGTACCAGGAGGTCGCAATCCAGCTCGCCACCTCGGACTGTTCGAACAGCGGGACCGCGCTGATCGTGTAGCCGACATTGAGCAGGACCAGCATCAGGATCAGCGGCATCAGCACGAGCCGCAGGCGCAGGCCGGTCGCGAAGAAGGTGACCGCGGCCAGCAGCGTCACGATCTCGTAGGGGCTCGGCTCGATGAAGACGATGGCTCCGGAGGCGCCGGCCAGCCACACCAGCGCGCGCTGGATGGCCAGCACGCCGGGCGCAGCGCGAACCGCTGCATTCATCTCCCCGGCTGTTGCCGCATACGCCATCACACGCTCACGCTATACGCCACAAACAAGCTGTCATCGCCTGGCTTGACCGGGCGATCCAGTATTCCGCGGCGCGCGTTGCAGAAGACGGCCGGCGCTGCGGAATACTGGATGCCCCGGTCAAGCCGGGGCATGACGGAAACTCAATACGCGTTCTCGTTCTTGGTCAGCAGCGAGACCGGCGTCTTCAGGAGAATGACGAGGTCGAACAGCACCGACCAGTTCTCGATGTAGTAGAGGTCGAATTCGACGCGCTTCTGGATCTTCTCTTCATTGTCGATCTCGCCGCGCCAGCCGTTGATCTGGGCCCAGCCGGTGATGCCGGGCTTGACGCGGTGACGAGCGAAATAGCCGTCGACGGCTTCGTCGAAAAGGCGACTCTGGAGCTTGCCCTGGACCGCATGCGGACGCGGGCCGACCAGGGACAAATTGCCTGAGAACACCACGTTGAAGAGCTGCGGCAGCTCGTCGAGGCTGGTCTTGCGGATGAAGCGGCCGACGCGGGTGACGCGCGGATCGTTTTTGGTCACGACCTTGGAGGCGGTCGGGTCGGCCTGATGGTGGTACATCGAGCGGAATTTGTAGACGTCGATGCGCTCGTTGTTGAAACCGAAGCGCTTCTGACGAAACAGCGCCGGTCCGGGGCTATCGAGCTTCACCGCCAGCGCCACCAGTCCCATCACCGGCAGGGCTGCGAGCAGCGCGAGGCCGCCGACGATGCGGTCGAACAGCCACTTCATCACCAGGTCCCAGTCGGTGATCGGCGCCTCGAACACGTCGAGCGTCGGCACCTCGCCGAGGTAGGAATAGGAGCGGGGACGGAAACGCAGCTTGTTGGTGTGCGCGGAGAGCCGGATGTCGACCGGCAGCACCCAGAGCTTCTTCAGCATCTCCAGGATGCGGGTCTCCGCCGAGATCGGCAGCGCGAACAGCACGAGATCGACGCGGGTGCGGCGGGCGAATTCGACGATGTCGTCGACCTTGCCGAGCTTGCGCGCGCCGGCGCAGGTGTCGAGCGCGCGACTGTCGTTACGGTCGTCGAACACGCCGAGCACGTGGATGTCGGAATCCTCCTGGGCGTTCAGCGCCTCGACCAGTTGCTCGCCGTTGCTGTCGGAGCCGACAACGATGGTGCGGCGGTCGAGCCGGCCCTGGCGTGCCCAGGCGCGCACCAGCGAGCGCAGCACCAGACGTTGGGAGATGAGCGCGGCGAGCCCGAGGAAGTAGAAGGCGGCAAGCCACAGCCGCGACATTTCGCTGCCGAACTTGGCGAAGAAGGATACGCCGATGAACAGCAGGAAGACGAACGACCAGGAGGAGATCATCCGCGTCATCTGCCGGAGCTGACCGCGGAACAGCTGCACCTGATAGATGTCGGCGGCCTGGAAGCAGACCACGGCGGCGACCGCGACGGCGATGATCTGCGCGGGATAAACCCAGCTGAAGGAGCCGGCGAGCGGCATGACATAGCCGACATAGAGCGCGATGCCGACGAGGCTCAGCAGGGCGAAATCGGCCAAACGGACGAAGCCGGTGATCACGATCGGCGAATAGGCGCGGGCGACCTTCTGGTTGACGACTTCGAGCGCGGCGGGCGAGAGCCGGCGACGGCGCTCCACAAACGGTTGGTCAGCCGGCTTCGCCGCGGCGCTTGTGGCGGCGTCGAGCATCGAGCGTGCGTTGAGCGGTTCCACGGGCGTCCACGTCCATTCCAAAAAACCCGCGGGTCGCAGCGTTGCGCCCCGGGCGAGCATCCCCTGGCACGTCGATTATCGGACAAATCGGAAGATTCTCTAAAGCGGTCTTAAGGATGGTTAATGATTGGCAAATGCGTCGCGATAACCCGCGAGCACGCCGTCAACCATCGCCTGCTGGGAGAAATGCGCGGAGATGCGCTCGCGCAGGGCGGATGCGCGCTGCGCGGTCGCCTGCGGATCGTCGAGTGCGGTCGCGATCGCTTCCGCCATCGCTTCGGCGTTGCTTGCCGCGAACAGGGCCGGGCTCTCGGGCCCAAAAATCTCAGGGATGCCGCCGACGCGGGCCGCGATCATGGGAATACCGGCAGCTCCAGCCTCGATCACGACGTACGGCATTGAATCGCCGCGGGAGGGCACGACCAGCAGCCGCCCCTTGGAGAAGCCGTAGCGCGCCTTGACGTGACCGATGAAGCGGATGGCGCTGGAGAGACCAAGCTTGTGGACCTGCGCTTTCAGCGCCGCCGTCTCCTCGCCGTCGCCGCCGAGCGTGAGCGTGACCTTCTTGCCGCCCTCGTGCAGGCGCGCCACCGCATCGACCAGCAAATCCGCGCCCTTGATGTGCCTGAACTCGCCGACATAGGCGAGATCGGTGGCGTCGTCGGCGATGCTAACAGGCTCGAATTCTTCCGGCGTCACGCCATTGAATACGCAATGCACCACGCCTTTGGGTGTGCCGACGATGCGCTGATAGGTGTCGCGCGCAAACGCGCTCTCGAACAGGAACAGGTCCGTCGCGTCCATCAGCGTGCGTTCGAGCCGCGCGTAAAACTCGCCCTTGAAGGTGTTGAGGGGATAGTGCAGCGAGCCGCCATGCGGGGTGTAGATGCGGATGGCGTCGTTGGATCGCCGCCGCATGCGGACGAAGGCGCCGGCCTTGGCTCCGTGGCCGTGCGTGACGTCGGGTTTGAGCGCGGCGATCAGTCGCCGCATCCGCAGCCACACCAGAAAATCGTCAGGCGACGGTTCGCGACGGATCGCCAGCCGGTGCACGCCGAGCTTCAGCCGCGGCGCGAGCTCGGCCAGCGCCTTGTCCGCGCGCTCACCGCCGGTGAGGCTGTCGGCGAGAATCCCGACGTGATGACCGCGATCGACCTGACCGTTGGCGAGATCGAGGATGTGGCGGAAGATGCCGCCCACGGGAGCGCGCACGGCGTGCAGGATGCGGAGCGGCCGGTCGGGAGAGGGGGGCATGATCAGAACCAGCGCTCGACGGCGAATGCTCGAACAATTCTCGAAATATCGAGATGGATTAAGAGCCCTCGTGGTTAACAAACGGTGTCGGCGCCGTGCGCGCCGGTCGCGGCAGGGCGCGATTAACCCAGCAGCAACCTTAATGGAGTGTAATCGCCCCGGTTGAGGTAGAGTCGCAGCGTTGCCCTGCGGGAGTGTTCGATGCGTTTAGCGTTCTGGCGTGCCGGCAAGGACAAGGCAGTGGTCGAGCGGGCTATTTCGAAGCCCAAAGCCGAAGCCAAATCGACCGAAGCCGCGCCCGAGATTGAAGTAGAGCCTGCGCCCGTTGCTGCGAAGCAGGCACAAGCCGAATCCGGCGACATCGATTTGCACGCGCTCGGCGCGGTGCTCGCCCGCAAGCGCGGCTGGATCATCGTGCCGACGGTGCTCGCGCTGGTCGCGTCGATCGCCGCCGTCAATCTCGTTACCCCGCGTTACAAGTCGGAATCCCGTATCCTGATCGACGGCCGCGAGAACGTGTTCCTGCGGCCGAGCAGCGACCGCAGCACCGAAGAGCGGCAGTCGCTCGATCCCGAGGCGGTGACCAGCCAGGTGCAGCTCGTGCTCTCGCGCGATCTCGCGCGCGAGATCATCAAAAAGAACAAGCTCGCGGAACGCCCCGAATTCGATCCGGTGCTGCAAGGCATTTCGCCGCTGAAGTCGCTCGCGGCGCTGATCGGCATCGGTCGCGATCCGTTTTCGATGACGCCGGAAGAGCGGGTGCTGGATGCCTATTACGAGCGGCTCCAGGCCTACGCCGTCGACAAATCGCGCGTGATCGTGGTCGAATTCCAGTCCGCCGATCCCGACCTTGCCGCGCGCGTCGCCAATTCGATCGCCGACGGCTATCTCGTGCTCCAGCAGAATGCGCGCCAGGACCAGGCCCGCAGCGCCAGCCAGTGGCTTTCGGGCGAAATCGAAAATCTGCGCAAGAAAGTCTCCGACGCCGAAGCCAAGGTCGAGGACTTCCGTTCCAAGTCGTCGCTGTTCGTCGGCACCAACAACACCACGCTCTCGAACCAGCAGATGGGCGAGGTCAATACCCAGCTCAACAACGCGCGCTCGATGAGGGCGGATGCTGAATCCAGGGCGCGGCTGATCAAAGAGATGCTCCAGAGCGGCAAGCCGATCGAAGCGTCCGAGGTGGTGAATTCCGAACTGATGCGGCGGCTGTCGGAGCAGCGGGTGACGTTGCGGGCGCAGCTTGCCGAACAATCGTCCACGCTGCTCGGCAATCACCCGCGGATCAAGGAGCTGAAGGCGCAGCTCGGCGACCTCGACAACCAAATTCGCGACGAAGCGGCCAAGATCTCGCGCTCGCTCGAAAGCGATGCGCGGATCGCCGGTGGCCGGGTCGACGGCCTGACGGCGAGCCTCGACCAGCTCAAGAAGCAGGCGACCTCGACCAACGGTCAGGACGTCCAGCTCCGCGCGCTCGAGCGCGAAGCCAAGGCCCAGCGCGACCTGCTCGAGACGTATCTTGGGAAGTATCGCGAGGCCAGCACCCGCGAGAGCATCGATACCGCGCCGGCCGAGGGCCGCATCATCTCGCGCGCTATCGTCTCGAATACGCCGGCCTATCCGAAGAAGCTGCCGATCGTGCTGATCGCGACGATCGCGACGCTGCTGCTCTCGTCCGGCGTCGTCGTCACCGGCGAGCTGCTGCGCCAGACCGCGCCACGCGCGGTGGCGGTGTTCACGCCGGCGCAAGCGCAGGCGCCGGTGCGCCAAGAACCGGTAGTCCAGCCGCTGGTCCAGCCGGCCGTCCAGCCGATGGCCGAACCGATGCTCGATCCGGTTGTGGAAGACCTTACGCCGCTTCAGCCCGAGATGACGGCCGATGCCGACGTCACTGAATTCGCCGAGATCGAGCATCTGGCCGACAGCCTGCGCGCTGCGGGACCGGCGGCGAAGAAGGTCACGGTGCTCGGCACCGCGGCCGGCGAAGCCATCACGCTGCTGACGCTGACGCTGGCCCGGCACCTGGCGCGCGATGCGCGCGTCGTTGTGGTCGATCTCGCCGCATCCTCGCCGACCATCGCCGCGGTGTCCGTCGATGCTTCGGCTCCCGGCCTCGCCGAGCTGATGCAGGGCGAGGCCTCGTTCGCGCAAATCATCACCCGGGACAAGCTCTCGCGGCTGCATCTGGTCATGGCCGGCCGTCCCGGCTTCGACCGCAGCCTGCTGCAATCGCCGCGGGTGACGCTCGCGATCGATGCGCTGCTCCGCGCCTACGACCACGTGCTGGTGGACGCCGGCAGTGCCTCGGACCTCCCGGCCGAACTGCTGACGGCGCATGCCCGCGCCGTCGTGGTGCCCGATGCCTTGATGGCGCCGGATGCCCGCACGCTGATGTGCGAGCAGCTGAAGGCGGTCGGCTTCAGTGAGGTGACGATGCTGAGCAGGCCCGTGCAGCCGTCGGACGCTGTGGACGCGCCGCGCGTGGTGGCGGCGTAATTCTCGCCCTCTGCCCCTGCGGGAGAGGGTGGCTTCGCGAAAGCGAAGCCGGGTGAGGGGTCTTTCTCCACGAGCTCGGAATCGTAGGGTGGGCAAAGGCGCATTTGCGCCGTGCCCACCACCTTTCAACGATTGCGGGAGACGTGGTGGGCACGCTTCGCTTTGCCCACCCTACGAGACCAGAGGCTGTGACGCCTACCCGAACGTCTGCCGCAGCCGCCGCGCCAGATCGAACAACATCTGGTTCTGCTTCACCAGCCGTTTGCCGTGGCTCAGCGAGGACATCGCCATCGCCGCGAGTTTTCCGCGCGCGGTCAGGGGCACGAAGCTGTCGAAAATGTCGTCGTCGTCCTTGCAGAACATGCGCTTGTACTCGTCCGAGCCGATGCCGAGATCGAGCGAGCGGTAGCCGCGTTCGGCGTAGCGATCGATGATGTAGCGCATCAGGATCAGGCCGGGGCTGTAGCGCGCATGTTCCGACATCGTGTAGGTGTTGAACATCATCGAGAAGCGCTGGCCGTCGGCGACGCCGGCGAAGATCGCGATCACCTCGTCGTCGCATTCGAGCGCATGAATATCGATGACGCGGCCTTCGCCGCGCGCAGACAGGCACGCGCTGCGGATGAACGCTTCGACGCCGGGCTCGGCAAAGACGTTGGGCAGTTTCTGTTCGGCCATCCGCGCCGGCTTGACCCGGAAGAACCAGTCGAGCAGGCGGGTGACGTCCGCATCCGTGGTGGCGAGGTGATAACGATAGCCGGCAAGCGCCTGGAGCTTCTTTTCCTTGCTCTTGAGGCGGCGGCGAAAGGAGTTGCTGATCCGCGATGTGGGCGGCCCGCCCGGTTCCATCGCCAGGAGAGGGCAGCCGTTGATCGCACTCTGCCGCGGCAGCTGCGCGAGCGGGTTGTGCTGGTCGCGCCAGTGCAGCGGCTGCTGCGTCAGCGCGAGCACGTCGGCATGCTCGCGCAGCGGCGCAAGCAGCGCGTCGAGATCGGCGATGGCGACCTCGGCGGCGAACTCGGCGTTCCACAGGCCCATGTTGAAGGTGGTGTGCTTGCCGCCCATGAAGCAGGCCGTGCGCACGCCGTGGCCTTGCCGCAGCGAGAGCGGCAGCAGCAGGAGCGGCTGGTGCTCGGCGTCGCGGGCTATTACGATGAAGGGACTGGCGCCTTCGTGGCTGCCGACGAGCCGTTGCCATGGGCTGAGCAGGTCGAAGCGCTGGTAGGGCGTGAAGAGGTGGCCGCTCTCCTCGAACGCGCGCCAGACCGTCTCGGCCTCGGCCAGATCGGTGACGATATCGACATGCGCGATACGGCTCGCTTTCGACCGCGCTGGCGATTCTGCCGTCCGGCTTTGCATCGCCGCAGCCATGGTCATTCACGAAACCTGTCGAGAAACGAAAAATTTGCGTAGTTCGGCCTGTGGCCGACCTTTGCAAAGAAATGTCAACAAAGGGTAATGACAATCAGGCGAACGCGAAGGTGGGATATTGGCATCCGACGACAGATGGCTGGAACGGTTGCGGCTTGAACTGGCCTGGTTCACCGGTCAGGCTGTGCTGCGCAACCGCGGCGTCGGCGCGATCCTGCGGTTTCAGCACGTGCGGCCGCGGCGGCGCGGCGCGTTTCAGCCGCTGCGTGAAAGCGAGATCAGTCCGCAATTTCTCGATCGCGCCATTCGTGCGCTGAAGCAGTGGGGATATGACTTCCTCGGCATGGACGATGTCTGCCGCCGCGCGGTGACGCTGCCGGAGAAGCGGCGCTTCGTGGCGCTGACCTTCGACGGCGCCAAGAAGGACCTCATCAGCTTCGCCTATCCGGTGCTGGCGCGCCACGCCGTGCCGTTCACGATCTACGTGCCCACCGCGTTTCCCGATGGAGTCGGAGAGGCCTGGTGGCTCGGGCTCGAGCGGATGATCGCGCGCGAGAGCCGCATCAACCTGATGATGGGCGAGAAGGAGCAGCGCTTCACCGTCACAGGCAACGCCGAGAAGCAGGCGCTGTTTTCGTTCGTCGAGAGCTGGCTGCGCTCGTTGCCGCCGGCAGATTTGTCGGCTGCGATCGCCGATCTCTGCACGCGTTACCGGGTCGATCTCGCCGCGCTCTCGCGCGAAGCATCGATGGATTGGGAGGATCTGGCAAAGCTTGCGGCGGATCCGCTGGTCACGGTCGGCAGCGCGACGGTGAACTATCCCATTCTCGCCAACATGAAGGACGCCGCCGCGTTGCGCGAGATGACGATGGGCAAGGCGGTCGCGGAAGCGGCCTTCGACCGCGAGATCAGGCATCTAGCCTTTCCGTTCGGCGATCGCTCGTCTTTCCGGCGCAGCCATGTCGTCATGGCGGAGGAGGCCGGCTTTGCCAGCGCCGTCTCGACCATCCCCGGCATCGTGGACGCGGAGGGGCGCACCAATCTGCGCGCACTGCCGCGGATTTCCTGGGACGGCCGGATACAATCACTGCGCATGCTGCGTGTGCTGGTGTCCGGAGTTGCCTTCGCGCCGGTGAAACCGACCGCCAGCGTTACGAATTAGATTTGATCCGATCCGGCCGCTGCATCCAGCTCACGATCGGCATCGCCGGCAGCACCCAGCCCATGCCGACCACCACGTAGTAGATCGCCTGCCGCCAGCCGGACTCGGCGATCCACGGCATCTGCGCCAGCGCCATGCCGAGCAGGGCCCAGACGGTGGCCAGCACCAGGAGCAGGATGGCGCCGAGGAACTTGCGGGTGCGGATCGTCATGGCGGAATGCTGCGGCCTTCGCGTAACTTGCGCTGCGGGAGCGGGGGACTATAAGGGGCACGCAGTCCGGTTCAAGTCTCTTTGCAACAAGGCTTGGTTTTGCCCCTGAAATGACGACGATTTTCGCTCCGACCAACCCGCATCGCGCCGTGCGCTGGTGGTTGATTTCCGTGGCCGCCCTCATCGCGCTGATGGTGCTGGTCGGCGGCGCGACGCGGCTGACGGAATCCGGCCTCTCGATCGTCGAATGGAAGCCGGTCACGGGCAGCGTGCCGCCGCTGTCGGAGGCGCAGTGGTCCGAGGCCTTCGAGGCCTACAAGAAAATTCCGCAATATCGCGAGCTCAACGCGGGCATGAGCCTGTCCGAGTTCAAGGAGATTTTCTGGTGGGAATGGAGCCACCGGATGCTCGGCCGTTTCATCGGCGTGGCCTATCTGCTGCCGTTCCTGTTCTTCCTGTGGCGCGGCGGCCTGTCGGGTGAGTTGAAACGGCGGTTGTGGCTGCTGTTCGCGCTTGGCGGACTCCAGGGCGCCGTCGGCTGGTGGATGGTGGCCTCGGGCCTGACGGAACGTGTCGAGGTCTCGCAATATCGACTGGCGACGCATCTGGTGCTCGCGCTCCTGATCTTCGCCGGCATCGTCTGGACGGTGCGGCGGCTCGCCGAGCGTCCGCAGATCATTGCGCCCGCGCGGCTGAAATTCACGAGCGTGCTGCTGCTCATCGTCACCTTCGTCCAGATCTATTTCGGCGCGCTGGTCGCGGGTCTGCGCGCCGGGCGTGCCTACAACACCTGGCCGCAGATCGACGGCGCGTTCATTCCCGCAGGCGACCGGCTCTGGTTCGAGACGCCGTGGTGGCGCAATATGTTCGATAACGTGCTGACGGTGCAGTTCGAGCACCGCATGACGGCCTATGCGCTGTTCGTGCTGGCGGCACTGCATGCGCTCGATGCGGTGCGCTCGCGCACGGCGGCCGGCGGTGCGCTCTGCCTGTTCGCCGCGGTCAGCCTGCAGGCTGTGCTCGGGATCCTCACGCTGCTCAACCAGGTGCCGATCGATCTCGCGCTTTCGCACCAAGCGGTTGCGATCGTGGTGCTCACGCTTGCAGTGATGCAGGTGGAGCGGCTGGCCTCGCGACAATCTGCACAGGCGCGGCCGCGCGCGGTTCCGGTCGGTCAGGCCGGCTGATCAGGTCAGCAATAGCCGTAGACGCCGCACGCGTAGGGCAGGCGCCAGAAATAGCCGACTTGTGGTCCGCCGTAGTACGGGCCCTGATAATCGTAGCTCCAGGGCCGGCCATAATAGCCCGGCAAGGTGCTGGAGCCTGGCAGGAGCGGTGTGCCCGGCAGGTTGCGGATATAGCTGCCGATGCCATAGGCCGGCGAGATCAGCGCATCCGGATCGGTCTCGACATAGACCTGTGGCGGGTCCTGCGGCGGCACGGCAGCGCGCCGTCTCGCTGTGGCCGGCAGATCGGCGGCAACGGCAGCTGAGACCGTCAGCATGGCGGCAAGGGCAGGCACCATCCAGCGCAGCATCGTCGGCTCCGAATCAAAGGGGCGATCCAAGGACGATGTATGCGGCAGATATGGTTAATGACTGTTAACCGACTGCGGCCAAAACGGCCGCCGTCATTCCGGGGCGGTCCGGCAGGACCGAACTCAGGTGCGCAATTGCGCACCTGAGAATCTCGAGATTCCGGGTCTGGTCCTTCGGACCATCCCGGAATGACGATGGCAATTACGCCCCCAGCGCCTGCTCCAGATCGGCGATCAGATCTTCCTTGTCTTCGATGCCGATCGAGAGCCGCACCACGTCGGGGCCGGCGCCGGACTTCACCTTGGCGGCGTCGTCGAGCTGGCTGTGCGTCGTCGAGGCCGGGTGGATGACCAGCGAGCGGGTGTCGCCGACATTGGCCAGGTGCGAGAACAGCTGCAGCTTCGACACCAGGCTGACGCCGGCGTCATAGCCGCCCTTCAGGCTGAAGGTGAACACGGCGCCTGCGCCCTTCGGCGCGTATTTCCGCGCGAGCTGATTGTACTTGTCGCTTGCCAAGCCCGCATAGCTCACCGAGGCCACCGCCGGATGGCCGGCGAGGAATTCGGCGACGGCCTTGGCGTTGTCGCAGTGCTTCTGCATGCGCAGCGGCAGCGTCTCGATGCCGGTCAGGATCATGAAGGCGTTGAACGGTGACAGCGCGGGTCCGAGATCGCGCAGGCCCAGCACGCGGCAGGCGATCGCGAAAGCGAAATTGCCAAAGGTCTCCTGGAGGCGGATGCCGTGATATTCGGGCCGCGGCTCCGACAGCATCGGATATTTGCCGCCGGTGGACCAGTCGAACGTGCCGGCGTCGACGATGATGCCGCCGAGCGAATTGCCGTGGCCGCCCAGGAATTTCGTCAGCGAGTGCACGACGATGTCGGCGCCATGATCGATCGGGCGGATCAGATAGGGCGAGGCCAGCGTGTTGTCGACGATCAGCGGCACGCCCGCCTTGCGCGCCACCGTCGAGATCGCCTCGATGTCGGTGATGCTGCCGCCGGGATTGGCAATGGACTCGATGAAGATGGCCTTCGTGCGCGGCGTCACCGCGCGCTCGAAGCTTGCGATGTCGTCGGAATCGGCCCACACCACGTTCCAGCCGAAGCTCTTGAACGCATGCGAGAACTGGTTGATCGAGCCGCCATAGAGCTTTCGCGCGGCGATGAATTCGTCGCCGGGCTGGAGCAATTGCTGCAGCACCACGACCTGTGCGGCGTGGCCCGAGGCGACCGCAAGCGCGGCGGTGCCGCCTTCGAGTGCGGCAACACGCTCTTCCAGCACCGCGTTGGTGGGATTGCCGATGCGGGTATAGATGTTGCCGAATGCCTGCAGGCCGAACAGCGAGGCGGCGTGGTCGGCGTCGTTGAAGACGAAAGAGGTGGTTTGATAAATCGGGGTCGCGCGCGCACCGGTGGTGGGATCGGGTTGTGCCCCGGCATGCACGGCGAGGGTCGAAAATCCCGGAAGGCGATCGCTCATTGAGGGCGTCCTGTTCTTGTGATCTGAAATCGCGCGGCATGCTGATCGGCGACGCGCCCGCCGTCAAGGCGCCGCTTCACATCACGGCGCTACGATTGTCACGTTCGCGCAACGGAAGTTTATTGCGTCAGCTCTGCTCGGTCTTGTTCTTTGCTGCGCGATCGGAAGCCGCGGTGTCACCGCCGCTGACACTCATCCGATTGAGGGATAGCCGCATGCCTTGCGTCGGAGCCGGCGGCCGTTTGGAGCTCAGCGTGCGTGAATTGACGCCCATCCAGGAGATCTCCGACGACAAGCGGCCATATTCGATCTTCGGGCAGCGGTTCATCACGACCTTGATACCGACCGATTCCGCTTTCGCCGCTGCCGCGTCGTCGCGCGCGCCAAGCTGCATCCAGATCACCTTCGGCAGCGGATCGAGCGTGAGCGCTTCTTCGACCACCGGCATGATGTGGCTGGAGTTGCGAAAGATGTCGATCATGTCGACGGGGCGGCCGATGTCGGAGAGCGAGGCAATAAACGGCTTTCCGAGCAGATCCTTGCCGACATGGCCGGGATTGACCGGGATCATGTCATAGCCGCGCTGCGCCAGATATTTGAACGCAAAATAGCTCGGCCGCACATTGACGGGCGAGGCGCCGACCATCGCGATCGACTTCACGCTGTTGAGGATGCCGCGGATGTAATTGTCGGGATAGGCGTCGTGGTTCATCTTTTTCTTTCTCTGACCCTCATGGTGAGGAGCGCGGCACGCGCGTCTCGAACCATGAGGCCACAGTCGGGCCTCCATCCTTCGAGACGCCGCGTTCCGCGGCTCCTCAGGACGAGGTGTTGACTACTCATCCCGCCATGTCGGCGTGCGCTTCTCGATGAAGGCGCCGATGCCTTCCTCGGCGTCGCGCGCCATCATGTTCTCGGTCATCACCTCTGCCGCATAGCGATAGGCGTCCGCAAGGCTCATCTCGGCCTGGCGGTAGAACGCCTCCTTGCCGAGCTTGACGGTGTAGGCCGACTTCAGCGCGACCTGTTCGGCGAGGGCAATTGCGGCCTCGCGCTCGGTGCCGGCCGCGACCACGCGGTTGATGAGCCCGATCTCGCGGGCGCGCGTGGCCGGGATCGGCTCGCCGGTCAGCAGCATTTCCATCGCCTGCTTGCGCGGCACGTTCCGTGACAACGCCACCATCGGCGTGGAGCAGAACAGCCCGATATCGACGCCCGGCGTGGCAAAGCTCGCCGCTTCCGAGGCGATCGCGAGATCGCAGCTTGCCACGAGCTGGCAGCCGGCCGCGGTCGCGATGCCCTGGACGGCAGCGACCACGGGCTTCGGCAAGTGCACGACCGCCTGCATCATCGCGCTGCAGGCGGTCATCATCTCGGCAAAGAAGGCGCGGCCGCGATCCGGGTCAGTGCGGCGCGCGGTCAGTTCCTTCATATCGTGGCCGGCGGAGAAGGCGGGGCCGTTGGCGGCGATCACCACGCCGCGGATCGCCTTGTCGTCGCGGATCTCGTTGAGCTCGGCATGCAGGCTTGCGATCATCGCCTGCGACAGGCTGTTGCGCGCGGCCGGGCGGTTCAGCGTCAGGACCGCGATGGGCCCTATGGTCTCGCGCAGCAGGCTCGACGGTTGCGGGGAGGGGGCGCGGGCGGCCTGGGCGGACATCGAAGCGTTCCCGGTTGGATTCTTGCAATTGGATGACGCAGATAACTTAATGTAACAGGGGATGCGAAGCGAGGGTGAGGCGAAGCATGGCGTTAGCGAAAATGAGCGTGGCGGAGGTCGAGCAGTTTCTCCGTGACGAGTTTCCCCAGGCCTTCAGCGGCGATGACATCACGATCGAGAGCGCCGACGGCCAGACCTGCCTTTTGCGCCAGCGCTACAGCGAAAGGATGCTGCGGCCGGGTGGAACCGTGTCCGGCCCGACGCTGATGGCACTGGCGGATTTCGCGATGTACGTGGTGCTGCTGTCCGCGATCGGGCCGATCGGGCTTGCGGTCACCACCAATCTCAACATCAACTTCCTGCGCAAGGGCCAGCCCGGCCAGGATGTGCTGGCGGAGGCGCGGCTGCTCAAGCTCGGCAAACGCCTGGCGGTCGGCGAGGTGAAGCTGCTGTCCGGCACGTCGCCCGATCCGATCGCTCATGTCACCTCGACCTATTCCATTCCAAATGTTTGAGCTTTTCGCAGGTAATATAGCACCATAATTTTAAGATATTGATTTTGCTATTGTAATTCCTGCTCTGGGGCATTGACCGTTGCGCGTCTCTTCTCTAGAAAATCGCGCAGTCCGGCGCGGTGTTCGCGCCGATATCTCCCGTCCACGGAAACTCCGATATGAAAACCTTTTCGGCAAAGCCGGCTGAGGTGACGAAGAAGTGGGTACTGATCGACGCCAAGGGTCTGGTTGTCGGCCGTCTCGCCACCATCGTCGCCATGCGCCTGCGCGGCAAGCACCTCCCGACCTACACCCCGCACGTTGATTGCGGCGACAACGTCATCATCATCAACGCGCAGCATGCGGTCCTCACCGGTCGCAAGCGCGAGCAGAAGACCTACTACAAGCACACCGGTTACGTCGGCCACGTCAAGGAGCGCACCGCGCGCCAGATCCTCGAGGGCAAGCATCCCGAGCGCGTGCTCGAGAAGGCCGTCGAGCGCATGATCCCGCGTGGTCCGCTCGGTCGCGTCCAGATGGGCAACCTCCGCGTCTATGGCGGCGCCGATCATCCGCACGAGGCCCAGACGCCCGAGAAGATCGACATCGCCAAGTTGAACCGCAAGAACACGAGGGCCGCATAACATGGCCGAATCCATTCAGTCGCTCGACCAGCTCTCGCAGCTCAAGACCGCGGTCGCGCCCGACGCGCCCAAGCACGAGAAGAAGGTCGACAAGTTCAACCGCGCCTATGCCACCGGCAAGCGCAAGGACGCGGTCGCCCGCGTCTGGATCAAGCCGGGCGCCGGCAAGGTCACGGTCAATTCGCGCGAGGTCGAGGTCTATTTCGCCCGTCCCGTGCTGCGCATGATGATCGAGCAGCCGTTCTCGGTGGCCGCGCGTTCCGGCCAGTACGACGTGATCTGCACCGTCGCCGGAGGCGGTCTGTCCGGCCAGGCCGGTGCCGTCCGTCACGGCATCTCCAAGGCGCTCACCTATTTCGAGCCGGAGCTGCGCACCGTGCTCAAGAAGGGCGGCTTCCTGACCCGCGACTCCCGCGTGGTCGAGCGCAAGAAGTACGGCAAGGCCAAGGCCCGCCGGTCCTTCCAGTTCTCGAAGCGTTAATCGCTTCGGTCACATTCGCCGCGAAAGCGGCTTCAATGAGATGCAAAAGGGCGCTGATTTCAGCGCCCTTTTTGTTGTTCGTTTGTATGCAAATTGATGACGTGTTTCCCGAAAACTTGGCCCCGCATGAAAACCTGAATGGAACTCGCGGGACATAGCGTCGCATCTGGAAGGGCGCGCAAGTCGGCTGGGCCGATCGCGTAACTTGCTATGTCTAGAAGGGGGCCGACATGATGTCGCTCGATAGCATCACGCTCTATTTGGTCGCCACCATGGTTGCCGCACTGCTCGGCGCCATGATGGTGTTTTTCGGCACGCAGGAGAACAGCCCCGCGCTGAAATGGTGGGGCACCGCGTATCTGCTCGGCGCAGCGTCCGTCGCGTTATGGACCGCGGCCGGCGAGAAGCTCGGCCCGCATCTTTACCTTGCGCTGAACGCGGTCGGCTTCGTCGCCTGCGGCATGGTGTGGAATGCGGCGCGCGTCTTCCACGGCCGCAAGCCGAACTGGCCGGGGCTCCTCGTCGGCGCGCTGGCCTGGGCCGCCGCCGTGACGCTGCTTGATCCCGCCGCGTCAATGCTGCGTATGATCGTCGGCGCCGGCATCGTCTCGGTCTATGCGGCGCTGACCGCGAGCGAGCTCTGGGTTGAGCGGCGCAAGAGCCTGCAACGGCGCTGGCCGGCCTTCGTGGTGCCGGTGATGCACGGCTGCGTGCTGATGCTGCCGATCGTGCTCGGCAGCTTCCTGCGTCCGAACGATGCCGGCTTCTCCGGCAGCATCTGGGTCACTGTGTTTGCGGTCGAGCTCATCCTCTATGCCGTCGGCACCGTGTTCGTGATCTTCATGCTGGTGTCGGAGCGCACGGTGACGGCGCACCGGACCGCCGCGTCTACCGATCCCCTGACCGGCATGCTCAACCGCCGCGGCTTCTCGGAAGCCTGCGGGCGCGTGATCGAGCGCGAGGCCAAGGCCGGTCGTCCCGTGACCGTGATGATCTTCGACATCGACCACTTCAAGTCGATCAACGACCGCTTCGGCCATCCTGCCGGCGACGAGATGCTGAAACTGTTCTCGACCGTCGTCGTCAGCAACCTGCGCATGACCGATATGTCGGGCCGCATCGGCGGCGAGGAGTTCGCCGCCCTGCTGCCGTGTTCGCTGGAGGAGGGCGTGCTGGTTGCCGAGCGCGTGCGCGAGGCGTTCGAGACCTCCGGCGTCGTGGTCGATGAGGGCCCGGTCGACACCACCGTCAGCATCGGCGTTGCCGGCGGTCCGGCCGGCACCGAGCTCGAGGTGTTGCTGGCCTCGGCCGACACAGCGCTCTACCAGGCCAAGCGCGGCGGTCGTAACCGCGTCGAGGCGGCGGAGGAGCTGCCGCTGTCGCTGGAGAACTGGCGTCGCCAGAGCGCGGCGCGGGTTGGTGCGCCGCAGGCGCGTCCGGCCACCGCCTGAAGCCAAGAGGCGCCTCAGGAGGCGCCTTCGGTAATCCGCTGTTTACCATTCGATCCCTACCATTGCGGTCATGGAATCGATCCGTCGACAGAACCCGCAGGCTGCCCTGATGTCGCTCGAAGCCGCTGCGGCCTCGACACGAGGCGGCTTCGCCTGCGTGTTCTCCACCGCGGATGAATACGAGCGCGCGCTGATCACCGAGCGCCGCGCGCAGGGGCGCTACACGCAAAGCCGTAGCTACTGGCCGCTCGCGCTGTTCATCGGTTGCGCGCTCATCGTGGCAGGCACCGCTCTGCTGTTGGCATGAGAGCACGCATTTTTGACCGGTCAGGGCGCCGATTCGGTGCCTTTTTCTTCGTTGCGGTCTACGGTAG
Organism: Bradyrhizobium sp. 61; assembly: GCF_023073075.1. Classification (NCBI taxonomy): domain Bacteria; kingdom Pseudomonadati; phylum Pseudomonadota; class Alphaproteobacteria; order Hyphomicrobiales; family Nitrobacteraceae; genus Bradyrhizobium; species Bradyrhizobium sp. 61. Next base: position 15,887 of record NZ_JADPIU010000063.1, on the reverse strand, counting down.
ACACACCCATCAAACAAACAGGGTGGAAACCGATGATCACCGAGATCGCGCAAATCGACGTCAAGCCGGGCAGCGAGAAGGACTTTGAGGCGGCCGTCGCCAAGGCCAAAGCCGCCTTCGGCGGTTCGAAGGGCTTTCACGGCTTCGAGCTGCACAAGTCGATCGAGAAGCCGCAGCGCTACCGGCTGATGGTGAAGTGGGCGACGCTGGAGAACCACACCGTCGATTTCCGCGGCTCGGAGAATTTCACCGAATGGCGCGGCCTCGTCGGCCAGTACTTTGCTTCGCCCCCGGAGGTCGAGCACACCGAGACCGTGCTGACGACCTGAGCTGCTTCACGACGCCTTACGCCGCCTCGTCGCCTGAGCATGATCTTTTCGGAAAACCGCTGCGCACTTTTCCGGATCATGCTGCCAGGGGCGGCGCCTCATACGTCTTGAAATGGTCGATCATGACCTTGGCGATGGCGACCAGTGGCAGCGCCAGCGCCAGGCCCCAGATGCCGAACACGACGCCGAGCAGGATCTGGAACGCAAACAGCGTGGCCGGCGGGATGTCGAGCGCCTGCCGCTGCAGGATCGGCGTCAGCACATAGCTCTCCATCGCGTGCACGCCCATGAAGAGGAGGAAGGCCGACAGCGCCGGAATCCAGCCCGAGGCGAGGCTCGCGAGCACCACGACGACGCCGGCAATGATGGCGCCGACGGTCGGAATGAAGGCGAGCAGGCCCGCCTGAATGCCCAGGATGAACGAGCCGGGAATGCCGATGATGGCAAGCCCGATCCAGGTCACGATGCCAACCGCAATCATCACGACGATCTGCGCGATCAGCCAGCGTTCCAGCGTCTCGCTGATGCCGTCGATGATCAGGGTGACGCGGGTGCGATGCCTCGCCGGCGCCAGGAACAACAGGCCGTCGTGATAGACGCCGGGCTGGGCGGCGAAGGACAGCCCCAGGAACAGCACGATGAAGATGTTTCCCACGCCGTGGATGGTGCCGAGCAGGAGCTTGAAGGTCTGGCTCACGATCGCGCCACCGCTGGAGGCCAGCGCGCCGGCGCCGGGCAAGGAACCGCGCGGGGGTGCTGCTGGCGAGGGTGTCGAGTCCGATGGTGGATTGGCCGAAGTGTCGGACGCAGCGCTGCCGAGATCGAAGAAGCTGGTGTCGATCCCGTGGTTGTCCAGGAAGCTCTTCACGTTGCCGATCTGCGACTTGATGGTCTTGCTCAGCAGCGAGGCCTGCTCGGCGATGGTGGCGCCGCCGAGATAGGCGACGCCTGCGAGCAGCACCGCAAGCACGACGCAGACGATCGCGAGCCGGACCGGATGCGGCAAGTGCACGCGGCGGCCGAGCGCGTTGGTCAGCGCGTTGAGGCCGACGCCGAGCAGCATGCCGGTGAAGATCAGCAGCAGCGTGGTCGCAAAATACCAAGTGAAGACCAGCATCGCCGTAAACAGCACGACACCGATGCCGCCGACCGAAATTGCCCAAGCCAGATCGGTGCGGGTCGTGGGGCGTTGGTCTGCGAGGATGGTCACATCATGTCCTTTTCGGCGGCTGCGGGCGGGGCACTCTTTCGACAAACGCGCTTCCGATCAAGACCGCGTCAACGCGCTGGTTTGACGCTGTCGCGCGAACGGTGCAGAGCGATGAGGAGAAAACAGGTGGGGGGCGTTTGAGTTTCATCAGCAAGTGGGCCGGTCTGCTGGGGCTTCTGGCCGTGATCGTGATCGGCGACCAGATCCGGATCAACCGGCCCGGCCACAAATACCGCCTCACGGTCGAGGTGACGACGCCTGACGGGATCAAGACGGGGTCCGGTGTTCTCGCTGTGGTGCCTGACCGCAACTATAACCGCGGCGGCCGCACCACGATGCGCGGGGAGGCCGTGTTCGTCGATCTCGGCCAAGACGGCGGCAAAGGCAAGAACCTGGTGGCATTGCTGGCGCATCAGCAGGGCGGCAAGCTCGACCTCGACGACATCAACTATGTCGCGCTCCGTGCCTATGGCGCCGCGCGCGGCAACCGCGTCTCGTTCAACGATATCAGCCGGCAGGCCGGCATGGTCCCGGTGCAGGGGGAGCTGATCCCAGTGCTCGTGAGCTTTGGCGATCCCAAAGACCCCGAGACCGCGCGCCTTGTCGCCGGCGACCATGCGGATGCGGTTCTGGGCGATGGCTACGCCGTCCGTGCCCTCACCGCCGAGGTAGTGCCCAACGGGTTTTGGCCGATCGATTTCGGCGGGGTGCTCGGGGAGCCCGTGACGCGCGGAATCGAGGCGAAACTGCCCTGGCTGGCCACGCCGGACGATCCGGCGGCAACCGCGCTGAAGGCCGCCGGCCTGCCCGTCGTGGGGACAACCGAGGCCCGGGAGGCATTTGCGCGAAAATAGCATTGCCGTCCCGCGATCCCTTCTGTTGAATTTGTTCCATCCCGAGGGCATGTTTGGAGAATCTTCTTACGCGGGAGGTCGGAACGGGAGATGAGAAAGCCGGTCGTCGGCGTGATCGGGAACGCCCATCGCGTCGAAAATCGATTTCAGGTCCAGATGGTCGGCGAGCGCAATTTGCGCGCTGTGGCCGAGGTTTCCGGCGGCCTGCCGATGATGTTTGCGGGAGCGCCCGACATCACCGATATCGGCGCGCTGCTCGACGTGGTCGACGGAATCGTGCTCACCGGCGCCCGCGCCAACGTCCATCCGACCCGTTTCAATGTCGATCCGTGCGAGCGGCACGAGCCCTACGACATCCACCGCGACGAGGTGGCGCTGGCGCTTTCGGTCGCTTGCGTGTCCCGTGGCATTCCGCTGTTCGGCATCTGCCGGGGCCTCCAGGAGATGAACGTCGCCTTCGGCGGCTCGCTGCATCCGGAGATCCGCGAAATCCCCGGCCGCATGAACCACCGCATGCCCAGGCTCGAGAACGGCGAGATTCATCCCGATCCGACCGTGGTGTTCGCCGACCGTCACGACGTCGACCTTACGCCGGGCGGCGCGTTCGCAAAACTGCTCGGCTGCGAGAAGATCAGGGTCAATTCGCTGCATGGCCAGGGCATTCTCGATCCCGGCAAGCGCGTGCTGATCGAGGGCGTCGCCGAGGACGGCACCATCGAGGCGATCCGCATCGCGGAAGCCCCGACCTTCGCGCTCGGCGTACAATGGCACGCCGAATACGACCCGCAGCGCAATCCGATCAACCGCAAGCTGTTCGAGGCGTTCGGCGAGGCGATGGTCGTGCGCCAGCGTGCGGCGGCGTAACAAGAAGCTCGCTCGCAGCCCTCGACTGAACGGCGCCTTGGTTTCGCAGCTTACGCCGTCCGCTCCATCCGTCGCGCGCGATAGGCTTGCGGCGACATCAGTGTCAGCTTGCGGAACGCCTTGCGAAAGCTGCTCTCGTCCTCGTAGCCGGCCGTGCGTGCGATGGTCTTGATCGGCTGCGCCGTCGTCTCCAGCAGCGTGCGCGCGTGCTCGACGCGGCGGCGCATGATGAAGGCTTGCGGCGGCTCGCGCGTGAGCTCCTGGAACTTCCGGTTCAGCGTGCGCTCGCTGAGGCCGAGTGCATCGGCGAGGCGCTTGACCGTCATCGGGCTCTTGCCGGTGCGGCGAACCAGGAGGTCGGCCCGGGTCAGCAGCGGGTCCTGCGACAGCAAATAGCCGACGGGCATGAAGATCGACTGGGTGCGTTGCGCGGTGTCGATGACGACGTAGTCCGCACAGAGCTTTGCAATCGCCTTGCCGTCGACCATCTCGATCAGCCTGAGCAGGAGGTCGACCCACGACATCGGTCCGGCCGCGCAGACGATGCGGTCCGCGACCGTGATGACGGCGTCGGCGGCGAGGTCGATGGTGGGATGGCGCTGCCGCAGCTCGCCTTGCAGCCACCAGGTGATGGTGGCGCGGCGGTGGTCGAGCAGGCCGCTGCCTGCAAGCAGGAACACGCCGCTGCAGAACGCGCCGATCAGCCGGCCGCTCGCATGCTGCTGCCGAAGCCAGGCGCCGGCGCGGGCATATTGCGGTTGCAGGCGTTCCGCCGTGACGTGATCGACGAGGTTGCCGGGGACGAGGATCGCGTCGAAGCGGCCGCGTTTGCCGACCGCGCCATCGACGGCGACCATCTGGCCGCCGCCGGCGCGCACCGGCTTGCCGTCGAGCGAAAGCACCTCCCAGGCGAAGCGCGTTTTCGCACCGCTCTGCTGCATCACGTGATTGGCGAGCGACAGGATGTCGGCGACCCCGGCGATCGCCGAATGCATACAGCCTTCCAGCGCCAGAATTGCGAGCTTCATGAGACCTCCAGGACAGGCGCGGCGATCCTAGCCGATCGGCGCGGGGCTGGGTGGCGGAAATTGCCCGATCTCTGTCTTATCCGCCACTGCCTTGCCGGCGCTGTCAGGTCCAGTCTCGTGCCGTCGTCACACGACATGATTGGAGAGAGACATGCCTTACGTCACCATTTCCACCGTCCGCGGCATCCTGGATGCCGCGCAAAAGAAGACCTTGCTCGAACGCGTCACCGATCTCTTGGTCGAGGTCGAAGGGCAGGGCAACCCGGATTTCCGCCGCAACGTCTGGGTCAGGATCGAGGAGCAGGAGCCGGCGCACTGGTCGCTCGGCGGCATGCAGCCGACGCCTGAGATCATCGCCGGTATGTTCGGCACGATCGGCGCGGATGGCGTGCGGGTCCCGCGGCCGTAGCAGCGCAGCGTGCGCGGGCGGACCAGCCCAAGGCATGGTTCGCCACCGCCCTGTGCTCAATCGATCTGCGGGGCGATCTCCATTGCATCGCACAATCACGATCATGGCCTGCACGCGGCCGCATTGAGGTTCGCAAGACGCGCACCATATGTTCTGCAAGGGAGCCCTGCCGTGCAGACCATGAAGGCGGCCCTCGTTGCGGCGATTGGCGTCGTGGCTTTGATCTGCTGCCTCCTTCCCAGCTCAGCGGAGGAGAACGGCCGTCTTGCATTGATCGTTTCGATCGACGGAGCCATCGGCCCTGCGTCGGCGAGCTACGTCAAGGAGGCTTTGGCCAAGGCAAGCGAACGGCGTGCCGAGGTCGTGCTTCTGAGACTGAATACGCCCGGCGGCCTCAATTCCAGCATGCGCGAGATCATCGCGGATGTGCTGGCCTCGCCGATCCCTGTCGTCGGTTACGTCGCGCCCTCCGGCGCCCACGCGGCGAGCGCGGGGACCTATATCCTTTATGCGACCCACATCGCGGCGATGGCGCCGGGCACCAATATTGGCGCCGCGACGCCGGTGCAGATCGGCGGGCCGCTGCCGGGTCTTCCGAGCGGACCGGCGGACAAGGGCGGCAAGGACAAGAAGGACGGTGACCAGCAGAGCGAGTCCAAGGATCAGCCCAAGGATGCCATGACGGCCAAGGCGACCAACGACGCGGTTGCCTTCATCCGCAGCCTTGCGGAGCTGCGCAACCGCAATGTCGACTGGGCGGAGAAGGCGGTCCGTGAGGCTGCCACGCTCTCTGCGAACGCCGCGCTAGAGGCTCATGCCATCGATCTCGTCGCGCGCGATCAGGCTGAATTGCTGAGGCAGATCGATGGTCGCGTGGTCGAGGTTGCAGGCGGCAAGACGCAACGCCTGGTGACGAAGGATGCCGTCGTCGAAGCCATCGATCCCGGACCGATATCCCGCTTCCTGGCGGTCATCACCGATCCGAACGTGGCGTTCATTCTCCTGATGGTCGGCATCTACGGCTTGATCTTCGAGTTCATGTCTCCTGGAGCCGTCGCCCCCGGAGTCGTCGGCGCGATCTGCCTGCTGATCGGCCTCTATGCGCTCAATCTGCTGCCGATCAATTATGCCGGCCTCGCCCTGATGCTGGTTGGACTCGTGCTTCTCACCATCGAAGCCTTCAACCCGACCGTGGTAATCGGGCTCGGAGGGATCATCGCGTTCGTGCTGGGAGCGCTGATGCTTTTCAGGGGCGAGGCGCCGGGCTACCACCTGTCGTGGTGGGTGATCGGCATCACCGCAGCAGTGTTCGCCGGCTTTGCGCTCGTCGTGCTCGGTTCGCTTCGGCGCGTCGGCAGGGCTCCTGCACTGGTCGGCGCGCAGGCCATGCGAGGCTTGCCCGCCGAGGTTCTCGACTGGAATGGGAACGAAGGTCATGTCTTCGCCCATGGTGAGCGCTGGCAGGCGCGCGGCGCCGAAACGTTCAAGCCCGGAGAGACGGTCGAAGTCGCCAACATCGTCGACCTGACGCTGCTGATACGGCGCGCACCAACAGGCGAGGGAGGTACATCATGATGCTGGAATATCTGACCTATGCGGCGCTTGCGTTGCTTGTCATCATGTTCCTGTCCCAGGCTATTCGAATCCTGCGCGAATACGAGCGTGGCGTCATCTTTACGCTCGGCCGCTTTACCGGCGTGAAGGGTCCGGGCCTCATCATCCTCATTCCGATCGTGCAGCAACTCGTGAAGGTGGATCTGCGGGTGATGGTGCAGGTCGTGCCGCCGCAGGACGTGATTTCGCGGGACAACGTCTCCGTCAAGGTCAACGCCGTTCTGTACTTCCGCATCGTCGACCCCGAACGGGCCATCATCAAGGTCGGCGATTACATGGCCGCCACCAGCCAGCTCGCCCAGACCACGTTGCGCTCGGTGCTCGGCAAGCACGAGCTCGACGAGATGCTCGCCGAGCGCGACAGGTTGAACGCGGACATCCAGGAGATCCTCGACAAGCAGACCGACGTCTGGGGCATCAAGGTCACCGGCATCGAGATCAAGGACGTCGATCTCAATGAAACCATGGTGCGCGCGATTGCCAAACAGGCCGAGGCGGAGCGGTTACGACGGGCCAAGGTGATCAATGCGATGGGCGAGCAGCAGGCTGCCGAAAAGCTCGTCGAGGCCGGCCGGATTCTCGCGCAGGAGCCTCAGGCGATGCAGCTACGTTATTTCGCGGCCCTGCACGACATCGCGGGCGAACGGTCGTCGACCATCGTCTTTCCGCTGCCGACGGGCCTGCTCGACCATTTTGTGCCTCGGCGCGACAACCCGTAGCCATCAGCGGCAGGATGACCCATCTTCGGCCCAAATGGAGGTGTCGAATATTGATCCCAACTTAAACGGGAGGAAAATTCGATGACGAAGCATGCCGCCAGACCAGCAAGCCGCCGCCGAAATCGGACATTGATGCTCACCGTTCCGCTGGTCGTCCTCGCACTTTGGTCGTGGAGGATCGATGCGGCGCAGGCCGCAGAGCCGGGCAAGGACGCGACGGCGGCCGGCCTGCCGCGCATTCTCGTGCTTGCGACGGGAGGCACCATCGCAGGCCAGGCCGACACGCGCGCGACCGGCGCGTACAAATCCGGCCAGATCACCGGGGAGCAGTTGATGCAGTCGGTACCGGGCCTGGACAAGCTCGCGAAGCTGAATGCTGAGCAGATTTCGTCGATCGGATCCCAGGACATGAACGACAAGGTCTGGTTTGCCCTGGCCCGCCGCATCCAGGACGCCTTCGACAAGAATGAAGCCGATGGAATCCTCATCACCCACGGCACGGATACGCTCGAGGAGACCGCGTTCTTTCTCGACAATGTCGTGCGCGGCGACAAGCCGGTGGTGATCGTCGGTTCGATGCGTCCGGCCACGGCGGTGAGTGCGGACGGCCCCGGCAATCTGTACGAAGCGGTGCAGGTGGCGGCCGATCCGCGCTCTCGCGGCCGCGGCGTGATGGCCGTGCTGAACGACAAGATCCAAAGCGCCCGCTCGATCACCAAGACCAACACCACGAGCATCGAGACGTTCAGCTCCCCCAATGACGGCCCGATCGGCTATGTCGACACCGCCGGCGGCATCCGTTTCATGACCCAGGCCGCCGGCAAGCGCACGACCTATCCGCTCCCGGCGGGCGAGCAATTGCCGCGCGTCGAGATCGTCTACTCGCATGCCAACATGGACGCCGTTCCGATCGAGGACGCCATTTCGCACGGCGCCAAGGGCATCGTGCTGGCCGGCGTCGGCGACGGCAACACGTCGAAGCAGGCCCTCGATGCGCTCGAAGCGGCGGCGAAGAAGGGCGTCATCGTCGTCCGCTCGACGCGGGTCCGATCCGGCTTCGTCACCCGGAATGTCGAGGTTGACGACGACAAGAACGGGTTCGTCGTGTCCGAGGACCTCAATCCGCAGAAGGCCCGTGTTCTCACTCAATTGCTGATCGCGGGCGGGGTTACGGCTCCGGCCGAGCTCCAGCGCGCCTTCACTGCAACGTGGTGATTGGGCGCGTCGTGTCCTGCAGGGTGGGTTAGCGTAATCCACCCTGCGACTCCCCAAAACGAAAAGGCGCTCCTCGCGGAGCGCCTTTTGCTTGTCGCAGAGAGTTTGGGCCGCTTAGCCCGAATAGTACATGTCGAACTCGACCGGGTGCGGGGTCATTTCGAAGCGCTCGACCTCGGTCATCTTCAGCTCGATGTAGCTGTCGATGAAGTCGTCGTCGAACACGCCGCCGTTCTTGAGGAAGCCGCGGTCCTTGTCGAGGTTTTCGAGCGCCTCGCGGAGCGAGCCGCACACCGTCGGGATCTGCTTCAGCTCTTCCTTCGGCAGATCGTAGAGGTCCTTGTCCATCGCCGGACCCGGATCGATCTTGTTCTTGATGCCGTCGAGGCCGGCCATCAGCATCGCGGCGAAGCCGAGATAGGGATTGGCGAGCGGATCGGGGAAGCGCACCTCGACACGCTTGGCCTTCGGCGAAGCGGTGTAGGGGATGCGGCAGGAGGCCGAGCGGTTGCGCGCGGAGTAGGCGAGCAGCACGGGAGCCTCATAGCCCGGGACCAGGCGCTTGTAGGAGTTGGTCGACGGGTTGGTGAAGGCGTTGATCGCCTTGGCGTGCTTGATGATGCCGCCGATGTAGTGGAGGCAGGTCTCCGACAGGTCGGCGTACTTGTTGCCGGCGAACACCGGCTTGCCGTCCTTCCAGATCGACTGGTGCACGTGCATGCCCGAGCCGTTGTCGCCATAGACCGGCTTCGGCATGAAGGTGGCGGTCTTGCCGTAGATGTGCGCGACCTGGTGGATGCAGTACTTGTAGATCTGCATGTGGTCGGCCATCAGCGTCAGCGTGTCGAACTTCATGCCGAGCTCGTGCTGGGCGGACGCGACTTCGTGGTGATGCTTCTCGACCTTGACGCCCATCTTGGCCATGGCGCCGAGCATTTCGGAGCGCATGTCCTGCACGGAGTCCTGCGGCGGCACCGGGAAGTAGCCGCCCTTGGTGCGGACGCGGTGGCCGAGATTGCCGCCTTCATATTCGGTGTCGGAGTTGGTCGGCAGCTCCGAGGAGTCGAGACGGAAGCCGGTGTTGTAGGGGTTGGCGGAGAAGCGCACGTCGTCGAACACGAAGAACTCGGCCTCGGGGCCGACGAACACGCTGTCGCCCACGCCCATCGACTTCAGCATGGCCTCGGCCTTCTTGGCGATGCCGCGGGGGTCGCGGTTGTAGGGCTCGCCGGTGGTCGGCTCGAGCACGTCGCAGGTGATGACCATGGTGGTCTCGGCGAAGAACGGGTCGATCGTCGCGGTCACCGGATCCGGCATCAGGCACATGTCGGACTCGTTGATCGCCTTCCAGCCGGCGATCGAGGAGCCGTCGAACATCGTCCCTTCGGCGAAAATGTCCTCATCGATCATGCTGATGTCGAACGTCACGTGCTGCCACTTGCCGCGCGGATCGGTGAAGCGCAGGTCGACGTATTTGACGTCGTTGTCCTTGATCGATTTCAGGACGTCTTTGGCGGTCTTCATGCATACCCCTTTTGGCTCTGCGGGTCGGTTTCCAGGTGAGCAAGATTGTTCTCGCTTTTGGCGAGTTCGCGCGCGAGCGCACAAACAAAATCAGGCCGCCGAAGCAGCCTTTTTCTTGTCGGAGTGTCGCAAAATGCGGGATAGCACCCGGCTCAGATAGCGTCCAGCCCGGATTCGCCGGTCCGGATGCGGATCGCCTCTTCGATATTGGAGACGAAAATCTTGCCGTCGCCGATGCGCCCGGTCTGCGCGGCGCGGCGGATCGCGTCGATAGCGCGCTCGACCAGATCGTCGCCGATCACGATCTCGATCTTCACCTTGGGGAGGAAATCGACGATGTATTCTGCGCCGCGGTAAAGCTCGGCGTGGCCCTTCTGCCGGCCAAAGCCCTTGGCCTCGGTCACGGTGATGCCTTGCAGGCCGACTTCCTGAAGCGCTTCCTTCACCTCGTCGAGCTTGAATGGCTTGATGATGGCTTCGATTTTCTTCACTGCGCGCCTCCCGGCCTTTCGATCAAATAGCAACGTCTTCGTCAGGATGCGCTTTTCTTAACGCACGATCTTGTCTTCGCTATGCCGGGATGCCTGACCAGCCCGGCAACAACGGCCGGCCACACCCTGATAGATTGCCAGTGAGCACGACGAACCGAAGCGGCTTCCTCGAAAGCAGGGTCTATGCCAAGTTGCAAATGCCCTGATTATTGGAGCGTTATCAGCCTTTTAACGCGCATCTCTGATAGGTGGAGCCGACTGGCTCAAAATACCGCAGACTACGAAATAGGCAATCGGTTCAATATCTGTGCAAATCGTTGTTCTGCGGGGTGGGTCGGTACGGAGCGTGCCTGTTGAAAAGGCGTTTGGACCAGGGAAGTGGCATGGAAGTTCTGACCAACGCTGAAATGCAGCGCGCCGACCAGCTCAGTATTGCGGCAGGCACGCCCGGCTTCAAGCTGATGCTCAGCGCGGGGCAGGCGGTCGCGGAGGCCGCCAATGCGCTGGTGGAGGAGGGGCCGATCCTGATCGTGGCCGGTCCCGGCAACAATGGCGGCGACGGTTTTGTCGCAGCCGCGGAGCTCGCCGCGCAAGGGCGCGACGTCTCGGTGATCCTGATGTGCGAGCGCGACCAGCTCCAGGGTGACGCGGCCTCCGCGGCGCGCGGCTGGAAGCACCCGGTGCTGCCGTTCAATCCGCAGGCGATCGGCAAGCCCGCGCTGATCATCGATGCGCTGTTCGGCGCGGGCCTCAGTCGCCCGGTCGACGGCGAGGCGCATGCGATGATCGAAGCGATCAACGCCAACGGCGCCCCGGTGCTCGCGGTCGACCTGCCGAGCGGCATCAACGGCACCAGCGCAGCTGTGATGGGTGCGGCGGTGAACGCCACCGAGACCGTCACCTTCTTCCGCAAGAAGCCGGCGCATTTGCTGCTGCCCGGCCGGATGCATTGCGGCCACGTGCGCGTCGCCGACATCGGCATCGACGCACAGGTGCTGGACGAGATCGCGCCGCGGACCTTCGAGAACGATCCGGATTTCTGGGGCACCGCCTTTCCGGTGCCGCGCATCGACGGCCATAAATACGCACGGGGCCACGTGCTGGCGGTCTCGGGCGATGCCGCCGCGACCGGCGCGGCGCGGCTCGCCGCCCGTGGGGCTTTGCGGGCCGGAGCGGGCCTCGTGACGCTGGCGACCCCGCGCGATGCGCTCGCGATCAATGCCAGCGCGCTCACCGCGGTGATGGTTCGCGCCTGCGACACAGCGGTCGAATTCGGCGCGTTGCTCGGCGACAAACGCTACAACACCTGCCTGATCGGACCCGGCGCGGGCGTCGGCGATCGCACCTGCGATCTGGTCCACACGGCGCTTCACGCGCAGCGGCATCTGGTGCTGGACGCGGATGCGCTGACGAGCTTTGCCGCAAACCCCGAGCGGCTGTTTGAATCGATCAAGTCCTCTGAGGACAGTGCGGTCGTGATGACGCCGCACGAGGGTGAATTTCCGCGCCTGTTCTCCGACCTCAGCAACAAACATCCGGGCCGCTCGAAGCTGGAGCGAGTCCGCGCCGCCGCCGAGCGCTGTGGTGCGGTCGTGCTGCTGAAGGGGCCGGATACCACCATCGCCGCGCCCGACGGGCGCGCCACCATCGCCGCCAACGCGCCGCCCTGGCTCGCCACCGCCGGCGCCGGCGACGTGCTCGCCGGCATCATCGCAGGACTTCTGGCGCAGGGCGTGCCGGCCTTCGAAGCCGCCAGCATCGGCGTCTGGATGCATGGCGAGGCGGGAAGCGAGGCGGGGCCCGGCCTGATCGCGGAGGACCTGACCGAGACGCTGCCGGCCGTGCACCGGCGGATCTATAATGCGCTCGGGGTGGAGTATTAGTGCTCAGGCTGCTCGCACTCACCGATATGGGCGAGGCCGCGCAGGTCCATCGGATTGCGTTCGACCAGGCGATGCCGTGGCTCGTTGGGCTGCACACGCCCGATGAGGACCGCTGGTTCTACCGCGAGCGCGTATTCACGACGTGCCGTGTGTGGGGGCGGTTCGATGATGACGTCCTGAGCGGGATCATCGCCTTCCACGAAGGTTGGGTTGAGCAGCTCTATGTACTGCCCGTCGCACGGGGGGCGCGGCGTCGGCACAGAACTCCTTGATGTCGCCAAGCGGGCCAGCGACCGGCTGGAGCTCTGGACCTTCCAGCGCAACGCGCCGGCGCGGCGCTTCTATGAGACGCGCGGGTTCGCACCGGTTGAACAAACCGACGGGGCGCGGAACGAGGAGCGGGAGCCTGACGCTCGCTACCTCTGGACGCGGCGGTAGTCGCTCACTCCACCCCATACCAGCGCACCAGCCGTGGCGCGGCCCAGTCGGTCACGACGGATTCGATCAGCCAGGGTCCGGGTGAGGTCGCCGCGAACGCGACGCGCTGGGTTTGGCCCGGCTCGATTGCGAGCGTGTCGAGCCAGTAGGGCTTCCAGCCGTCGTCGAGCTTGTCGAGCAGGCGGAAATGATGGCCGTGCAGGTGAAACACGGTCGTGGCCGGTCCGGGGTTCTTGAGGGCCAGCGCGACGGTGCGGCCGGCCCTGGCGCGGAAGACGGGATTGGAGGAGACGGAGAAGCTTGCAGGCCGTGCCCAGCCGGCGTCGGGCGCGCCGAGCGCGACATCGAACCGCAGGGCGCCTTTGAGGTCGAGCTTCTCGGGGAGGTCGTTCAGGGGGAGCGGCTGTGGCGGCAACAGCGGCGCGCGCCGCTCGAGCTTGCCTGATATCGTGAGGCTCCCGACCTGGCGCGCCTCCTTGCCGTCATGCAACAGGAATGGGGCCGATGTGGCCGCATCCACGAAGGCGTCGGCGCGTGCGCCGGGGGCGAGCACCAGGGCGCCGTTGCGCGCCGGGAATGGCTCGGCCGGCTGTCCGTCCAGGGCCATCACCTGGACCTCGTGGCCTTCCAATTTGATCGCCAGAACAGAACGTTGCGAGCCGTTGATAAAGCGTAGCCGCAGCCGCTCGCCGGCCGCCGCTGAGAGTTCGAATGAAGTCCGGCCATTGAGGGTAAAGAGCGGTGTCCTGCCCTCAGGTGCGCGGCCGGGCGGAAGCGCGGTCCCATCCGGCCGGAGCCGCCATTCCTCGATCAACAGGACCTCGTCGCGGTCGACAGGGACGCGATTTGTCTCGCCGGCGATGATCGGAAGCGGGCGCGCGGGCAGCTTCAAACCGTCTTCGAAGAGACGGAAGTCGGCTGCCAGAGTTCCTGCATTTGGTATTGAAACAATTGAGGTTTCAGTCACATCCGGCGCAGTCGGCGTACGCCCTCGCAACGGGTCGGCCCCGGCCGGGCCATTCAGGCCGTACCAGACTGGCGCAAGCGGGACAGGCAGGTCGTTCCGGAAGACCACCTCGCAGCGGTCGCCTCGCTTGAGACGGACGTTCCCGATATGGCTTACGGCGGCGAGCTCCCAGATCGGTGTCGCCGGCTGACCCGGTCTGAGCGCCAGCGTTGCCGGCCTTGCCTGCAGGGCGAGCTGGGCGGTGACAGCGGGGGTTGCGCCGCCGGCGATCAGCCCGGCCGCGGAGGCTCCAAGTCCGGCTCCAAGTCCAGCTCCAAGTCCGGCCAAAACCTCACGCCGGGTCGGGTCAGAGATCCGCGTTTTCATGGTTCGATGCGGACCATGAAGCGCTGGATAAGTCCAGCCGTCGCGCCTACTTAAAGCCTGACTCTATCGGGCCATTTTTTTGCTGCGAACAGTCAGGCACATGCTATAAGCCCGGCCGCCCGCGGCATCGCGGCCGGTCTTGATGCAAATTCACGCGGGCGTGGCGGAACTGGTAGACGCGCTGGATTTAGGTTCCAGTGACGAAAGTTGTGGGGGTTCGAGTCCCTCCGCCCGCACCAAGCGCTTTCAGCGTTTGCACGGATTACCGAAGGGCTGCTTCCTCACGGAGTGTTTCCGGCGGAAGTGGTCCGATGAACCACCGGCGTTGAGGCGTCTTGCCTTGCGCCGGTTCGATTAATGACAGCGTCCCGACGCATGCGTGCCGGGGCCGAGCGAGAAGAAGATTGGACGCCATGCAGGTCACAGAAACCCTCTCGGAAGGTTTGAAGCACGAGTTCAAGATCAGCGTTCCCGCGTCTGATCTCGACGCCAAGGCTGGTGCCAAACTCGTCGATCTCAAGGACAAGGTCCGCATCAACGGCTTCCGCCCCGGCAAGGTGCCGGTCGCTCACCTGAAGAAGGTCTATGGCCGCTCGGTGATGGCCGAGACCATCGACCAGACCATCCGCGACACCAACACGCAGCTGTTCTCCGATCGCGGTTTCCGCCTCGCGACCGAGCCGAAGATCACCATGCCGACCGAGCAGGCCGAGGTCGAGGAGCTGCTCAACGGCAAGACCGATCTGACCTACACGGTCGCGATCGAAGTGGTGCCCGCGATTGCGCTCGCCGATTTCAAGAGCTTCCAGGTCGAGAAGCCCGTCGCTGACGTGTCCGACACCGATGTCGACGAAGCCATCAAGCGTATCGCCGACAGCAACCGCGGCTATGCGGCCAAGGCCGAGGGCGCCAAGGCCGAGTCGGGCGACCGCGTCACCATCAACTTCAAGGGCACCATCAACGGCGAAGTCTTCGAGGGCGGCACCGGCGAGGGCATCCAGGTCGCGATCGGTTCCAATACTTTCATCCCCGGCTTCGAGGAGCAGCTCACCGGCATCGGCGCGGGCGAGACGCGCACGCTGAAAGTGTCGTTCCCCAAGAACTACATGAACGACAAGCTCGCCGGCCAGCCGGCCGAGTTCGAGACCACCGCGACCTCGATCGAGGCGCCGCAGGACGTCGCGATCGATGACGAGTTCGCCAAGACGCTGGGCCTCGAATCGCTGGACAAGCTGAAGGAAGCCGCGCGCGAGCGTCTGGCTGCCGAGTTCGCCGGCGCGACGCGCCAGCGCGTCAAGCGTGCGCTGCTCGACCGCCTCGACGAGGCGCATCGCTTCGAAGCGCCGCCGTCGCTCGTCGACGAGGAGTTCAATCTGATGTGGAACTCGGTCAAGGCCGAGATGGATTCGGCCGGCAAGACCTTCGCGGACGAGGATACCACCGAAGACAAGGCCAAGGACGAGTACCGCAAGATCGCCGACCGCCGCGTCCGGCTCGGCCTCGTGCTGTCCGAGATCGGCGAGAAGAACAAGATCACCGTGACCGACGACGAGGTCGGCCGCGCCGTGATCGAGCGCGCTCGCTCGATGCCGGGCCGCGAGAAGGAAGTCTGGGACTATTACCGCAGCAACGCCCAGGCGCTGGCCCAGCTTCGTGCACCGATCTACGAGGACAAGGTCGTCGACTTCATCCTCGAGCTCGCCAACGTGACCGAGAAGAAGGTCTCGCGCGAGGACCTCTACAAGGACGAGGACGCGGAAAAGACCGCAGCCTGAAGGCTCTAGAGCGTTTTCGAGCGAAGTGGATACCGGTTCGCGTAAAGAAAACGCGTCAAACTTAGAATCTAGAGCCCCGTTCCGATTCAATCGGAACGGGGCTCTAGGAGCCTGTCCGAGTAGTCCCTGTTCAATTGGTCGGGAGTCTGATTCTATTTGCGTCCATGAGCAAGTATTTTCGGCCCTGGAAGATTGATCAGC